>DATARC010000030.1:0-59071 GCA_036264335.1 Candidatus Dormiibacterota bacterium
GGCCCAGCACCAGGACGTCGAAGCCGACATTGCCACCGTCTTCGAGCGCGAGCGTCCGGCTCGCCATCGAGCCGCCCACCACCCGCTGGTTCACCCGAAGCTCGATGCGCTCCTTCGAGTAGTCGGCCTCATCGTGCAGGAAGACCTTGGAGAGCTCGACCTCGCCGCGTAAGAATTCCTTCGACAGGTAAGGTCGGTCGTATGCCCGGTTGTGATCCGCACTGATGATGTGGATGTCGCCGTCGAAGCCCTTCTTGCGAAGCGCGAAAGCGGCGTAGTCACCGGTCCCCCCGCCCCCGACGATCACCACCCGTTTCGCGGCCACAGCTCAAATCTCCGAAATCGCCGACGCTGCCGGCTTCAACTTCAGTCTAGGCGGCACCAGGATCGCAGGTCCGGGGACCGCCTGAAAAGTTGGAGGCCGGGCCCTTGCAAGCCCGGCCTCGCGAGAGGAAGGAAGGGAAGTTCAGGAATTCTCGAGCAGCACGAGGACGCCGCCTTTCGGCTTGCGGTCGGGCTTGCCACGCTCGCCTGTGGCCGGGCGGCCCGATGCCAAACGCCCCCGCCGGATGGGGACTGGTGCCGTCATCAGCGGGTCAAGCCTGCGGCGGAGCTGAAATTCTATGAGCCTGTCGAAGTCGTCCATCTGTATTAGAAACGCCTCCCACAACTGGAGTACCCACCGCCTGCGTCGATTTGCCGAGGCCAGCCTTGCGGGCGGGCTCAGGAGCCGGCGCCGGCTCAGCTGGGAGGTGCGACTCCTCGATCCAGGGCGCATGAGGTGACGGCTCCGAAGCTAGGCAGCGCGCTGGCTGGGCGCGACCTGCGGTGCAAGTCGCGGAGCGGCGATGTGAAGCGCCGCGTGGGAATGGCGAGAGCCGGACCTCCCATCGCTCATCGCGTGGGCAAGCCTGACCATCTTGACGCGGCGGGGGCCTGGGCCCATCACCTTGATCGCGAAGACCACAAACGGCCGCATGCTCACCATGTCGTTTGTCCTGAGTAGCGCGTTCCTTGCATTCATTCGTCTAGAGAACGCGGCCCGAGCGACTTGTACGCCGAGGTATTGCGAGATCACGCGACCGGCTGCAGCGGGCCCCAGTCGCCGTGCGAGGCGACCTGGCGGCGCAGCGAGCGCTTGCGGCTCCAGAGGCTCTCGATCAGGTCCTTTCGAGAGGCGCGGCCGCTGACGACGATGCCCACGTGCAGCATGGCTGCCCGCGTCTGGTGGGCCAAGGAGTCCTCGTCCAGGGTCGGCCTGGCCACCTCAGAGAGAATCCGTTCGACCCGCGCGAGCTCCACCACTGTCCCGCCGCGCAGCTCGTTGTATTCCTGGCTCATTCTGTGACCCCCTGTCCGGACGAGTGGTATCCAGGAGCGCCGCTGAAGCAGCCGGCGGCCCGCTCCCCTTCTCTAGTCAAAACGCGTCCGCGGAGGCGAGTACCGGTCCCGTTTGAGGCAGACCGAGGGTTCTGTTGCGCTCGTGCAGACGTTCGGTACAATCTGCCGAGGGGACTGCTGGGTGGAAACCGTCAACCGGTTGGAAACCGACTTCTGGGAGCAGTTCGAGACCTTCCAGTTCGTTTCGGTCGATCTCGCGCGGTTTCGCGATCTGGACGAGGTGGCCGAGCGGGCCCTGGAGCTCACGCTCGACCTGACCAAGTCGTCGGTTGCATTCATCGCGATCGTCGACGAAGGCGGCGATCGCAAGCAGGTGTACACGCGGGCGGCCACGCCGAGCGACGCCCTGACCGACGACCAGATCGACAATTTCGTGAACAATTCAACGCCGCGGCCGGCCGGCCCGGACGGGCGGGCAACAGGCTCTTATCGCGATCCCAGCCAGGGCTCATTTTTCAGCCAGCCCTTGCAGGCCGGCGGACGGACGATCGGTGTGATGGGCATTGTCAGCAAGACAGGCATCACGGCCTTCCAGCGCCGGACCTTCTCCCTGTTCGCCAATCAGCTGGCGGCAGCGATCGAGATCGCGCGCCTTCACGAGCGCCGCCAGGAGATGGTCGACAGGTTGGTCAACCTTCGCGCGGAGCTCGACCGCAGCGAAGAGCAGCGCCTGGTGAGCGAGGAGCGCGCCCGCAGCACGGAGCGGCTCGAAAGGGCTCACGAGCTGGCGGTCGAGGCGCTGCTCGCGGTATCCATGCACGCGCGGCTGGGCAAGAATCTCACCGACTTCTACCGCAGGCTGACCGACACCATGGCGCAGCTGGTGGGCGCCCAGAAAGTTCTTTTCTGGCAGCTGAACGACAACAAGACGCTGACGGCGATTCCCGGCTCGTACGGCGTTGACGATGCTTTCATCGCCCGCCTCAAACCGGGACGGTGCGATCCTGACATCGACGACCTGGCGAGCCGTGTCGTCTACAAGGACATCATGTACCGCGCCTCGCGCGCGGACGCCGACGCCGACTCGCTGGTCGTGCTCGACGCCCTGGGAGTCGACAACGCCATCAGCGTGCCGTGGCGCGCGGGCGACCACCGCCTCGGACTGGTCGCGGCGTACGACTCGCGCAACCCCGAGGGCTTCTCTCGCGAGGACACCTGGGTTCTACACAAAGCCGGCCTGGCAGCCGGCCTGGTCTGGCAGCTGCGACAGGCGGAGACGGATCTGAAGAAGACCGTGGAGCGGCTGCAAAAAGTGGACTCGGCACGTCAGCTGCTTCTGAAGAACGCATCCACGGCGGCGGACAAGATCCGGCGCCGTTTCGCAAGCGAGCTTCACGACGATGCGCTCCAGAAGCTGACCGCGGCTGAGCTGCATCTACAGCGGGTCAGCGCCAAGCAGCTCGATCCCATCAACGACGCCGTCGGCCTGCTCCAGCAAGCCGAGGATGCGTTGCGGAAGCTGCTCTTCGAAGTTCGGCCGCCGGCGCTTGAGCTCCCAGGTGGATTCGAGGAGACCATTCGGGATCGGGTTCTGATGCTTCGCCACCTCACTGGCATCGAGGCCGACGTGAACCTGGAGCTGCCGGATGAGGTGCCTTACGAAATCAAATCGCTCGTGTTCCGGCAGGTAAGCGAAGCCATCACCAACGTCGAGAAGCACTCCGGCGCAACGCAGGTGCGGGTGGTGGTGAAGTCGGAGGGTCGCGGAATCGCCGGCAGCGTCGAGGACAACGGACGTGGCTTCGTGGTGGATGAGCGGGACCACCTGCCTGGGCACCTCGGCCTGCTTTCGCTCACCGAGCGCGCCCTGCTCGCGGGAGGCTGGTGCAAGATCTCCAGCGAGCCGGGCCGCGGCACCAAGGTTGAATTCTGGATCCCGACTCCCGGGTGAGCCAGAACGTAATCCGGGTCTTGATCGTCGAGGACCACCAGGTCGTGGCTGAAGGCCTGGGTGCGCTGCTCAACGATCAGGAAGACATGACTGTGGTGGGCAAGGTTGGGTCGGTCGGAGAGTCGATCGCCCTGGCGGCGGAGCTCAGCCCTGATGTCGTCATCCTCGACTTTCGCCTCACCGACGGAACCGGCGCCGACGCCGGCGCGGGAATCCGCCAGATCCGACCAGAGACGAAGCTGATCTTCCTCACCCGGGAGGACAGCGACGCTGCGAGGTTTGCGGCACTCGAAGCCGGCGCCAGCGCCTTCATCCACAAGTCCAGGGCGGCCTCAGAAGTTGTGGATGCCATTCGCACCGTGGCTCGCGGGGGCACCCTCATCACTCCGCGCACCATTGCCGCGCTGCTCAACAAGCGCCGGTCGATGGACGCGCAGCTGGAGAGCCTGACGCCACGAGAGAAAGAGGTTCTTCGATTGATGGCTGAAGGCGTCTCGAGCCGCGAGATCGCCAGCAAGCTGGGGATCAGCTACACCACAGTGAGGACGCACATTCGGAGCCTGGGCGCGAAGCTCGGCGTCCATTCGAAGCTACAGGCAATCGTTAAAGCCCGGGAGCTGGCGCTGGTCGAGTAGCGGGCGGTCGGTCCTGGCGCTGAAGCGCCGCCCGTGTCCAGGCCTTGCCGAAAGCTCAGGAGCCGGCGACGCGTCGCCTGACGGCTGCGGCGCGTGGAAACAGCCTGATCGGCGCCCTTTCAACGGGTCTTTCGCTGCGGCGCGCGAGCTTGCGCCGCTTCTTGTCCTCGTACAGATCCATGTCGGCGCTCTGGTACACCGCCTGCCAGTCCTGGCCGGGCCGCCACGCCGACAGCCCCACGCTGACTTCGACCGCCTCCATCGACTTCGCGCCGAGGCTCATCTCACGAACCGCCGCTCGAAGACGCGTCGCCACCTCGCGACCGCGCTCGATATCCGTCTCCGGCATCGCGACGGCGAACTCGTCGCCGCCGATGCGGGCGCACAGGTCCGAGGCGCGCACGACGCGCTGCAGCTGTTGGCCCACCAGGCGCAACGCAGCGTCGCCACCACGGTGGCCCTGCCTGTCGTTGATCCGTTTCAGGTTGTCGAGGTCGATCATCATCATCGTCAGGCGCCGCTCATGCCGCTCGGCGAGCGCCACCTCACGCTCCATGAAGCGTTCGAACTCCCGGCGATTGGCGAGGCCGGTCAAATGATCGGTACGCGATTCGGTCGAGAACTGTCGTGCGCGGTCGAGCACGATCGCCACCTGGTCCGCGACAGCCGCCATGAAGAGATAGTCGGTGGGGCCGAATACGCGCTGCATCTGCGTTCCCACCGTCATCACGCCGACCGTCCTGCCTTTGACTCGCAGCTGCGCGCGAAGCGCGGTCCAGTCGCCTCCCACCACGCGGTCCACCCGAGATTCCGAGCGGCCATTAGCGGATGCCGTGGCTTTTGCGCGCGGCCCGACGTGAGCGCGAAAGTCATCGACCTGATCCTCATCGAGCCCGACGGTGTGAATCAACTTGTAGGACGCGCGCTCGCGCAACCAGACCGATCCTGCGTTCAGCCGCAGCGCCGTCAATGATTCGATGAGCGCGATCTCCGCGCTCTCAACCGTATCGATCGAACGGACCATCGCGGTCACGATTGCAGCGAGACCATAGAGCTCACTCTCTCGGGCACGGTGCGCGGCGTCAAGATGGTCGAGATATCCCTGCGCCATTCGGGATGTCATCCGCTCGACGACATCCTCGAGCCGCCGCTGGGCGATGGCCATGATCTCGTCGCGACGCCGGCTCACGTCAAGTGGCGCGGCGATCAGCTCGATGGTTGCGCGCCGATAAATGGAGAGCACGTCGATCAAAGCCTCGAGCGCAACTCCCTGCGCGGCCCGAAGCCGTCCTTCGTCTCGGGCTCGCTGCTCGAAAACAGGCCAGGGCAGCTCGATGTCCGATCGCAGGGACATGAGGAGAACCTCGATAAAGCTGGTCGAAGTGGCAAGCAGATCCTCACCCGCCTGCTCGCTCATTCGCAGCAGTTCAGGCGACCTCGCTTTCACCACCTCGAGCGCTTTCTTGCCGCTCTCGGTCGTATCCGCCGCCAGCCCGATCGCCAGCGCGTTCAGAACGTCGCCGGGGTAGTCGGCGGTAAACCCCACGCCCACTGGATCCATGTATCTGTTCAACGTCCCCAAGGCTTGGGGCTACCTGAATTGCAGTGGAATTTCCGAATTGAGGCCCAATAGCGGCCTGATCCACATGGCGCACAGAGCGCCAGGCCTATGCGACCTGCCGTCGGGTGCCCCGGATAGTGCGCACCATCTGCGCCAAACCGCGCCGGGTTGGGCCCCACAAGCCGTCGCCACGGGGCAGGTGGCGACGCTCATAGCGAGGTGCGTTCGCGAGGGCGCAAAGTTCGCATCCGCAGCCGTGACCGCTGTCCGGTAGTTGCTTGCCGAACTTGTTGACCCTTGCCAGCATCGTTTGTCTAGTGAGTGCCTGGCAGGTAAAAGGCGAGCCTGCCGCGGAAAACCCTGTTGATGATTCCGACCGGCTCCTTGTACCACTCGTTGTGGAGCTTCAGGAACGGGAGCGCTGCGGCCATGTAGTTGTGCCAGACGGGAGCGGCGGTGAAGAAGCTGTCAGAGCCCTGGGTCATCTTCTGGCGCCAATCGGGGTTGCCGACCCACACCGCAGTCACGAGATGCGGAGTGAAGCCGATGGTCCACGCGTCGGCGAACTGGTCCGTCGTGCCTGTCTTGACGGCCACGCGGTGGCCGGGCAGCGTTAGGATCGAGCCCATCCCGAAGATCAGTCGGCGGTTGTAGTCGTCCGACATGATCTGGCCCATGATGAAAGCCACGCGGGGATCGAGGACCTTCTTGGAGCCTGCACCTGGCTTGCGGAGGTACAGCATGCTGCCGTTCTTCAAGACCTGCGAGTACGCAAACGGCGGGTGGAGGATGCCTTTCGCGGCCAGCACGGACGCTCCTGTCGCCATCTGCAGCGGGGTCTCTCCGTACCCGCCAAGCGTGAGCGATGGCCCGAACGAGTTCAGCCGGTCATTGTTCGTGTAAACGGGATTGCCGTACCTGTCGTAGTGAAGCTGCCAGGGTGGCGCGCCCATGGCCCGGGCCATGTTCACCACCGAAGAAACTCCGACGCCCAGCTCGACCTTGACCGCGGGGATGTTGAGCGAGTTGGCCATAGCCTCCTGCAGCTCGAGCGTCCCGTGATAGTGGCCGTCGTAGTTGCGGGGCGAGTAAGCCTCGCCTGAAACGGGATCTCGATAGGTGAATGCGGTGTCCGCAATCGGTGTCGTCATGCTGTACTTGCGGCTCGCGATCGCGGTCGTGTACGTGTAGATCTTCATCGACGATCCGGGGTTGCGCGGTGGCCAGACGGCGAGGTTGTACTGACCGCCATTGGCCTTCGGGTTGGCTGATCCGACCATCGCGACGATGGCACCCGAGTTCGGGTCGATGGAAACCAGCGCCCCCTGGCTGACCCTGCGGTAGGCGAGGCTCTTGACGGTGCCTGTCACGGTCTTCTGCGCGAGCAGCTGCAGCTTGTAATTGAGCGTCGTGGTGACCTCGAGGCCGCCCGTGTAAACGGCGTCCGCGCCGAACTGGGTCACGAGCTGACCTGTCACATACCGCACAAAGGCGGGCGCGAGGATCTGGTTGATCGGCGTGAACATGTGCTTGGGCGCGGAGATGTCCTCGGCCAGGGCCTGTGTCGCCTGAACCTGGGTGATCTTCTGGTCGCGCACCATCGCCTGGAGCACGACGGCCTGGCGTGCTTTCGCCGCCGTCCAGTCAAGGAGGGGGTTGTAGACCGAGGGTCCGCGAATCAAGCCGGCAAGCATCGAGGCCTGCGCGAGGTCGAGATTCTGGGTCGTGGTGTGGTAGTAGATCTGCGCGGCGGCAGCGCTGCCCCAGGCACTGTTCCCGAAGAACGCGCTGTTGAGATACATCTCGAGGATCTCGTTTTTCGTGTAGCGCCGCTCGATCTCGAAGGCGAGGAGCGCCTCGCGAAACTTCCGGTCGAGAGTCTGCTCGTTGCCGACCAGGCGCATTTTCACGAGCTGCTGCGTGATGGTGGACGCGCCCTGCACGTTCTGATGCGCGCGCCAGTCAATCATCGCAGCGCGCGCCACACCGCCTGGGTCGACGCCGGGTTCGTTGTAGAAGTTGCGGTCTTCGATGCTGAGCACTGCCTCGGGGAGCAATGTGCCCATCGACTGCAGCGACTCGTAGTAGTGCTGATAGCCCGGAGGGTGAAGGTCCGCGAGGATCGTCTTCCCGTCCGAGGCGTAGAGAATGGTGTCCGAGGGGATCGGCGCAGTCACGGTGGTCGGGTCCGGCAGCTTGTTCGCATAGACCGCGAAGCCTGACGACGTGTAGACCAGGCTCGGTATCGCGATCACGCACAGCAGGAGCGCGCGGAAGACCCATGCGAGCGGGCGCATGACGCGCTTCTGGCGGCGCGCGTGCCGCGCCGTCGACCGCAGGCGAAATCCCTTTCGGCTACGAGGCCAGTCGGTTCGGGTGTTCTGGATCATTCTGAATTTCATCCTTCTTCTCTATTGACTGGTTGCGGCCAAAGCGGCCCAGCGTCTGGGCAATGCGCAGCGCCTGGATGTCGACGACCTGTGCGAGGTTCCCGGCGCTTGGGGAGACTCGCTGCTCCGCCTCGGTGACTCCGTTGAGAATGGCGGCGACCCTAAGTGCAAGCTTGTTGACCTCAGGCGCCGAGGCGGCGACGAGATCGCGGGCGCCAGACTCAAGCTCGCCGGCCGTCTCGCGAACGGCTGCGAGCAACACCTTGGTTTCAACCCGGCCAACTGCTGCCGCGCGAGCCAGGCGTTCCTCAGCTCTCGGCAATCCAATGTCGCGCGCCCAGATCAAGAACTGCACCGACCAGGTCGCGGCGGCTGCGCCGGCAGTGATCGTCGCGGCGGCCAGCCTCTCGTTGAGCTCTTCGACCGCGTATGACTGGCTGGCCGGGACCATGACCGGCAGCGGAGCGGGCGGCACCTCCATCCATTCGCCAAGACGGACGGTCGGCTGCCAGCCACGACCTTCGCGGTAGCTCGACAGCAGCGCGAGAAGGAGAGCGTCGGCACAGAAGAGGGTCACCACACCATCGGCGATTGCAAAGCGGCTGGCACGCAGCGAGTCCAGCACGCTCAGCCCGGCAAGGCCGACCAGGGTGTTGACCATCATGCCGACGGCCCAGTTGATCGAACTTGTCAGCTCTCGCGCGTGTGGGTCTTTAATGCTGGCGATACCGAGCCAGCAGACAAAGATGAGCGCGACCCACAAGGCGATCTCGAACCAACGCGGCATCGCGCGCCTGATACTCGGCACCAACGTCGCAGCCACCAGGGCGGAGCAAAGAGCGATTGAGAATTGCAGACTCATCGGTGTTCCCACGCCAAACAAACGCGCTCAACGCCATAAGTATTGGATCGCCACATTCGGCCCCTCGTGCGTTGTAGTGAGTGGCAAGGACGCTGACCCGCTCAGCGTCCAAGCCCTTTTTTGGGGGTTTGATGGCAGTACTTCTGATCGTCGTATTGATCACGCTCGGGCTCGCAGCAAGGGCTGGGGTTTGGGGCGGGCGGTGGAGTGCCGCCGACTCGGAAACGTTTGACGACGGCGGTCTCATCGACACCTGCGCCCGGACGTTTACTCTCGTTCTGATGTCTCTGCTCGGCCTGTTCGCCCTGGGCGTCACATATGGAAATGTCCTTGGTGGAGTCGCGCGGTAGCCACAAGGTTTTCGCCATTTATCGGTAACGAGCCAAATTCACGCGTTGTAGAGATGGAAGCAGCCCTCCTGCCCCGGGCTGCTTCTTTTTGTCTAACCAACCATCAAAGGCCGTCTGGGCCGCTGGAGACTGAGTGATCAAACCCGGTCACGGACAACGCCTCGCGCACGAGATCGATGGCCTGGCGCTCGACCTCGCATGGAGCCTCTGGGGCGAGCTCGGAATCGATGGTGTACGCCGCCGTCACGACTGGCAGGCGATCGACCTCGAGCCCCTGATCATCTTCACGTCCTATGTCGGAAATTCGGACAGCCGCCTTCGCTCCAACTCCATGGATTGGTGCATCGCCAATGCTCGTTTGGCCTCGGCTTTTCGCCTGCGAAACCTTGCGGATCAGGCGGCCTTGCCGATGCATGAAGCTTTCGGACGTTATGCCGCAACTGTCGCGGCGCACGCAAAGGTGTCGTGGCCGGCCGAGGGCGAACCGCTCGCCCTCTGGAGATCGGAGCACATCGGCACGCCCGATTTGCGCCGGCCTTCGCTCGTCCAGCTGCGCCTGCGGGCGCTGGTCGGGGTGTCGGCAAGGGCTGAGATTTTGAAGCTGATGCTGGCCGAGCCTGATCGAGGCCATGCCGCCGGGGCGCTTGCGGAAGCCGCCGGTTACGGCAAGGGCAGCGTTACGCAGGCGCTGGACCTGCTCACCATGGCCGGCATCGTTTACGTGCAACCGACCGCCAACCGGCTGGTGTATCGGCTCGCCCACCCGGCAGAGCTGGCCGGCGCCCTGCAGTGGCTGCCAGCCGTGTTTCCCGACTGGTGGCCGATCTTCAAAGTGATCGAGGCGATCGCAGAGTTCGCCCACCGGCAGTCAACGAGCGCCGCCGCCCGTGTCAGCGAAATCCAGAAGGTCCTCAAGCAAATCGATCCAGACCTCCGCCGCCTCGGAATCGCCGAGCATGTTCCGCGTCCGATCGGACCAGCCTCATACACCGAGTTCGAGCATTGGGCGATCACCTTCGTGGCCGACCATGCGGGCGGTGGTGAGATGACGCCCGCCGCGCGCGATGTCAGCTACACGCTTCACCATCTCTCATTCGGGGGCTGGATGGGCACCGTCACCCAGCGGGGCCGCCAGCCGCGCCAGCTCGACCACGAGATGGGCGGAGAGGAAGACGCGGAAGCCACGGCCTCCTTCGACGAGCGGACCGGCCCAGGCCCCTTGGCAGACGCTGTGTTTCGTCACGCCTTGACACGGGGGCGGGCGGCCGTCGGCGACGCGGCGGCACCAGGCGGGGAGCTCACCCGAGCCATCAGCGGAGAGTTCGCCGAGGAACTCCTCCGGTCCATGCGTCCGGGGCAGGAAGCGAGCTTCACGGCGGAGTTCGTACGGCGCTGGTTCGAGAATCGCCGCCACCGCTTCGGCGCCACGGGTTGAGCTGACCTCGTTCGAGGCTGAGATCGTGGGCGAATCGCCCAGGTTGCCGGAACTTAGTGCCTCAAACAGCCGCATTTAGGCCCCTTTTGGGCCACTTGACAACAGTTCAGCCTTCTTAACCGCATGGCGGGAGGTAGACCCGAGACACAGGCATAACTTTCGACCCGGGTTATCCAGGCAGCCCCGTAAGGGCGGCTCCGGGGAGGAAGTTTCTTGCAATCACCTCGTATCTCGAGTCTTTTCGCGCGCCTCCGTGGTCAGGCGCTTCGGGCAGCCGTGGCTGCCCTCGTTGTGTCCAGCCAGCTCGGCCAGGCGACACCCGCCATAGCCGCCCCCGGCGACCTGCCGGCCAGCTCCCAGGTGACCCAGATCTCCGCCGTCACCGATCCGATTCGCCTCTCACTGCCGGCCGGCAGCCGCCAGTGTCCCGACTCGGGCCGTGGCGCGAGCTGCAACCCCGGGGACAGTGCTGCGCAACCGACACCCGGCGTCGCCTCACTGCCCGGGGGACAGAGCGCCTGCCCAACCCGGCCGGACGGGCCGAACGCGCCGGCTTCCTGCAACGACACCCTGCTGCCCAGCCCGGCGCCGCAACCTGCTGCACCGGTCGCCACACCAGGCTCGACCTTCGTGCCGCATACCGCGACCCCGAGCGTTCCCATCTGGACCCTGACCGCAGCCGGTTCTCAGCCTCGGGTGCGTCTCGAGTCAGACGTCACCGCCTTGAAGCCTGGGCAGAACGTGATGCTCACCGCCACAGCGAGCCTCACCGTGACCGGCACTCGCTCGGCGATCGAGATCTTCGACCAGACGACAGGAACTCTGGTCGGAGCCTGCATGCAGTCAAGCCAGTGCCAGGTCGCTTATGCCGCCAGCTCTGGCGTCCACACCTTCGCGGCGTACCTGACGCCGCCCGTGGCGAACCAGCCCACAGAGAACGTCATCACCTCCAATCCCGTGTTGGTCTCATGGTTCAGCGTCGCGCTGATTGCAGCCTCGCCCGCGATGGTCGGACCAGGCAAGCCAATCACCATCACGGCGACCACGACCGCCGATGTCGCATCGTCCGGGTATCAGCTCGGCCTTTACGACCAGAGGTCCGGCGTCCGGCTGACCTACTGCAGCCACGGGACCACCTGCAGCACGACCCTTACCAAGGACCAGTCTGGCGTGCGACCGATCGTGGCCTACGTTTCTGCGGCCTCACAGACTTCGCCGCTGCAGCCCCAGGCACAGTCCAAGCCGATGACGGCGACGTGGCTTGGAGTCACCCTCGATGCAAACACAACGAATCCACAGCGCGGTGACACGGTCTTCATGCGGGCTACAGCGAACGTCGACGTGACCAACACCCCCTGGAGCATCGGGATCTACGACCAGAACGGAGAGCTGGTGGCGAATGCATGCAAGACCGGAAGCTCGTGCAGCGCCCGCATTGCGATCACCACCGGATCGACCCCCTGGTTCACGGCCGTCGTCGGCGCCGCTCGGCCCGTCGTCGCCGACCAAGGCTCGCCGGCGCTCGTCAAGCTCGTGAACACGGTCCAGGCTCACTCGTCCCTCGTGAACATCCAGGTGCGCTCAGCCGCTGTCCAGCCGACGCGTCTCCTCTGGGGCGTGGATTCCTGCAAGCCGTTCACCACCAACACCACCGCTTCGAGAGGCCTGTACCCGCAAGTCCAGCTCGCGTACGGCGCTCCGGACTTCTGGGGCCGCTACCTAACCCAGACCTATAACTGCCCTGGCATCAGCTCAGCCGAGATCGCCGCTGCAGCGCTGAAGCAGATGGGCATCCTGCCGATCTACAACAACTACGACTGCTCAGCCGTTCACAGCTACGCCACGGGCCAGCGCTACGCCTCCGAGGCGAGCGCCGCAGCCACCAGCCTCGGCATCCCCTCCGGTACCGTGCTCGCCATCGACATCGAGCCCCCCGGCGACTACTGCCCTGGGGCCGGCAGCGTCGATGCCGGATTCATCTCAGGGTGGTTTGACGGCATCACGTTCGCCAACTTCGTGCCGATGTATTACGGCAACGGCACGGCGGGAACCGAGTTCGCCTCGGCCTGGTGCCGTGCAGTCAGCGCCCGGCCCGAGATCGCAATGAGCGGATACCTCTGGAGCTTCGAACCCTCACTGCAAGGCAGGTACACCAAGGCAAAGGCCCCGGAATACACACCGGAGCTGCCTGGCTGCTCCGCCAACATGGCGGCGTGGCAGTACATGCTGAGCGCAGGCGGGAGGCCGGACGTGGACAGCGACGAGGCGATCTCCAAGCTACCCCTCTGGTTCCCGAAAGCCACCTCTTAAGAAAGAGGGAACCGCATGGTTCCCTCTAATCGATCCAATTGAATCGCGGGTCAGTCGGACTCGGGCCTGATATCTCGTGCGCTGCTCCTGCGGACGACGACATCCCGCGAGTAGGCGATCGCCACGATCTTCGCCAGCATCCACGCGACCAAGGCATAGACGAGGATGGCGATCAGCACTGAGGGCTCGAATATGGTCTTGCCGCTGACGTACGCCGGCAGCATTGCTTTGAACGGTCCCAGCAGGAAACCAGTCAGACCGTAGATGAAGCCGCTGAACGGAGCCTCGGGATTGGTGCCAAGCAACTTGAGCAGAAGGCGCACCAGCAAGAGCGCGTCGACGATCCCGAAGACCAGGTAGATGACCTCGATCGCCCGGCGTCCGGGCGACACCTTGCTGACGTACTCGGTGGTGTCCTCGGCCACGGGCGCGGGGCCCCCGCTCATCGACACCACTCGCGATTCCTCGCGGACCACCCCCGTGGTCTCGTCACGGACAACCTCGGATTCACGGCGTTCCATTGGCCTCCTCCCTTGGGCGTGCCACCACGTATACGAATACCCAACTAAAACGCGTACCCAGCGGCCGTCACCCGGCGTGGCCTTACCCGGCTCGAAGCTCCGGGCTGGTCCTCAGTCCTGGCGTCGCTGCCAGGTCACGGATGTCCTGCACCTGGCGCGTGATCCAGCGGGCGATGTCGTTTGTGCGCACCACCTCACGAGCCGCCTCGTGGCGCCGGTGTCTCTCGGCGACACCCATCACCAGGCCTTCGTACAACGCCTCTCCCGTCGCTTCGATGTCAAACGGGTTGATGGACAGTACGTGAGGCTGCAGCTCCTCGTGCGCGCCCGCGTTCTCGGACAGGACGATCACGCCCTCTGACCGGTTGACCAGCGCGCCCTCTTTCACGACCAGGTTGAGGCCGTCGTACACAGGGTTGACGAGAAGCACATCGAAGTTGCGTAGCGCCGCCATGGCCTTGCGAATGTTCTCGCCAAACTCAAGGCGGATCGGCATCCATCCCTGGCTGCCGTAGTGGTTGTTGATGCGAGTGACCACCTGCCTGACTTCCTTTACATAGTTCCGATAGATGGCGACGTCCTGGCGCGACGGTTGCAGGAACGCCCAGAACTGCACGTCGCCCCTGAGCTCCGGGTGGTTGATCAGAAGCTTTTCGTAGGCGAGAAAGCCCCGGACGATGTTCTTTGAAGGATCGGTGCGATCGACTCGGGCGATGAGATATTTCGGTCGCCAGTCGCGAAGCTTTCTCTCCTCGACCATGACGCCGTGAGAGAAAGCCAGGCGCGTGGTGGACGAGACCTCGATCGATATCGGGTAGTGGCGCGCGTAAACGATCCTGCCGTCGAGCAGCACTGCGCGCTCCTTGATGTCGACCTGGAGCCCCGCGTTCTCCTCGCACGTCATGAGGAAGTTCCTCACGTCGAGGCTGGACTGGAAACCGACGATGTCGCAGCCCAAGAGGCCTCTGAGGATGGCGTCCCGCATCTCCTTGGGCAGGACCTTCCAGTACTGCGGCGTCGGCCACGGGATGTGAATGAAATGCTGAATGATCGCGCCGGGCACCTGGTCTCGCACCATCTGAGGCACGAGGTACAGCTGATAGTCGTGAATCATCACGAGCGGTCGGTTGGGCATCTGCCGGCCGACCTCGGCGACCTTCTGCGCGACCTGCTTGTTGACCTGGACGTAGCCGTCCTTCCAGGCCTTGTGTACGCGCCCGTTGATCACCGGCTGGTGGGCGAGGTCCCACAGGTAGTGCTGGATGAACCAGAGAACCGGGTTGGAGATCACGGAGTAATACATCTCGTACTGCTCAGGCGTCGGCGTGACGTAATGCAGCCGGGTCTGCGTGCTGACCAGCGGCGCCATCATCGAGGCACCCTGTTCGTTGACGAGGGCGCGCTCAGCATCGGTCCTGGCGCATGCGACCCAGTCGGCTGCCATGACCTCGGCCAGGGTCAGCAGCGCCGTGACCACGCCGCCGGCGCCACGGGCAAATCCACCTTCTGGTCGTGGCTCGTGAGGGCCGCGATTGCTGACCACGATCACCGAGCTTTGCGGCAGCGTCCGTGTCACGTAGGCACGCATCGAAGCGCCCGGGCGGCGCCTTTCGACGCTCTGCATGAACGGGCTGTCTCCCACGATGTTGTCGTCCAACTTCTCTTCCATCCTTTAAGGAGATGCTGCCGGCGAACTGGGGGGTGGCGCCGACGGGGCCGGCGAGGGGACAGGTGACGGGACGGGGGAAGGAACTGGAGAGGGAACCGGCGAAGGCGATGGCGCCGGCGCCGTCGAAGGCGTCGCAGTCGGGTTCGCGGTCGGCGTCTCCGTCGGGCCCGAGCTTGGCGACGCCGTGGCGGAAGGAGTGCCAGGTGTTCCGGGTGTGCAACCCTGCGTGCCCTTCAGGAAGATCTCCTGGGCCTCGGCACCGCAACCGTGAACGATCCCCGGTGGCTGGCTGTACCAATCGCGCATCGTCGACGGCAAGCCGTTGACGAAGCGGGCCATGATCGTGGAGCCCACGCTCTCGCCGAATGCGGTGATCAGTCCGCCGCCGCCGTTCGGAGCCGTGTTGCCGACCCAGACGCCGACCACGATGTCTGGGTTGTAAGCCATGATCCACGAATCCGGGATGCCGCCATTTCCGTTGTCGCTCGTGCCCGTCTTGCTGGCCATCTGGCGGTTCCAGCCAAAGCCCCACTGGTTCTGATAGTTCTTCAGGACATCAGTGATCAAGTAGGTGTCCGCCGCGCTCACGACCCCGGTGCCGTTGTGACTCTGCGTGAAGACGACCTGGCCTGAGGACTGGCGGACGTCCAGGATCACGTTGAGGTCCATGCGCTGACCCTGGTCGGCGAAGACCTGGTAACCCTGTACGTGCTGGTAAAGGGTGACGTCGCTGCCGCCGATCGCCGTCGACAGACCCGGGTCCAGGTGGCTTGTGATGCCCATCTGGTGGGCCAGGCCGATGACGTTCTGCATGCCCTCCATCTGCCCCACCTGGACGGCTGGGATGTTGCGGGACATGATCAGCGCGCGTCTGACGGTCATCGGTCCCATGCCGCCGTTGTCGAAGTCGTTGGGCCGGTAGCCGTTGAAGTCGGTCGGCGTGTCGTTGAGAACTGTGGCGAGCGTGATCTTGTGGTCCCTCAGGGCGGCCTCGTACACGTAGGGCTTGAATGACGACCCCGGCTGACGCTCAGCCAGAACCACGTCGAACTGCCCCGCGATGCGATTGTTGCCGTAATCGGCAGAGCCAACCCACGCCAGGACCTGACCAGTCTTCGGGTCTGCTGCGAGCAGTGCCGAGTTGTTGATGTGCGCGTAAGCGAGGTCCCTCACCCCGTTCTTCACTGCCTGGTCCGCGGTCTGTTGAATACCGAGGTCAAGCGTCGTGTGGACCACAAGCCCACCCTGCTGCACCGCCGCCGCGCCGAAGGTCGACTCCAGCCGCGTGAGCACGTAGTCGACGAAGTGAGGCGCCAGGCTCTGGCGCGTTGTGGCCTGCATCTTGAACTCGGACTTGATGTCCTCGGCGGCCGCCTGGTCACCCTCGGTTGCGCTCAAGACGTTGGTGCTGACCATGCCCTGCAGCACGTAGAGCTCGCGCTGGTGGGCCAGGTCGTAGTGCGTCGTGGGGTCGTATCCGCTCGGCGCCTGGATGAGGCCGGCAAGGAACGCGGCCTGAGCCGGCGTGAGGTCCTTGGCATCCTTGCTGAAGTAGGTCCGGGCCGCGGCTCCGATTCCATATGCGCCATGCCCGTAGTACACGCGGTTCAGGTACATCGTCAGGATCTGGTCCTTCGAAAAACGCTGCTCGAGGGCGACCGCAAGCACCATCTCGTGAACCTTCCGCTCCAATGACTTTTGCGGCGTCAGCAGCTGGATCTTGACCAGCTGCTGCGTGATGGTGCTTCCGCCCTCGTTCAGGCCGCCGCTGGTGACATCCACCCACAGTGCGCGCAGCGTCGACCCGACATCGACCCCGCCGTGGTGATAGAAGTTGCGGTCCTCGGCAGCGATGGTGGCCGCTGGGGCGTACTTGCCCATCTGGCTGAGCTGAAGATCGATGTGGTAGTGACCCTCGTGGTTCCAGTCTTCGATGAGCTTTCCGTGCCGGTCAAGGACGACCACGTCTCCGACCGCCAGGACACCTTGGCTCGGGTCGGGCAGGTCCTGCACGGCCCACACGACATAGGCCGTGGCGGCGACGAAGACCACGGCCATCGCGGCTGCGAACCAGATCTTTTTCGCCCACAGCCAACCCCCGAGCTGGCGAATCCGCCCCGGTTGGTGACCGCGAGCGGCCTGATCGAGACTCACCTTCGCGATCCTCCTCTGAGCGCACCCTTGAACGCGACCGGGCTGCAAGCTCAGTCGTGGGTGCTACGCAGGAACAACGCCCGGTCCCAGACCGGTACTCGAAGGCGTTGGGGCTAGCTAGCTGAACTCCACGGCAATGTACGCGGTGCCGTTGGCGGCGACGCGCCATGCGGTCGCCACGTAGCGGTATGGGCCGAGGATGTTCGCTTTGTGCTCGGGGCTGTTCATGAACATCGTGTTGAGCCTCGAGTCCGTGATCCCACCCGTCCAGTAGCCGATGTTCTCTCCGGTGCGGTTGCCGAGGTGACAGGCGAGGTCGCTATAGACCCCGTTGGCATGCCACATGCGCTCGGCGAGTGCCATTCGCACCGCGTTGCTGTAAGCAACAGAGGCGAGGCACGAGCTCCACGTGAGCGGCCTCAAGCCGTACCTGGCGCGGTCCTGGTTGATCAGAACCTGCTGCGTCGAGCCGATCACGATCGCCGTCGTGACCACCGGTCGAGGAGCAGGGGCTGCAGCCCTGGGAGGGGCAGGCTTCGCCTTCTTTGGTGCAGGCTTCGGCGCCGCGGTGGGATTGGGTTGCGCGATCGCAACCTGGCTCCCCGATGCGACGGGTGCGGCCACGCGGCTTGCCGCGAGAGCGGGGGTGCCTTGCGAGTGCAGCCGGAGCACTGACGACGTGCCTGCGGCTACCGCCACGAAGAGAATCAACGCGCCAAACCAGGAAATAACTTTCACGAGTCGCTGAGTTTGACGGGGCCAGTTCGGGAAGCTGGCGGCTTTGAGGTAAAGCCTTGTAAAAGAAAGCGTTACGGCCTACTGGGAGCCCTTTTCTTTCCTTTACCCTACGAGTGAGGTCGGTATCGACTCCGGAAACCGGCTCTTCAGCCGCTCGAAGGCGAGCACCAGGAAGGTCTCGGCCATGCCCTCCCAGCCCCGGACCTGCGCCCACATGAACGACATGGCGCGCAACGCCAGCTGCAGGGCCTCGTAAACGGCGAAGCGCTCGAGCGTCGCATATGGCCTGAGCTCTCTGTACCGCCGAAGAAACTGGACTCGCATCTCTTCGGCCGCCAGCGTCTCTTCCCAGCCCTGCGGTATCGAAGGCACGAGGTAGGCGCAGAACTTGCCAAGGTCGTAGCTCGTCTCGGCCAGGGCGAAATAGTCGAAGTCGAGCAGCGTGAGCTTGCCGTTGTGATGGATGAACTGGTCGTACTTGAGGTCGCCGTGAGTCGGCAAGATGTCCTCTTCGTCAGTGGCGCGAACGTGATCGCGCATGTGGGCGACAAGGTCGCTCAGGAGGTACGCCGCCCGCGGGTGCACCTGGATGAACTGTTTTGTCACACGATCAAGACGTTCGAGCTCGGCTTCGATCCGAAACACCTGCCCTTCGGCAGGTACGTTCGACTCGTGGATGACCGCTGCCGCCTCCGCCGCGGCAAAGGCGGTGAGGCCAAACTCTGCGCTGAGGCGATTCCCGCCCACCGGCTTGCCCGGTATCGCTTCCTCGAGCAGCAATCCCAGCTCGTCGACGAATCCAAGCGGCCGCGGGAGATAGATCAACCCCTCGTAGTCGAAGCGCCTCGCCGCCTCCCACAGTCCGCCGACGATTCGATGAGTGCGCAGGCCGCGATCACCGGGTTGGACCTTCCCGTACATGGTGATGGCCCCTGCGCCCGTGTCGATCGTGTAGCGAATGATGGCGCCGACCTCCGGAACGTAGCGGACCCTCTCGATCTGCAATCGGCCCGTCGCGGCGAACTCTCTGGCGGCGTCCGGGTCAAGACCCAGCAAGATTCCCGCCATCGAAGCAGGATCGGCAGCCGTGGGAAGGTTGGGCATGTTCGGGTCGAATGGGTAAAACCAGTAAGCGTGCTGCGACTCTGGGAACAGTCGCGGATAACCGACGCCGTTGAGCGGATCGCACTCGCGGCCCGAGCTGGTTCGTTCGAGCCGGTGTTGCAGCCTCTGCCATGCGGCCTCCTCGAAGGCGCCGGCCGCAACCATCCGAAGACTGCGCGTCTCCTCGTCCTTACTAATGGAGACCTCAAAAAGTGTCCAGTAGTTGGGCGGATCAAGTCGCGATGTGCGCTGCCTGACACGCACCAGCTCCCAGCCGGAATCGGCAAGAAGCTCTTCCACAAACGCGGTGACCGCCTCCACGCTGGTGGCGTCCTCCATGGTTACTCGTGTCACTAGCTGCGTTGTCATTTCAGGGATTGCCCAAATAGGGAACGCTGAGCGGGGCGTTCTGCGACATATCCGCGGAAGAAATTTCTGAGGCCCGTGTCCAGGATGGCGGCAGGCAATCACCTAAATCCAATGCGGGGGTGTTCATTTGGAGACAAGCGGAGAGTTCTTATCGGTACGGGCACCGATAGGGCAACGAGTAGCGATCAAGTCCTGCGTTTTTGTGGCTGGAGTGGTTCTCATGTTCGCGCGCACCTCGCCTGCGCTGGCGGCTGACACTCAGCACGGCACAAACAAGGGCGGCGGCACTTCAAGCGCGGCAGTCGTTCAGCGGACTGACACTGCGACGGCGAAGAGCGACCAGAAGGTCGGCGGCGGCGATGGTAAGGGCGACGGCAAGGGGAGCGGCAAATCCTCGGGCGGCGCCAGCACCACCGATGCCGGCAGCTCGAAGAGCAAGAACAAAGAGCCGGGGGAGAACAACTCCGACGGCAAGGGAGACACCGCCGGCGGGAAGTCCGGGAATGGTGACGACAAGAACAAGAACAAGGATGTGACCCACAGCACCGGCACGAGCACGGGCAACACGACGGGCACGACCGGAACGACCAACGTGCACAGCACGGGGACTTCCACTGGCAACACGACAGGCACCACCGGCACCGCCAACGTGCACAGCACCGGCACGAGCACGGGCAACACGACTGGCACCACCGGCACCGCCAACGTGCACAGCACCGGCACCTCGACCGGCAACACCGTCGGGACCACCGGCACTGTCAACAACAACCACAGCACGGGCACCAGCACCGGCAACACGGTCGGCACGACCGGCACCGTCAACAACAACCACAGCACGGGCACCAGCACGGGCAACACCGTTGGCACCACGGGCACCGTCAACAACAACCACAGCACGGGCACCAGCACCGGCAACACCGTTGGCACCACGGGCACCGTCAACAACAACAGCACCGGGACCTCGACCGGCAACACCGTCGGGACCACCGGGACCGTAAACGTCCACAGCACGGGGACTTCGACCGGGAACACGGTCGGGACCACCGGCACCGTCAACAACAACAGCACCGGCACCTCGACCGGTAACACGGTCGGCACGACCGGCACCGTCAACGTCCACAGCACGGGCACCAGCACCGGCAACACCGTTGGCACGACCGGAACTGTGAACAACAACAGCACCGGCACCTCGACCGGCAACACCGTCGGGACCACCGGCACTGTCAACGTTCACAGCACGGGCACCAGCACCGGCAACACCGTTGGCACCACGGGCACCGTCAACAACAACAGCACCGGCACCTCGACCGGCAACACCGTCGGGACCACCGGCACTGTCAACAACAACAGCACCGGCACCTCGACCGGCAACACCGTCGGGACCACCGGCACTGTCAACACCGGCAGCACGGGCACCAGCACGGGTAACACCGTTGGCAGCACCGCCACCGTGAACAACAACAGCACCGGCACCTCGACCGGCAACACGGTCGGGACCACCGGCACCGTCAACGTCCACAGCACAGGCACCAGCACCGGCAACACCGTTGGCACGACCGGCACCATCAACACCGGCAGCACGGGCACCAGCACCGGCAACACCGTCGGCAGCACCGCGACCACTGGCGAAACCGGTGGCACGGGCGGCACAGGTGGCACGGGTGGCACGGGCGGCACGGGCGGCGTCAGTGGCACAGGCGCCACAGGCGGAGTCAGCGGCACATCGGGGTCAGGCGAGGTCCTGGCCAACACCGGCGCCCCGGTGGGCGGCGGCATCCTTGGAGCCATCCTGATTGCGCTAGGCGGAATCGGAATGCGGCTTCGCAAGCGCCAGTAAGAATCGATAAGGACCGGGCCTGCGCCGTGCAGGCCCGGTTTCTTCTTTTCTGGGGGTCCTCGTGTAATTTGCCGCCTACCTCATTTGTACGGCGACGAATTGGGCCCCGGCACGGTCTCATGTAGGCCTCGGACTTTTCTGGAGGGGCAAGCGTGGAGGTTGTCGCGCTGCCGGCTGACCGCCGGCCGCAACCGTCGTTGGCGGACGACGGACCGGTTCGGGCGGAGGCAAGCAAGGTGCGGCCCCGATCGAAACGGCGCGCCGCCGCGAGCCTCGAGAACGCCCAGCAGGCCGCCTTTGTGGCGCTGAGAGCGGTCTCATCGTATTCGGACAAAACCGGCGATATCTCCGAGTTTTTCAGCGGTCTGGCTGAAACCCTCGCGGGTCTCGTCAAGGCGCGCCGGGTCGCTTTCTGGCACCTGGGTCCACGGCGGGTTCTCACCGTTCAACCCAAACCGTACGGTTTCCCCGCCCGGTCGCCGATTCACGCCATGCGGATTCGGACGAGCCTCGACCAGAACAACATCGCTGAGCGCGCGGTTTTTCAGGACGAGCTCGAGCTGGTCGGCGGCACCGTCCCGGAGTTGGATGCGCTCTGGTCGGCGTGCGGCCTGGATGGTTTGAAGAACTCGATCGCGGTCTCATGGCGCGCCGGCGACAGGCGCCTTGGGACCCTGGTCGCGTATGACTCCCGCCGCGGGTTCACCCCGGAGGACGCCTGGGTACTTCGGGTGGCGGCGATGGCTACAGGAATGATGTGGCAATACCGCGAGGCCGAGCAGAAGCTCGACACGACAGCCGAGCGCCTCGAACAGGCGGCGACCGCTCGCCGCCAGCTGCTCGGCAATATCGCAGCCGGCGGCGACGAGGCCCGTCGACGATTTGCCAGCGCGCTGCACGACGACTCGCTGCAGTTGCTGACGGCCGCTGAGCTGCAGCTAGAACGAATTCAGTCAGATTCCCAGGCGAGCAAGCCGGCCCACCTGGAGCAGCTGAAAGCCACCTTGAAGCAGGTCGAAGAATCCCTGCGGCGCCTCCTATTGAATGTGAGCCCGCAGGCGATCGAAGTGCCGCTTGGGCTGGACGAGGCGATCCGGACCCGTCTTGAGTCCCTGCGTAGTCGGGCGGGCATCGAGACCGACATCGACCTCCGGCTCCCAAGCCAGCTTCCCGCATCGATCGAGGCCGTCGTTTTCAAGAACGTGTCGGAGGCTTTGACCAACGTCGAGAAGCACGCCCTCGCCACGCGGATCGAGGTCGCGGCTTATCCCGCGGACGGTGGACTCCGGGTGGTTGTCAGGGACGACGGCAAGGGCTTCGTCGTCGCCGAGTCGATGTACCTGCCCGGCCACCTCGGCCTGACCGCCATTCGTGAGCGAGCCCAGCTAGCCGGGGGAAGGTGCCGTATCGAGAGCGAGCCCGGCGCCGGCGCCCGAGTGGAGTTTTGGGTCCCAATCAAACAATGAACGCCGGAATTTTGACTAACGCAAGGCGCGAAGTCGATGTAGAGAAGAGGAGTCGCAGCACATGCCAAGCAAAGTAGTAGCCAACAACGAAATCGACGCGCGGGTGATGCTTAGCGTGGTTACTGCTGTCAAGCGAGGCGACTTTTCTGCACGCCTGCCGGCCACGTGGACCGGCAACGCCGGCAAGGTGGCGAGCGCCCTTAACGACGTCATCGAGTCCAACCAGCGCCTGGAGCGAGAGCTGCGCAAGCTCGGCAGGCGCATCGGCAAGGAGGGCCAGGCCAAGCGCCTCAGGCTCGGGAATGCCGGCGGCGCCTGGTCGTCGACACTGGACTCGATCAACGATCTCATCGATGACTTGGTGCAGCCTAACAGCGAGATGGCTCGGGTCATCAGCGCCGTCGCCAACGGCGATCTGTCACAGACGATGCCGATGGCGACAAAAGGGCGGCGGCTCCATGGCCAGTTCCTCGAAACCGCCAAGACGGTAAACACAATGGTCAACCAGCTGCGGTCCTTCAGCTCCGAGGTGACCCGCGTCGCGCGCGAGGTAGGCACCGAGGGCAAGCTCGGCGGCCAGGCACATGTCCGCGGGGTGGGCGGTGTCTGGAAAGAGCTCACCGACAACGTGAACTTCATGGCCAGCAACCTCACCAGCCAGGTGCGCAACATCGCAGAGGTCACCACCGCAGTGGCCAACGGCGACCTCTCCCGAAAGGTCACGGTGGACGTCGAGGGCGAGATCCTCGAGCTCAAGAACACCGTCAACGTCATGGTCGATCAGCTCAATGCTTTCGCCAGCGAGGTGACCCGTGTGGCCCACGAGGTGGGCACCGAAGGCAAGCTCGGCGGCCAGGCCGAAGTCAAGGGCGTAGCCGGCGTCTGGGAGGAGCTCACAGAGAACGTCAACTCCATGGCCGGGAACCTCACCGGCCAGGTGCGCAACATTGCCGAAGTGACGACCGCTGTCGCCTACGGTGACCTCTCCAAGAAGATCACAGTCGATGCCCGCGGAGAGATTCTCGAGCTGAAAGAGACGGTCAACCTGATGGTCGACCAGCTCAACGGTCTCGCCAACGAGGTGACGCGTGTCGCACGCGAGGTAGGAGCCGAGGGAAAGCTGGGTGGCCGGGCCGAGGTGAAAGGCGTCGGTGGAGTCTGGAAGGACCTTACGGACAACATCAACTACATGTCGGCCAGTTTCACGGATCGCACTCGCAACATCGCGGAGGTCATCACTGCAGTGGCCAACGGCGACCTCTCGAAGAAGATCACCGTCGACGTCCCAGGTGAGCTGCTGGACCAGAAGCGAACCATCAACCTGATGGTCGACCAGCTCAATGCCTTCGCCAACGAGGTTACCCGTGTCGCGCGCGAGGTCGGTACGGAGGGCAAGCTCGGGGGGCAGGCCGAGGTCAAAGGCGTAGCCGGAGTCTGGAAGGATCTCACCGACAACGTGAACTCAATGGCCGGCAACCTCACGGGCCAGGTCCGAAACATCGCCGAAGTCACCACCGCTGTGGCCAACGGCGACCTCTCAAAGAAAGTCACAGTCGACGTGCACGGGGAGATCCTGGAGCTCAAGAACACCGTCAACGTGATGGTTGACCAGCTCAACGCCTTCGCGGGCGAGGTGACGCGCGTGGCACGTGAAGTGGGAACCGAGGGCAAGCTCGGCGGCCAGGCCGAGGTGAAGGGCGTGGGCGGGGTCTGGAAAGACCTCACGGACAACGTCAACTCGATGGCCGGCAACCTGACCGGGCAGGTGCGGAACATCGCAGAGGTCACCACCGCCGTCGCCAACGGAGATCTCTCCAAGAAGATCACAGTGGACGTTCGGGGCGAGATCCTCGAGCTCAAGGACACCGTCAACCTGATGGTCGACCAGCTGAATGCCTTCGCCGGCGAGGTGACACGTGTCGCCCGCGAGGTGGGTACCGAGGGCAGGCTTGGAGGCCAGGCCGAGGTCAAGGGTGTGGGCGGCGTGTGGAAGGACCTCACCGACAACGTCAACTCGATGGCCGGCAACCTGACCGGCCAGGTGCGGAACATCGCCGACGTGACGACCGCCGTCGCCAACGGGGACCTGTCCAAAAAGGTGACGGTTGATGTACACGGCGAGATTCTCGAGCTGAAGAACACTGTCAACGTCATGGTCGACCAGCTGAACGCCTTCGCCGGCGAGGTGACGCGCGTCGCGCGTGAGGTGGGTACCGAAGGACGACTCGGTGGCCAGGCAGATGTGAAGGGCGTCGCCGGTGTCTGGAAGGATCTCACGGACAACGTGAACTTCATGGCCGGCAACCTGACCAGCCAGGTGCGAAACATCGCCGAGGTGACGACAGCAGTAGCCAACGGCGACCTCTCCAAGAAGATCACGGTCGATGTTCGCGGCGAGATCCTCGAGCTCAAGAACACCGTCAACCTGATGGTCGACCAGCTCAATGCGTTCGCCGGAGAGGTGACGCGCGTCGCACGCGAGGTCGGCACCGAAGGCAAGCTTGGCGGGCAGGCTCAGGTCAAGGGCGTGGGCGGGGTCTGGAAAGAGCTCACCGAGAACGTCAACACCATGGCGACCAACCTGACCAACCAGGTTCGGGGCATTGCTCGAGTCGTCACGGCAGTGGCGAATGGAAACCTGAAGGGCAAGCTCACTCTCGAGGCAAAGGGCGAGATCGCCGAGCTCGCCGACACCATCAACAGCATGACCGACACTCTTGCCGTCTTCGCCGACCAGGTGACGAGCGTCGCCCGCGAGGTGGGCGTTGAAGGCCGGCTGGGTGGCCAGGCCCGGGTGCCGGGAGCTTCGGGCACGTGGCGCGACCTGACCGACAACGTAAACCAGCTGTCAGCGACCCTGACCACCCAGGTGCGGGCGATCGCGGAAGTGGCGACCGCCGTCACCACGGGCGACCTCACGCAAACCATCGGTGTCGACGCCAGCGGAGAGGTCGCAGTTCTGAAAGACACCATCAACGAGATGATTGGCAACCTCAAGACGACGACCGAGAAGAACCGCGAGCAGGACTGGCTCAAGACCAACCTGGCTCGGTTCACGCGCATGCTCCAGGGCCAGCGCGACCCGATGACGGTGTCGAAGATGATCCTGTCGGAGCTGGCTCCTCTGGTCAACGCCGAGCACGGCGTGTTCTACGGGATGGTTCCTGCGAACGGCCGAGATGCACATCTCACATATCAGGCTGGATATGCGTACAAGCCGCGCAAGAGTGTGCCGACCGAATTCCGCCTTGGCGAAGGTCTCATCGGCCAGGCCGCGATCGAGAAGCGCCCCATCTTGCTGAACGACGTTCCATCCGACTACGTCCGTATCACCTCAGGGCTGGGCGAGGGGAAGCCCCTGAACATCGTCGTCCTGCCCGTACTTTTCGAAGGCGACACCCGCGCCGTGATCGAGCTCGCTTCGTTCCAGCCCTTCAGCCCTGTGCACCAGGACTTCTTGAACCAGCTCACCGAAAGCATCGGGATCGTCCTCAACACGATCGAGGCCAACAGCCGTACCGAGGACCTTCTCAAGCAGTCGCAGTCACTGGCCAACGAGCTCCAGAGCCAGCAGGATCAGCTGCAGACCACGAACCTTGACCTGGCGGAGAAGGCGCGCCAGCTGGCGCAGCAGAACACCGAGATCGAGCAGCGGCGCTCTGAGGTCGAGGTGGCCAAGGAGCTGGTGGAGGAGAAGGCCGAGCAGCTCGCCATCACCTCTCGATACAAGTCCGAGTTCCTGGCCAACATGTCGCACGAGCTGAGGACGCCGCTCAACAGCCTCCTGATTCTCGCCCAGGAGCTCGCTGACAACCCAGACCGCAACCTGCTGCCGAAGCAGGTGGAGTACGCAACCATCATCCGTTCTTCGGGAACGGACCTCTTGAAGCTGATCAATGACATCCTGGATCTCACCAAGATCGAGTCGGGAACTGTCGCGCTGGAGATCACCGATTGGCCGATGACAGAGCTGCCGCCGCTGCTGGAGCGCACGTTCCGCCACGTCGCCGAGGCGACCAAGCTCGGCTTCACCATTGATCTTCGCCCGGGCTTGCCGAAGACCATTCCGACCGATCCCCAGAGGCTCCAGCAGATCCTCAACAACCTCTTGAGCAACGCATTCAAGTTCACGGAGTCGGGCCGCGTGGCGTTCTCAGCTGAACCCGTGACCTCGGGATGGAGTCGGGACAACGTCTCCCTGAATCGGGCCGATGGCGTCATCGCCTTGTCGGTCGCCGACACCGGAATCGGAATCCCGCCGAACAAGCACCAGTCGGTGTTCGAAGCGTTCGCGCAAGGGGACGGCACGACGAGTCGCAAATATGGCGGCACCGGCCTGGGTCTGTCGATCTGTCGCGAGCTGACCAGCCTCCTCGGTGGCGAGATCAAGCTGCAGAGCGAGGTCGGCAAGGGGAGCACGTTCACCGTGTACCTCCCAACCTCGGTCCCAGTCGGACACGCCAATGGCGGGTCGTCAAATGGAACGCCACTGAATTCGACCGAGCCCGCCTGGGACGACGCCCCGGGTCCTGAAACGCGGAGCCCGGCACCCACGAGGCGTGCGGCAACCGCAATGAGGGTCGCGAACGCTGAAAAGAACATCCTCGTGGTCGAGGATGATCCGGTTCAGAGGCAGCACATCGTGGGCCTCATGGAGCCGATCAAGGCGGGAGTCACTGCGGTGTCGACAGGCGAGGAAGCGCTCGCTCTCCTGAAGGACAAGACATTCGATTGCGTGGTGCTCGACCTCGGGCTCCCGGGGATCACCGGCTGGCAGGTCATCGATCAGCTGAAGACGGATGAAGGCCTCAAGACGACCCCACTCCTCGTCTATACGGCCAAGGACCTCACACGCAAAGAGGAGCAGCGGCTCGCCAGGTCCGCGAAGAGCATCGTCATCAAAGAGGTCAGGTCCCCCGAACGTCTCCGTGAGGAAGTGACGGCGATACTCGACAAGGCCGAGCCTGGCGAACCCGAGGTCAAGGCCGCCGGAATGAACGGCGAGCATCTCGAGATCTCCCTGGCCAACAAGAAGGTCATGATCGTCGACGACGATATCCGCAACATCTTTGCCTTGACGGCCATGCTCGAGCGACAACAGATGGAGGTGGTCTCGGTCGACAGCGGCAAGGAAGCGATCGAGGCCATCGAGAAGGACCCGGATATCGATATCGCCCTGGTCGACATCATGATGCCCGAGATGGACGGGTACGAGACGATGACAAAGATGCGACAGATGCCGACCTTCCTGGACCGGCCGATCATCGCTCTGACCGCAAAGGCCATGAAAGGGGACCGGGAAAGATGCATCGAGGCGGGCGCCTCTGATTACATCGCCAAGCCCGTCAACAACTCGAACCTGCTCTCGATGCTCCGTTCCTGGCTCAGCCTTTGAGCGGTGCGGTCAGGCTTGAGAAGAAGCTCGAGCAAGCACCCGCCTCCAACCTGGAGGAGATCGAGACAAAGCTCCTTCTGGAGGGGGTGGCCATGCGCTACGGGTATGACTTCCGTGAGTATGCCCCCGGCCCGCTGAAGCGCAGCATCGCGTCCGGCATGGCCGGCGAGGGAGTGGGCACGATCTCCGCCTACCAGGAGCGACTGCTGCACGATGCTTCGTGCATGCAGCGGTTCGTCAGCGGGGTCGGGGTAAACGTGACCAGCATGTTCCGCGAAGCCGACGTATTTCGCTCGATTCGCGAAGATGCCGTCCCTCGGTTCCGAACCTACCCTTCGGTGCGCATCTGGATCGCTGGCTGCGCCACCGGCGAGGAGGTCTACTCGATGGCGATCCTGCTCAAAGAAGAAGGCCTCTACGAGAAGTCGCGTATATATGCCACCGACCTCAACGAGAGCAGCCTGGCGATCGCCCGAGCCGGCGCCTATCCGCTTGTGCGGGTGGCTTCCGACGAGAGCGGCCACGCGCGTTCAGGTGGGCGGGGACGCATCTCCGACTTCTACACGATCACCGGCCACACCGCTCGCTTCGACCGTGCGCTTCAGAACCACATAACGTGGGCGCGACACAACCTGGTCAGCGACAGCTCCTTCAACGAGTTTCATCTGATCCTGTGCGCCAACGTGCTGATCTATTTCCGGCCCACCCTCCAGGAACGTGCGCATCGCCTCTTCTACGACAGCCTGGTCCGGTCGGGCTACCTCGCCCTCGGCCAGAAGGAATCGCTGGTCTTCTGTCCTGAGAGCAGCCGTTACGAACAGGTCCGCAACGGAGTCACCCTGTTTCACAAAGTTCGATGACCATGGTTCAGCCCGCCGCCGGAGTCAAGAAATCGAATGAGTCGGCGGCCAGTGTTCTGATCGTGGACGACGACCCGACAAAGAGGTTCGCGCTGAAGACCGTCCTCAGTCCGCTAGGTGAAGAGGTGGTCGAAGCCTCGTCCGGAGCCGACGCGTTGCGCCAGCTGCTTCGTCGGGAATTCGCAGTCGTCCTCCTGGATGTCCGGATGCCGGTCATGGACGGGTACGAAACCGCCCAGCTCATCCGTCAGCGGCCGCGATCCGAGCTGACCCCGATCATCTTCGTGACAGCGCTCGACCAGGGCGAGACGAACACCGGTCGCGGGTATGAGCTCGGCGCCGTCGACTTTGTCTTCGCTCCGGTGGTGCCTGCGATCCTGCGGGCGAAGGTTGGCGTTTTCATGGAGCTCTATCGAGCACAGCAGGAGCTTCGCCGCTACCGCAACCAGCTGGAACACCTGGTCGAAGAGCGAACCACTGCGCTGACCGCTATCAACCGGGAGCTCGAGGCGTTCAGCTACCTAGTCTCGAACGAGCTTCGCGCGCCCATGCATGCATTCGACGGTCTGAGCGAGGCGCTGCTTGCCGATTACGGAGACAAGCTCGACGACCGCGCCAAGGACTACATCCAGCGGATGCGCCGCGCCAGCCAGCGGATGGTTTCTGTGTTCGACGGCCTGCAGTCGCTGTTCCGCGTAACCGGCGGGGAGATTCACCGTGAACCAGTTGACGTCAGCGCGATGGCGCTGGACATCATCGAGGAGCTGCAGTCGTCAAGCCCAGACCGCCACGTCGCTGTGTCCATCAGCCCGAACCTCTCTGTTTCCGGCGATGTCCGGCTGGTGCGGATCCTGCTCGACAGCCTCATCGGCAATGCCTGGAAGTTCACGGGCAACAAGACTGAGGCCACCATCGAGGTCGGCGGCGAGGTCGTCGACGGCGAATCGCGCCTTTTCGTTCGTGACAACGGCGTTGGCTTCGACATGATCAACGCGCACAAGCTTTTCGGCGCCTTCCAACGGCTGCACAGCCAGAGCGACTTTCCAGGAATGGGGATTGGATTGGCGACCGCACGACGGATTGTCAACCGCCACGGCGGACGGGTGTGGGCCGAGGGGGCTGTCGGCGAAGGGGCCACCTTCTACTTCATCCTCTAACCCGTCCGGGTGAGGGGCATTTTCAGCGCGTTCTAAGTTCGATGGCTATTGGCCGGGAATCGTCACGCGCCTCCTCGACCGCAGGACGCCACCGTTTCAACCTGGTGGGGACCGCTGCACTGGCTTGCTTGCTGGTGGGAGCTGTGCTGCTTGGGACATATGCGGTGGGTATGTGGAACGGCTACTCGGCCCAGCAGCAGCTCAACCAGCAATGGCAGCAAGAGATCGGCAGAGACCCGGTAATACCGCCGGCGATCATCGACACCTCCCTTCAGCATCCGGTCAAAGGCGTCGACTTCGCCATACGCGTCCCCAGGCTGCAGTACTACGCCGCGGTGCGAGAGGGAACCAGCACGAGTGTCCTGTATTCGGGACCAGGGCACTATCCGGGCACCGTCTGGCCCGGTGACCAGGGGACGGTGGGAGTCGCAGCCCACAACGTTTACTGGATCAACTTCCCACTGCTCAAATCGCACGATGAGATCGACCTTCAAACTCGCTACGGAACCTTCAAGTACTGGGTGACCGGGAGCAAAATCGTCAACCCGGACGACAGGACAGTGCTGGTTTCGCACGCGCCGGGCTACAACCTGGTCCTGACGACCTGCTGGCCGCTCTGGGCAGGGGCATTCGCAACGCAGCGATACATCATCTTCGCGACGCAGTACTCACCGCGAATCGGACCTGTGCCGACCACGAGCTAGCCCGACTGAGGTTGACGGAGGCCTGACGAAGCGTCCAGAGCCCCCGAGCGTCGCCTTTTCGAATTGCTTAAGGTCAGTGCGTGAGCAAGAAGGCCGCTCGCAAGGATCCGCGGCAGGTGTCCCCAGCACCGGACCGGTGGTTGATCTACAGCACAGTTCCGCTGCGATTCTTTCTCGGGCTCACGTTCCTTTATGCGGGACTCCAAAAAATCGCAGACCCAGGCTTTCTAGACCCGGCCGGTACGACCTACATCGGTGGGCAGCTCCAGGCCTTCACTGCGACGTCGCCCATCGGCTTCCTGATCCAATGGCTGGCGCTGCCGTTTCCCCAGCTGACCGGGATTGGCGTCATCGCCGCCGAGCTCGCGATTGGAACGATGGTTCTCCTTGGGGTGGCCACCCGATGGGCTGCAGTGGCGGGGGCGATGATAAACCTCGTCTTCTTCCTCACGGCGAGCTGGGCTGTGCAGCCCTATTTCCTCGGCTCGGACAGCATCTATACGGTGGCGTGGATCACGCTCGCTCTGGTCGGCGACCGGGGTGTGCTCACCGCCCGTCAGCTCCTTGCTATGCAACGCGACCGCAGTGTGAAACCGCCGGTCGATGCCGACCCCGGACGCCGGCGGTTGCTCGTCCAGATCGGCAGCGCGGCGGTGGCGGTCGTGTGGGTGCTCGCGCTTCTCCCGCGCAGACATGTCGGTGCGAGCGAACCGACCGGGGCGACGCCAAGCCCCACCTCGAGCCCGGCGGCGTCGCCAACCGGAGTAGCTTCGCCCACTGGCACCAAGATCGGCACGGTTGCCCAACTTCGTTCCCAAGGCAGCTTGACTTTCACCGCCCCTGGGAGCGGGGACCCGGCGGTGGCCATCTCGCTGGCGGGGGGCGGCATCGTCGCGTTCGATACCATCTGCACGCACGCCGGCTGTCCTGTCAGCTACGACTCAGGCCAGCACCTTTTGATCTGCCCGTGCCATGGGGCGGAGTTTGATCCCGCACGAGGTGCAGCTGTGGTCGCGGGCCCGGCGCCCACCGCTCTGGCACCGATCAAGGTGCAGGTAGGGTCAGACGGTGGGCTTTACGCCGGCTGAGTTGGTGCCCTGGGCTCAGGCGCGGGCGACGGTAGCCTGGCCTGAATCCAGCTCCGCAGAGCGTTCACGTTGAGGGCGCCCATGACTCGGTCACTCTCCTTGCCGCTCTCCATCAGTAGGAGGGTCGGGATCGACCGCACGCCAAACCGCTGACCGAGCGCGGGCTCGTCGTCGGTGTTCAACTTGACCACCTTGAGTTTTCCGGCGAGCTCCTCGGACAGGCGCTCCACGGCCGGCGCAACGATGCGGCACGGCCCGCACCAGGGCGCCCAGAAGTCGATGAGGACGGGGATTGGGGATCTCTCGACGACAGACCCGAAGTCATCGGCGTGCGTTTCAGCGAGCCAGGGCAAGGGCTTGCCACATCGGCCGCAGAAAGGCACGCCTGCGGCATCGGCGCGAACCCGATTTTTCTGGCCGCATCCGGGACAGGCGATGACCTTCGGATCACTCATCTTCTGATCATGTTTCCCATCCAGGCCACAAGCTATTCAAGTGGTGGGGTGATCGATCGTGTCAGTAACGTTTCGAGCCCCCTTCGCATATTAGTTGCATGCGGAATCGTCGACCAGCCGGGACTTCGTGATCATCGCCGGGGTGAGCCCTGCGGCTCTCGCCTTCGACGACGAGGCTGCTTTCGCCAGCTCCATCGAGCCCTTGCTGCCGATCGCCTTCCGCCTCGCCGTGGGGATGCTGAAGAGCCGGGACGACGCCGAGGACGCGGTCCAGGAGGCTGCCTTAAAAGCCTGGCGAAAACGCTCCACCTTTCACTCTGGAGCTGAACCGAGACCCTGGTTCCTGGCCATCGTGGCGAATGAGTGCCGGATGGCTCGACGCCGCCACGCCTGGCTCTTGTTTGACCGGCTGAGGGCTGACGAGGGGCGACATGCTCCCGGCAACGAGGCGGAGGAAGCCGAGCAGCTGCGGTGGGCGCTCGGTCGCGTTGACAGCAAGACGCGGCTGCTGCTGGTCCTGCGCTTCTACCTCGACCTCCCCAATGAAGAGGTCGGACGCATTCTGGGCATCTCGGCCGCCACCGCTCGAGTTCGGGTGCATCGCGCTCTCAAGCGATTGCGTCCGGTGATCGAAGTTTCTGAAGGAGCCGGGTGATGGACGAAACACGCTTTCGAGCTCTAATGCACGTCGCCATCGGCGACGAGCCGATGCAGCCGTGGCTGACCACCGCAGTGCGAAGCCGCCTGGCCGAACCTCCGCGCCGGTACTCCGCCATCCCGAAGGCGGCGATGGCCGTGGTCTTGGCGGCTGCGGTGATCGTGGCGGCCTTCGAGTTACCGCAGGTGCTTGCCAACCGACATGTCATGAACCCGCTCCCACGAACGCTGCCGGCCACAACTCCGAGCGCGACCCCGGCGCCGGGGCTGGTCGATCCATCGAACTGCCGGCTTCCGGTGACCGTGGAGCGCGGAGCCAGGCCTCCGTCTCAGGTCGCCACCCAGGTGGGATTCGTCAACACGCGCACCGGACAGTACACAAGGGATGCGAGTCCGGCGGTCGTCCGTTTGCCAGACGGCGGGCTGCAGGGTGTGATGTTCTACAGCCCGGCCGTTCACCGCTGGCTACCAACGAACGGCGGTCAGGTTTCGCCGGACGGCCGCAGCTACGCGTGGGTTCAGACCCTGCCTGTCGGCGCCGTCTACCCGAGATACAGAGCGTCCAAGCTCCACGTTTTCGACCTGGCCACCAGCGCGGATCGGACGCTATTCACCTATCGAGGCTCGATCAGCGTGTGGCGCTGGGACTTGGCGGGGATTCATGCGATCGTCGGGCACGTGAACGCCGACGCGCCGCCTTCGACCTGGCGCCTCGTGGATCCCGCGACCGGGTCGGTGTCCCGCGACACCATGAGCCCGACCTGGCTCTGGCCTTTCCTCAAGCCACTGCCTGGCGACCCGCATAACTTCACGAGCCCGGGCAGAACTGCAGATGGCCGCATCATCTGGTGGATGGGCAGTCTTGACAGCCCGGGCACCCCCGACTTGGTGTTTTACGAGACTGCTCCGGGACACCGGGTGTACCTGTACCGCGGAGTTGAGGGCGCCGCCACGAGCTTTGACCCCGAGCTCGCGCTGGTCGACTCGACAGGCATCTGGTTCTCCGACGCCGACTACGTCTTGCACATGAAGCCCGCGATCTGGCATTGGCAGCTTGGATCCGGCCTCAGAAAATACCGGCTTGCCGGCCTGCCCTCGCTGTTCAGTGGCAGCAACGCCTACATCCTGGTCAGGCCGGCAGGACCTTGCTTCTGAGCCGGATGCCCCCAATTCGGTGTTGCAAATAGTGAGTCCGATATGGTATCTAAAGCTCCGCCCGCGCTCTCCCCTTCAGCTAACGGACGCGGTCCGGTAACGCCTCCACGGCTGCCTCGCCAAAGAGCCGGCTCACCACCCCGTGCCCCGTTGCTAAATCTCCGCTGGTAAAAAAGTCGGCACCGCCGTGGGAGCTTTCGGCAAGTAGAGCATGCGAGCCGAGCACCGATTTCAGGTGGCGCGCCACAGCGGCGCCCGTATCGATCTGGATGACTCGAGGACCGACTATGCCGGCGATGACGGGTTTGAGAAACGGAAAATGCGTGCAGCCGTGAACGATCACATCGGCGCCCCCATCGATCAGCGGGCGGACTGCGACCTCGCAGGCGGCGCGAGCACCATCCGAGTCAAGGTCGCCCGCTTCGACGAGGAGGACGAGCTCTGGGGCCGGTTGCGTGATGACCCGTATCCCGCCGGCGAAGCGATCCAGCAGAGCGGCGAAGCGCGCGCTGGCAAGAGTCCCCGAGGTGGCCAGCACGCCAACCACTCCCTTCCTGGTGGCCGCAGACGCCGGCTTGACAGCCGGTTCCATCCCCAGCACCGGCACCGAATACGTCGATCGCAGCTGGTCGGCGGCGGCGGCTGTCGCGGTGTTGCACGCGATGACCAGTGCTTTCGCCCCGCGCTGGAGCAGGAAGCCGGCGATCAAATCGCATCTCTCCTGGATGTATGCGGCCGGCTTAGGGCCGTACGGCACATGCCCGGAGTCCGCGACGTATATGAATCGCTCGTCGGGCAGCAGCGATCTCATCTCGTTGAGCACCGAGATGCCCCCCATTCCGCTGTCGAGCACCCCGATCGGACCGTTGTGGGACACGCTCACAAAACGTTAACCCGCTGGTAGGCGGACTGACTTTGAGGTTCCTGATGCTGAGCATCGAGGCCGCGTACCCCCGATCGCGGCGCATGGTTGCATTAGCTCTGATCCAATGACCGAGCTGCACCACGAAACCGCTCGCCTTGAGAGGATGCGAGAGGCGGTCAGCGGCCTTTACGACCGCAATCGCCAGCGCGGATACGCCGACTGGTGCGACAGGGACTTCGACTTCGTCTGCCCCTCCAAAACCACCTATCCATTCCAGTGGTTCTGGGACTCATGCTTCCACGCCATCGTCCTCAGCCGTATCGAACCCGTAAGGGCTGAGTCCGAGCTGACCTGCCTGCTCGCCAACCAGCAGCCGGACGGGCTGGTGCCGCACGTCACGTTCTGGCAGCGCGAGGCGTTCGAGCCACGGCTGGCGGACTACTCGATCGCCTACCGCACGCCCTACTTCTCCGACTGTATGCAACCTCCCGCGCTGGCCGAGGCGATCGCGGCAGTCGCCACGCACGGTCGTGGCGAATCCTTCCTGCGCGAGGTATTGCCGGCAGCGCGACGCTACTTCGACTGGCTGCACGACGTACGCGACCCGGACCGCGACGGATTGATCGCCGTTCTCCAGGCGGACGAAACGGGGCTCGATGAGTCGCCCAAGTTCGACGAATACCTGGGCGTCTCGGGTGATGACCGGCCCGATTACGACGCGGCGTGGCACCGGGTGGCCGACCCGTATGCAGAAGTCGGTCGCGATCCCACACGCATGTTCTCGCTGGATCGCTTCATCGATGAGGACGTGATGGTCAACACCATCTACGCGGAAAACCAGCGCGTGCTGGCCGAGCTCCTCGCCCAGGTCGGGGATGCCGCGGGTGCCGCCGACTTCGCCGCCCGCGCCGTGCGCACGCGCGAAGCGCTCGTGACGAAATGCTGGGATGCGGACGCCGGCCTCTTCTGGGACCTGGCCGGCTTGGCGGAAAGGCCATTGCGAACCAGCACCTTCACCAGCCTTTTCCCGCTTCTCCTGTCAGACCTGCCGGCGCCGATCGCTGCTCGGCTCGTCGATCAGATCGAGGACCCATCCGACTACGGGACGGCCTGGCCGATTCCTACCGTCTCCCGAAGAGAGCCCGCGTTCCGTCCAGGGGCGATTGGCGAGCACTTGATCTGGCGTGGAGCGGCATGGGTCAATGTCAACTGGTACCTGTGCCGCGGCCTGAGGCGCCACGGCCGGGCCGACCTTGCCGGGCGAATCGAGAACTCCACGGCGACCATGGTCGAGCGCTGGGGTTTCCGGGAGTACTACGACACCCTCACAGGGGAGGGCCACGGCGCGCCTGATTTCAGCTGGACGGCGCTGATCCTCGATCTCCTGGAGACGCGGGCGGCCGAGGCATAGTCGCCGGAGATGCGGCTTTCAATCGACTCACTGTGAGATTCGGCTGTACCGCCGCACACAAAACGGCGCAGCGACGGCGACGATCAAAATCGCCAGTCCGATCGTGGTAATGACGGGGTGATCCAGCGACCACACGCCTGGAGGCGGGGGCCCGATGCTGTTACCGAACAGCTGCCGGCCGGCGGTGACCAGCGCAGAAATGGGATTCCAGTTGGCGATCACCCTGAGCCACGCCGGCATATTCGCGGGGTCGACGAACACGTTCGAGATGAAACCGAACAAGAAGGTGGGAATCCCGATGATCACGTCAGCCGCCTGCGGAGATCGTGCCCAGAGCCCGACCAGGATCCCAAGCCAGATCATCGCGAAGCCGTAGAGCTCGTACAGCCCGAATGCGAGGGTCGCGTTGCCCAGGCCGGCGGTCGGGCGCCAGCCGACGGCCAGAGCGCACACGATCATCACCACCATCGCCGGAAGTCCTAGCACCAGGCTGGATACCGCGCGGCCGATCACGATCGCGGAGCGGGCGATGGGCAAGGTCTTGAAACGGTCGATGACGCCCTCGCTCATGTCCGTGGCGATCCCGACCGCGACGCTGTTGGAGCCAAACAGAATGGCCTGCGAGAAAAGGCCCGGCATGAGGTAGGAGCGATAGTCCCCGCCCGGAATCTTGATCGAGCCGCCGAAGACGTACCCAAAAAGGACCACGAAGATGATCGGAAACAGAACGCTGCCGAAGATCACGTCCGGCTGCCTGACGCCTCGCTTCAAGTAACGGAGGGTCGCGGTGTACGCGTCAACGACGCTCCAGGGAAGCCGAATCGACGGCGACGCGACAGCTGCTTGCGCGCTCAATTCTTTGTCCCGGTGGCTTGGCCTGCCACGCCTCCGCTGTCGGGGTTGCCGGTAACGGTGCTGAACACCTCATCGAGGCTCGGATGCTCCAGGCCGACCTCATAGACCGGCAGGCCGAACGTTTCCAATTGCGCCACCACCTCGCTGAGGGTGGCCAGGCCGCCAACAGCGGGCATGCTGACTGAAAGCCCATGAATTTCGGCCTGATCGCCGAGCACGCTTCGAATCCGCTCGAGTGCGGCGAGGTCCAGGTCGGGCAGGGTGACGCGGACGTGCGGCCGCCCGATCGACGCTTTGAGCTGCTCCGGAGTTCCCTGAGCCACCACCAGGCCCCGGTCGATGACGACGATGGTGTCGGCCAGCTGATCGGCCTCGTCCAGGTATTGGGTCGTGAGCAGGACCGTGGTGCCGCGCGAGACCAAGGTCCGAATCGCGGCCCACATCTCGCGGCGGCTGATTGGATCCAAGCCAGTGGTGGGCTCATCGAGAAAGAGCACGTCGGGGTTCGCAATCAGGCTCGCGGCCAGGTCGAGGCGACGCCTCATACCGCCTGAGTATTTCTTCACCAGCCGATCGCTGGCGTCGACCAGGTCGAACTCCTGCAGCAATTCTTTGGCGCGGCGGCGCGAGGTTGCCGCTCCCAGGTGGCAGAAGCGGCCCACGATTTCAAGGTTCTCCTGCCCAGTCAAGAGCTCATCCATGGTTGCGGACTGACCGGTGACTCCGATGCGAGCTCGCACCTTGTCGGCCTGGCTAAAGACGTCGAATCCAGCCACTTGGGCTCTTCCGCCGTCGGCCGATAGCAACGTCGTGAGGATGCGGACGGCGGTGGTCTTGCCGGCCCCGTTACGGCCAAGCAGCGCGCAGACGCTCCCAGGCGGTACCTCAAGGCTGACATCCACAAGCGCCTGGGTTTGGCCGAACGAACGCGCGAGGTGCTCTGCGGAGACTGCGGCCGAGCTCATCGTCAGGAGTGTGGCAGCTTATGAGGGCGGTTAGCGCCGGCTTCAGGCGAAGGTGAGATGGGAACTCCTGGCGCCCTCTGCGTTCTAGGCATTGTTGCGGCTTTTCATCAGCCAATCTGGCGAATGAGCGTTAGGCGGAGCCGAGTTCACCCGCGATCGCCATCGCGGCCGAAGGAGGACCCATATGTCAAAGGGATTCGAGGCAGTCAAGACAATAACCATTGATGCTTCCAGAGCCGAGGTCTGGGATGCGTTGACGAAGCCGGACCAGGTCAAGCAGTACATGCACGGAACCAACCTGACGACTGACTGGAAAGAAGGCAGCCCAATCAGCTGGAAGGGAGAGTGGAAAGGCAAGTCATACGAGGACAAGGGAAAGGTGCTCGAGGTCCAACCGGAGAAGCGGCTCCAGTACACGCACTGGAGCCCAATGGGCGGCAGCGAGGACAAGCCTGAGAACTACCACACAGTCACCTATGAGCTGGCGGGCGACAACGGCAAGACCGCCTTGACCCTGAAGCAGGACAACAACGCGACCCAGGAAGAGGCCGACAAGATGGCGAAGGATAACTGGGGACAGGTCCTGGAAGGCCTGAAGAAGGTAGTAGAGGGGTAGCCTCCAGGCGTGCTTCGGCAGTTGGCCTAACTCAAGTCATGGCCACCAGGACTACGTCAGAAGCCTCGCCTGATTTCGATGCCAGGGAAGAGTCAGGCGCTGGAGCGGTAGTCGAAGGTCGTGGTGAAGCCGCACACGCCCGAATAGCTGAACTCGAAGCCTGACTCGGCGACGGCCAGGCGGCTCGAATGGACCTCGGTGCCCGGGTGGTCGTGGCCGGGGATGCCGCACGAGACCTCGCCATCGTCCGAGGCAGCTTCGCCCGCCACGACGGTGACGGCAGGGCCGACCTCGATCCGCTCGTGGCCGCGCCGGTGATCGAGGCGAATGGCGGCCGGGCGGACGGCGCGGACCCTGCCGATCGCCCCCGTGAAGTTGGCCATCGGCGTGCCCCCCGCCTTACCCAGAAGGATCTCCTCGAGCGCCCTCTGGGCCTCGGGCGAGGCGCGCTCGTCGACGAGAAGTGCGACCTCCCATGGCATCCACGCCGGCCTGTCGATATAGGAGCCGACCATGACCGCGACGAGCCCGTCGAGCTGCGTTCCGGAAAAGTTCCCTTGCTTGATCCACCACGAAAGCGCGAAGTCGCACACGCCGTGGGTCGAAGCGCCGCCCTTTGCCCCGCCGGTGCTCCGGCAAGGGCAGATGGCGTCACAGTTGCACGATTCGAAGTACGTGCCCGTGACATGCCAGGCGGTGGTCACGCGGTCAGGGGGTGATCAGGAGGTTCGGCCAGGCGACGACCGCCAGGCCGCCCACAACGCATGCCGCACCGACCAGCCGAGGCAGCAGCTCGCCGCGGCGCACGTTCTTTTCGATGAAGAATACGGCGGCGATCACAGCCATCCAGGCTATGTTCATCAGCCCGAGGACGGCGAGCACGGCCATCAGGGCCCAACAGCAGCCGAGGCAGTACAGGCCGTGCGACGCGCCCGCCCTCACCGCTGAGGCAGGCCCACCCCGGAAGTCGTGCGTCAGGATGAAACCCAGGGGCGACCGGCACGCGCGCAGGCACGCGTCCTTCAGAGGGGTGAACTGGTAAATGCCGGCAAGGACGATCACGGCGCCTCCGGCACGCGGCAGCCACGACGGCGGCGTCATCCAGACCTGGTTCATGACCTGGAGCACCGCCAGCGGAATGAGTCCGGCCGCGGTCCAGACGATGAGATAGCCCGTGACGAACGCGGCGGTCGGCACGCTGCCCTGGCCCCGCGAGCGCGTCACCGAGGCGAAGGCCAGCGTCATCGGCGCGACCGACGGAAACATCATCGCGACCATCATCACCAGCCAGGTGATGAGGAAAAGCCCTGCGCCCATCATGGCCAGGCCGCCCATCGCCATCGAGCCCGCCTGGTTGATCGTGAACAGCCACGCCGCGGCGGCGCAGACGACCAGCGCCCCGACTATCGTCGTCGAAACCGACCTGGGAAGCGGAGTTACCCCGGGCGGATGCCGCTGCTGTACCAAGCTCTCAGGCAGACCAGTGGAAGGGCGCCGAGAAGGCGCTCTTGCCGCTGTTGTGAAACTCCATTCCGAAAGCTTTTATCTTCGATTCGGTCGGCCGGGCGATGGTCAGTGTGGTGTTCGAGGGATGGAAGACGCCGACCAGCTTGGTTGGTTCGGTAAAACCTTCCGGCGTGTAATCCTCGACCTCGATGGATATGTCGTGGCCGATCTTCACGTGGTGCTTGTGGCCGCTGTCGCCGTATTCGATCGGGTGCTGCTCGATGCCGAGCACCTCCCCGATCAGCGGAGCCAAGGCCGCCATCGGGCCGCCCATCCGGCCCGAAAACACGCCTGCCAGCTTGTCCGCCTGCTCCTTGGATGCCTTGTCGTCGATGAGGAGGCCGACCCGCCAGTTACCGTCGAGCATCTTCGGCGGTGTGTCGGCGACCACTGACACGCTGTGCCCGCTGACGTCCACTCCGTCGATCTCGCCTTTGGTGACGTGGTAGTTGATGATGACCTGGCACCGCTCTTCTGTCCCCGCCGAGGCGAAGCTCGTCACAGAGCAGGGACAGGCGAAGGTGCAGTTGCAGTTCTCGAAATAGGTCCCGTCAAGCTTCCAGCTCATGGCCCACTACCTCCCAACCGACTTTGGAACCGTCAGAGCGTACTACGATCCTGCCGAGAGTCCAGCCCCTCGTGGTCCGATGCAGATTGTCGACAGCTCTTGATCTCCGGGTCACGAACGTGCGCGGACGCTGACGGACCTACCCGGACGAGGCCCCCGCGGTCTTCAAAACCGTTTGCGGGGCGCTGCTGAGGCGGCCCCAATAGATCACGGTTTAGGGGGTCAGTCGTGGTTGACGGCGAATTCGTAGACGAGAAGAACTACGCCCGACGCCAGAGGCGTCGCCTGCGCGACCCTGAGCCCGATCGGTCCGCCATCCGTGAACAAGCGCCGCCCGCTACCTAGAACAACCGGGCTGACCAGCAGCCGAAGCTCATCGAGAAGTCCTTCACGCAAAAGACCATTAACGAGCTCGCCGCTGCCGAACACGAGGATATCTCCTCCCGGTTGCTTCTTCAGTTCGCCGACTTCAGTTCGCAGATCTCCTTTGATGATCTTGCTGTTGTTCCATTCGGCTTCCTTGAGCGTTGAGGACACCACGTATTTGGGCAGGCTGTTCATTCGGTCTGCGTACCAGCCGCCGTCCTTCATCGTGGGCCAGGCTTGGGCAAAGCCCTCATAAGTCACACGCCCAAGAAGTAGGGCGTCACTAGCCCGCAGCAGCCCACCTGCAAGGTTCGCGTCGTCCTCCGACCGCCGTGAGTATTTGAAACTCCAGCCGCCATGCTCGAAGCCCTCGGCACCGCCAGGATCCTGAAACACACCGTCTAAAGTGACGAACTCGGATGCGACGACTCTTCTCATTTCACATCTCCTCTATGGCGGACGAGGCCGCCGATTGTCATTGAGCCGTGATCGCGAACACGTGTCGCGCCCTCCCGACCTCCGCCACAGCAAACGCGGCACGGTCGGGGATCCTGTCCGGCACGGCAATCGAGTGCATGCCGGCCGCGAGCCGTGCGCTAAGTAGCTCGAGCGAGTCGCTCTTCGGGTCGGGAGGAACGAACGAGGTCTGCCACCAAGCTGTCAGCCTCACATCTGCCTCTCGCGCCAGTGTCAATTGGATCGCTCGTGCCTTGGGCTCGTAGGTCGCGCGTAGACAACCCTTGTCATCATCGGCGGCGAATGCGCCTTCAACTTGCTGGACGAGCAGCCCCGGGATACCGGCCAGTCCGTCGACGAAGCCAGCGCGCGGGTTCATATGGCGGATCTCGCGTGTCAGCTCGGCTTTCCGAGCAGTCGGCACCTGGCCACCGAAGACGACGAGATCGACGTTACAGAGATCGAACTGACGCGCAACGTCTCCGAAGTCGCTCGTGGCCGTCGCCTTGTAGCCGAGCGCACGGAGGCTGGACACTGTGCCGTCCAGTACAAGCCGGCTCTTTCCGACGATCAAGACACTTTTTCGAGCGGTGGTAGCCGTCATCTTGATTCCTTTGATAATGTTGGCCGTACCAATGTTGGTCGCCCCAATCCTAGATGGTTCGGGCGGCACGCACAACTGGTACTCTCCCGCCGTGCGGACTTCTGCGGATCGCCTACCCGCCGCCCCGACACGAATTCGGGACAGGCCGACGTGGCTGCTGAGCCGCGCTTACGCGCGGTCGAATGGCCTCCTGCGCGCAGGGTTCGAAGCCAATGGGGCCGGCTTGCGCAGCTACCACTTCCGACTTCTCGCCGCCCTCGACGAATGGGGCCCCGCAAGCCAAACCGAGCTCGCCCAGGGCACGAGCGTTGACCGCAGCGATGTGGTCGAGGTGCTCAATGAGCTCGAACTAAGGAGGTTGATCAAACGCGCGGTTGATCCGGCGAATAGGCGCCGTCACATCGTGTCGATCACCCGGGCCGGCCGGGGACAACTCAACGCCCTGGACCACGTCATATCGGATATCCAGGAGCGACTCCTCGCACCGCTGTCACCGACTGAGCGCCGCCGATTCCTAGAATTGTTACGGCGGGTCGGCGACGCTGAATAAGGCGAGGCCGAGAGCGTATCGGCCTTGTTGAGACGAGGTCGTCGAGGCCGGCGAGGACGAGATGGCGCAAGTGCCGATCAGCTCGATCCTGCCGAAGTCTGAGGTGATCGATGCCCTCGCAACGTCCGTCGCCGTCTCTATTCGTCCATAACGGTCTGCAGCTGTGGCTGTCATCTTGGCTGTCATGCCGCCCAAATTTGGCGGGGATGGATGGGAATCGAACCCACCCAGGACGCCTCAGCAGCGCCCCGCAAACGGTTTTGAAGACCGCGGGAGGCACCAGCCCCCGATCATCCCCAGCGCGATTGCTAGGGTAACGTTCGGGGAGGCGAGCTAGACGAGCAGCGCCTCCAGCTTCGCGGTGACGTCACCCTTCATGTTCGGCCTGTAACCAACAATGCGTTCAGCCGGCTTGCCGTCCTTGAAGATGATCACGGTCGGGATCGACATGATCCCCAGCGACATCGGGGTCGCCGGGTTTTCGTCGATGTCCATCTTCAAGACCTTGACCTTGGTGCCCAGCTCGCCCTGGATCTGTTCGACGATCGGGGCGATCATTCGGCACGGCCCGCACCACGTCGCCCAGAAATCGACCAGGACCGGGATCTCAGACTTGAGGACTGAACCCTCGAACTCAGCGTCGGTGACGGCTTGGATGTTTGACATTTAGGACCCCTTCTTGTCGGTGGAACCCGACTTGGACTCTGGCTTCGACTTGGGCTTGGATTCGGACTTGGACTCGGACTTGGACTCGGACTTGGTTTCCCCCTTGGACTCGGACTTCGACTCCGACTTCGTTTCGGGCTTGCTCTCCGAGCTGCCCTCTGAAGCGGAAGCGGGAGCGGTGCCGTTGCTCGAGCCGGCCGACCCGTTGCCACTGCCTTTGTAGTCGGTCGTGTAGTAACCGCTGCCCTTGAAGATGATGCCGGCCGGATAGAGCATCTTGGACAGCTTGCCACCGCATTTCGGGCATGTCGTCAGTGGCTGCTCTGTGATCCTCTGCTGGATCTCGAATTCGTGGCCACAACTGCCACAGCGGTAACCGTAAGTCGGCATCTCTAGGGGTTCCTTACTATAGCCGCCGGTCTGGGTCCAGCCTGTGGAAGACCATGCCGGACGGCGGCTTGGGGTGGAAATACGTGCTCTTCTGTGGAAGAGTCTTGCCCTCTTGGGCCAGCTTCAAAACTTGGCGCAGGTCGGGCGGTGGCAGAAAGAAAGCGGTGGCGCCCACCCCGTCGTCAACCCAGCGCACCGCCTCTGCCGCGTCGCGCGTGTAAAGGAGGAAGTCTTCCGGATTCCGCTTGCCCAGGATGTTGTCGATCACCTGCCTATGTAACTCCACCAGGGCCATCTCCCCTTCCAATTCGAGCAGTTGGAAATGATGGTCGCGGTAGGCGCCGGCGGCCACCCGCCCGGGCAGCGCCGAAAGCGTGGCTTCCAGCGATGGCATGTCCTCGCCGCCGGTGACCGCGACTCCTCCCTTCAGCACCCGATGCGTGGGCAAAACCTCCAGGCCCGGGTCGTCCAGGTCGGTCAGCAGCGCCAGCGTGAAACGAGAGGCGGCGTCGGCATCCCCCCCCACCTCCTGGGAGTGCGCCAGCGTGGTCTCGTAGCGGTGGTGCCCGTCGGCGATGAGCACCGGCAGATCGCTCATCGCGGCGTGAATCGCCGCGTGCAGAGCCGGGTCTGAAACGGTCCAGAAACGATGTTTGGTGCCCTCCGGGCCGTCGAAGGCAGCCGCCGGGGCACGCGCGGTCACGGCGTCAAGGATGTTCGAGGCGCCTGTGCCCCGGCCCTCATAAGTGAACCAGAGCGGCTCCAGGCTCATGTTGGCGGCGCGGAGCAAGGCAAGCCGGTCCTCCTTGGGGCCGCGGTGGGTCCGCTCATGGGGCAGGACAACGCGGTTCTCGTACGGCTGGAGCCGAAGCGCAGCGATCAGGTCGCGCCGCCGCCGACCGCCAAAGGCGACCTCATGGACGTACATCGAGGGCGGATCCTCCTCGAGGATGCCGTCGCGGACCCACTTCTCGAACGTGGCAGCCGCGCCGGCGTAGTCCGAGCCGGGCCGGATCAGCCGGATGACGTTGTAAGGCGACAGTGAGCGATACCGCTCGAGGTCGGCCTCTGGAATTACGTCGTAGGGTGGAGAGACGAGACGGCTGGGATCGCCGGCCCGCGCGAGGTGATAGCGGATGCCTGGGAAGGCCCGGACGTCAGCCGTCGGAGTTTCCCCGAAGCTCGACGTAGCGCAGGTCCGACATGCCGTCCACCTCGCGAAGCCGAGTCAGCACGTCGGATCCGACCTGGTCGTCGACCGCCAGGATCATCATCGCGTTGCCCCGCGGACCGTCCCGCCCGACCTGCATGCTTGCGATGTTGACGTCGTGCTCCCCAAGGATCGTGCCGAAGCGGCCGACCACGCCCGGCCGGTCGTGGTGGCGGCTCACCAGGAAGCGGCCCTCGGGCACGAGGTCGACACGGAAGAGATCGATGCGAACTGCTCGCAGCTCACCCATCAGCACCGTGCCTGCGATCTCGTGACCGTCGATCCTCAAGGTGACGAGGCTGGTGTAGCTGCCATGCGCCGCGCTGCGTCGCTCCACCAGCTTCACGCCGCGGCTGGATGCGATGAGGCGCGCGTTGACCTGATTGATGCGGTCCTCGGTGAACGGTTGCAGCACGCCTTTGATCGCCGCGGCCACCAGCAGATTGACGTCGTGCTCCGCCAGCTCGCCCTCGAAGTCCAGCTCGATCGCACTGACACGGCCTCCGAACAGCTGGGAATACAGCGCCGCCAGCCGCTCCGTCAGGTCTGCGAACGGACGGAGATAGGCGAGCTCTTCAGGTGGCAGTGACGGAGCGTTGACCGCGTATCGCGGCAGGTCGCCGGCGAGCACGGCAGCGACCTCTTCAGCGACATCGAACGCCACCGACACCTGCGCCTCCAGCGTGGACGCCGCGATGTGCGGAGTGGCGACGAAGTTGGGCAGCGTAAAGAGCGGGTGCATCCCTGGCGGCTCGTTGACGAAAACGTCCGACGCCGCGCCGGCGATTTGACCTGACCTGAGCGCGTCATGCAGGGCGTCCTCGTCGACGATTCCGCCGCGGGAGGTATTGACCAGCCGCGCAGTCGGTTTCATCAGCGCCAGCTCGGCGGCCCCAATGAGTTTCCGGTTGGCTTCCACGAGCGGCACATGAATCGTCACGAAATCCGCGCGCTCCAGCAGCTCGTCCAGCTTGACCAGCTCGACATTGAACAGCTCCGCGCGCTCCACTGAAACCACCGGGTCGTAGGCGACCACCTCCATCTCCAGGCCGTGCGCACGCTTGGCGACCTCAGAGCCGACATTGCCGAGCCCGATGACGCCGAGCGTCTTGCCGCGGATCTCGGTGCCCATGAACTTCGATTTGGTCCATTCGCCTCGTTTCACAGAAGCATCGGCCTGCGCGACCCAGCGCGCGACCGCGAACAGCAGCGCGATCGTGTGCTCGGCTGCCGCAACGATGTTGCCGCGCGGCGCATTGACCACGAGGATGCCCTTGCGTGTTGCCGCCTGCACATCGATGTTGTCCACGCCAACTCCTGCGCGACCCACCACGCGCAGCCGCCGTCCCGCTTCGAGGATGGGCTCTGTCACCTTCGTCTCGCTGCGCACCACAAGCGCGTCGAACTCGGGAATGCGCTTGATCAGGTCGGCCTCTTGAAGCTTGCTCACGACCGTGACGTCGCCGGCTCGACGCAGCCGCTCGAGGCCGTCCTCGGCGATCGTGTCGGCGACCAGGATCCGGGGCAAGTCGCCTACCGGGTCGCGGCGGCGACGCCCTGCAATGAGTTGGTGATCGCGGCCACACCCCGCCCGTCCGACGGAGCGATATCGAGCTCTTCGAGCGCCTGCTCGATCGCCCAGAGGACCTGGACGACGTCGCCCGCGCCGATCGCGCCAAGATGGCCGACGCGGATCATCTTCCCCGTCATCTTGCCCTGGCCTCCGGCAATCACGACGCCGTACTTGTCGTTGAGAAGCTTGCGCAAGGCGGCGACGTCGAGACCCTGGGGTGGAGTGGCCGACGTCACGGTGTTCGATCGATAGCCATCCTGCGCATAGAGCCGGAAGCCAAGCGCTTCGAGGCCTGCTTGCGTGGCGCGCGCCAGGCGCGCATGGCGCTCGTAAACAGCGTCGAGGCCTTCCTCTTCAAGCATGCGCAACCCTTCCTGCAACCCAAAGACGACGCCGATCGCGGGCGTGAACGGAGTCATTCCCTTGTCCGCCCACGTCTTCGCTTCCTTCCAGTCGAAGTAGAAGCGCGGCGACCGCGCCTTCGCCTGGTGCGCCCACGCGCGGTCGCTGACGCTTACAAGGGCCAAACCCGGAGGCGCCATCCAACCTTTCTGAGAGCCGGTCACCGCCACGTCGACGCCCCACGCGTCGGTCTCGATCGCGATCGAGCTGATGGAGCTGACGCCGTCGACCACCACGATCCGGCCCGCGTCGTGCGCGACCCGCGCCAGCGCCTGCAGGGGGTTGGTGAGACCAGTGGACGTCTCGTTGTGAGTGAGAAGGACGACCTTCGCGTTCGGATGCCGCTCCAGCACCGAGGCCAGGTCAGTCGCGTCGACGGGCTGTCCCCACTCGAACTCGAGGCGCACGACGTCGGCGCCGTAAGCGGCGGCCAGCGCGGCGAACCTCTCGCCGAAGTTGCCACACAGTGCCGCCACGACCTCATCGCCTGGTGAAACGAGGTTTGCGACCGCGGACTCGAGGCCGCCCGTGCCGGAGCTCGTGAGCATCAAGAGGTCGTTGGATGTTTTGAACACGCGCTTGGCGCCGGTGGTGATCTCCGCCAGGATGTCCGCGAACTCCGGTCCGCGGTGATCGATCATCGGACGGTTCATGCTGCGGATGACGCGCTCGGGCAGCTGCGTCGGGCCGGGGATGCGTAGCTGGGTCTGGAAGATCATTGGGCGCGCTCCGTCAAAGGGTTGCGGCGGCGAGGTGAATTCTACCGGCGATTTAGGGTCCGGGCCTTGTGTCCCAGACCCTAAAGCTGGCCGATCCTAATGCTGCTCGGTGGTGTAAGGAAGGAGGGCGATCGCCCGTGCCCTCTCCAGCGCGCTGGTCAGCGGGCGCTGGTGCCGGGCACATGTGCCCGTCACGCGGCGAGGGAGGATCTTGCCGCGGTCGCTCACGAAGCGCCGAAGGCGCGAGATCTCCTTGTAGTCGATGTAGTTGATCTTTTCGACGCAGAAGCTGCACACCTTGCGGTGCTGGCGCTTCGGCCCGCCCCTCGATGACGAGGAGCTTTCACGTTGTGGACGGTTGACTGCCATCGGCCTCTCCTAAAACGGAATGTCGTCCGGGTCGACGTCGCGTGGCGCGTCGTCCGGAGCGGGAATGTCGTCATGCGTGGTCGCGGGAGCGCCGTGAGCGACGCCGGCTCCGCCACCGCCCGAGCCACGCGGCTCGAGGAACTGTACGTCGTTGGCGATGATCTCGGTGACGCGTCGCTTCTGGCCGTCCTGGCCTTCCCACGAGCGCGTCTGGATGCGGCCTTCGATGAACACCAGCGCACCTTTGCGCGTGTACTGCGCGACGGTCTCGGCGAGGTTCCTCTTGCCGATTGGGTACGCCACGATGTTGTGGTAATCGGTGAACTCCTTGCGCTCGCCATCCGGTCCAGTCGACCAGCGATTGGTGGCGATGCTGAAGTTGGTCACCGCCGTGCCGCTTGGCGTGTAGCGCATCTCCGGGTCCTTGGTCAAACGACCGATCAGCAGCGCTTTGTTGAGATTCGACATCTAGGCGTCCTCCACATCCGCACCATCCAACCGTTCCGCCGCGCCGCTCGACTCCACGGCGATGGGCTCCAGGACGACCTCCGCAGGCGGCGGTGCAACGGGGGCCGGGGTCGCCTTGTCAGGCTTGCGCACGATCAGGTGGCGCAAGACCTCTTCAGTGATCTTGAGCTGCGCCTCGAGCTCGGGGATGCGGTCCTGGCCGATCTGGAAGTCCTGGAGCACATACGAGCCTTCCTTCTGGTGCTTGACCTCGTAGGCCAGCTTGCGCTTGCCCCAGACGTTGGTCCGCTCCAGCGAGCCACCGGCTTTTTCGATGAGCGTGTTGACCCGCTTGACGATTTCCTGGACCTTGTCGTCTTCGAGGTCAGCACGAACGATGTAGAGAACTTCGTAATCCCGCAACGGGGACCTCCTTCCTATGGGTTCAGGCCCCGTATCGATCGGCGGCGGTTGCCACCGGCCGAGGCCAGAAAGGTTAGGTCGGTATTGTATCAGTCGAGTGAGCCAGACCCGATCCAAGGCGGCCGTCCGTGGTGGTGCCAAGGTGAAATCAAAGTCAGGGCGCCGGCCGCCGGTGAGGGTGAAATCCGGACCGGAGCTGCCGCTGCTTCCGATTGCGGTCGGAGCCATCCTGGTCGTGGCGGCGATCGTCCTGATCATCATCGCCGTCACCCAGTCCAAGGGCAAGGCCAGCCCGCCAGTCCCAGCGGCGAACGGCATCCCGTGCGATGCGTTGGAACATACGCAGGTCCACTATCACGCGGCATTGCAGATCATTTACCACGGCAACCAGGTGATCATCCCGAGCGATGTCGGACGGTTGAGCACCTGCTTCTACTGGCTGCACGTGCATGTCGAGTCTCCGGGCGTGATCCATATCGAGTCCCCCAAAGGCCGCACTTTCACCCTGGGTGATTTCTTCAAGGTTTGGCAGGTTTCCAAGGGGACCCCCGAGCCGCTGGACGCCACCCACGTGTCGACCTTCACAGTCGGTGCCGGCGAGCAGCTGGTCGTCTACGTGGATCTGAATGACGGCAAGGGGCCGCAGCCCTACACCGGTGATCCTGCCGCGATCGTCCTCAGGGCGCACGAAGTCATCACCCTTGAGATCACACCGCCGATTGTGAACCCGCCGCCGAAGTTCACCTTCCAGTCGGGGCTCTGACCTCCAGCAGGACCCGCGCCGCGCGGTAGTGCTCCAGGGCGTCGTGGCTGTTGGCAGCCCGCTGCGCCCGATCGGCCAGTCGCAGGTGGGCTTGCGCGGCTTTCTCCACGTCACCACCGCCCACCAGCAGCGCCTCGCCACGCTGCAGCGAGCGCAAGCGTTGAAGGCGGTGGGTGTCGTGCTGGGCAGCGATCACCGGCTTTTCGCCGGCCAGCACCTCAGCCGCCTCGTCCTTGCGCCCGAGCATGAAAAACGCCTCTGCCTGGCAGAGCCTCGCGTCAGTGCCGAGCGGCCAGTCGAACGATTCGACCACGGGTGCCAGCGCGGCGAGGGCACGGCGCGCCTGGCCGCGCGCCACCAGGACGCGGGCCTTCTCGAGCGCCAGCTCGCGCTCCATCGCAGGCTGCCTGCCCTCGAGCAGGTAGTCAACCTCGGTGCCGAGCCGACCGGCGATCACTCGAAGGACTCGTGTTGACGGCTGGCTCCGACCGAGCTCGACCTGGTTGAGGAAGGCGCGGCTGAAATCGCCGCCGCTGACCTTGGCCAGGCTCATGCCGCGGTCGTGCCGGAGGCGCCGGATGCGCTGGCCAAGCGTCTCAGCTCGAGGCATCGGGGCATCATACCCGATGTAAAGCGGGGGTTTACAACCTCGGAGCGGGAACCTAACTGGGCGGAGACGTGCTCTTTGGAGCGAGGACTCTTCGCAGCCGCCGGTCGTGGCGCGCGACGTGGTCGGCGAGGCGCAGGAACGCCTCACGTAGCGGGCTGGCTTCCGCCTCCTTGCTGGACAGCTGCCAGCTCACGACATCCAGGTCCCGCCACGGGGAGCCCGCGCGATCGCTGAACGCCATGCGCACCCGCGCGCCGTCGGCCCATGCCTCGATGGCGGCTGAGCAGCGATCGGTGTGGTCGGTCCCATCCTGCCACTCGCCTACCGCGATCGAAAGGATGGCCCTTGGTTCAGGGTCGCGATGAAAGTGGTCGAACAGGTCGGCCCTGTAGATGGCGATCGCCTCCTCATCCTCATACAGGACGCCGATCACGCTCTCATACGGGGCTCCGCACCTGGGGCAAACGCCGTCGGTGACCTGGTCGTCGTGCTCGAGCCGTAATCCGGACGCCACCAAAGCCAACCGGCCCTAAAGGTAGTCCTTGGGGTCAAGGCTGCGGGTCAGGCTCGTGAAGTTCTCAAAGCCGCCCTCAGTGACCATGCCGGTGTCCTCGACGCGGACGCCGCCCAGCCCCAGTAGGTACAGCCCGGGCTCGACGGTCACGACGTCGCCTGGCTCGAGCGTTTCATCGCTGGGTCCGCGCAAAGAAGGCGCCTCGTGCACATCGAGCCCGACGCCATGGCCGGTGCTGTGGTTCATCTTGGGCCCGGCCTCCGGGCCTTCGAAGCCCTTCGTGGTGGTCCCGTAGCCGCGGTCGACGAGCACCTGGCACACGGCGCTGTGCACATCGCGGCTCAGAACGCCGGCCCGGATCGACTCGATGCCGGCGTCCAGTGCCTGCAATGCCGATGCGTGCATGCGACGGATCTCATCGGGGATCTCGCCAACCACCACGGTGCGCGTGAGGTCTCCGTGGTAGTGCGTGGCCCGGCCAGACGGAAAGATGTCGATGATCACCGGCGCATTCGCTCGAATTGGACCTTCGCCGCGAAAATGCGGCATGGCACACTCCGGCGAGCCGGCCACGATCATGTCCGGGCAGCTGAAGCCCATCTCGCCGAGCAGGAGCTGGGCCCGCGCGTAAAGCCGCTCCGAGGTGAGTGGCCGTCCCTCCGACCAGAGCACTCCTTCTTTGATGTCGGCGTGAGCCAGCTGGCGGACGACCTCGGTCACCGCGGCTTCAGCGGCGCGCTGCGCCTCACGGATGAAGCCCGCCTCCTCCGCGGACTTGTGCCTGCGCTCCGCCTCGAACAGGTGGTAGTCGATCTCGACCGCAACTCCGGCCGAACGCAGCTCCTCCAGGTATGCAGCCTGCAATCGCGGTGACACCGTTGCGTCCTCGTGACCTTTGTCGCGCAGCATCCTGGCTGCCAGCCGCGGCCACGACGCGTATTCGCCGTGGTCGATGTAGCCGGCTTCGGCAAAACCCAGCTTGCGGGCTGTCTTGCTTTGAGCACGAGCCCGGTCGATCTCGAGTGGGCTGGCGACCAGGACGTCGTCCCCTTCGGCAAAGCGAATGTAGAGCCCGGTTTCAACGGGAAATCCTGTTGCGTAGGTGAAGTCCGCATCCGAGTCCCCGCTTGGGATCAGAACGAGCGCTTTCATCGGCCGGCCTTCGTGTGGCGTTGGATCGCAGTCGCAAAGAGGGAGGCGATCGCCGCCGGCGCCTGGGAATCGACCTCATCGGTCACCTGCTTGGCCAACTTCTTCGGCAGCTGGGTATGGAGCAGCTCCAGCTGCTGCTCATAGACGCGGATCAACGAGCGCGGGGCAGACCGACCTTCCAAATTCAGGTTCTCCTGGACTTCATAGCCGCCGGTGTAGGAGACCTCATAGCCAAGGCCCTTGAGGTCGATCAGATCACGGCGCAGTGTACGTTCCGACACACCTGCACGCTGAGCAAGCTCCACCGGGCTCAGACCCGGCTCGGCGATGACGTCAGCCAGGATGCGAAGCAGGCGGGCAAGACGTAGGGCGCGGTTCACGCCCCCAATAATCCAATCAATTCCAAGGATTGCCCTAGGCCGGATTCACTCCGGCCGACACCCGAGCGTTCTTTGTCAAGGCGCCTCCGAGCGTGGTGTGTGAGGGGAGGGGGTTTCGTGGGGGAGGACATTTGTCCTCACCCGCGCTCTTTTTAGCCGATCTCTTCCCAAGAGGTCGCGTTGCCCTCAAAGGGATCGGGCTCAGCCTCCTCCTGGTTGCCCACCTTCTGGTGGAACCTGCTCGCGATCATCTGGTAGGCCATCGCCTTGGGGATGCCTAGCTTGGTCAGCGACTTGACCTCATCAGCCATCACCTTGTCCCGAGCAGCTTCCACGGCCGCGAGGACCTCTTCGATGGAGGCGGTCTTCTTCTTCATAGGTATCAGATCATACCCAAGCCAACCTTGCCTTAATCCCGGTCGGGCCAACCTCCCCCAGTCCTTAAACTTACTTATGCTGCCGGTCGCCGCTGAAGGTGCTGGGGGAGTGGATGGCTGCTGACTACGGGCCCGACAAGATCAGAAACGTGGTCCTGCTGGGCCACTCGCACGACGGCAAGACCTCCCTCGCCGAGGCGATGCTGTTTGCGTCAGGCGCGATCGCCCGGATGGGCTCGCCCGACCAGGCCACCGCTACCACCGACTACGAGCCCGAGGAACACAAGCGGAAGATCTCGATCAACCTCGGCGTGGCCTTTGTCGAGCACAACGGCTACAAGATCAACATCCTCGACGCCCCCGGCTTCTTCGACTTTGCCGGCCAGGTGCTGGCCGCCCTGCGGGTGGCGGAAGGTGCGGTCGTCGTGGTGGGCCCTGGGGGTCAGCTGCCAGTCGGCACCGAGGTGGCCTGGGAATACTGCAACCGCACCAGCAAACCGCGCATCGTGGTCGTCAACAAGCTGGACAAGGAGAATTCCGACTTCTACGGCACCGTCGCCGCGATGCGCGAGCACCTGGTCCCACGACCCTTTCCGCTCCATCTTCCAATCGGCTCGGAGGCTGACTTTCGCGGGATTGTCGACCTGCTTCACCTGAAGGCTTTCGTCACCACGCCGGACGGCAAGGGTGGCGAGGCGCCGATCCCGGACGACATGAAGAAGCTGGTCGAGGACACCCGCGGCCAGCTGATCGAGGCGGCCGCCGAAAGCGACGACGAGCTGCTCGAGAAGTACCTCGAATCCGGAACGTTGAGCGAAGAAGAGATCCAGCGTGGCCTCCGGGAGGGCATCCTCGCGGGCAAGGTGGCGCCTGTCGTGTGCTGCTCGGCGACGAAGCTGCTCGGCGTGCGCACGCTGATGTCCACCATCTGCGAGCTCCTGCCGCCGGCCGAAGGCGATCCCGCCAAGCCAGTGAAGGCGTTTGTGTTCAGCACCGGAGGCGACCAGTTCGGCCGCGTCAGCTACTTCAAGGTCACTGCCGGCACCGTCAAGGCGGACATGCATCTCGCCAACGTGAGCCGGGGCGGCGAGGAGCGATTGGCCCAGATCTTCTTTCCGCGAGGCAAGGAGCACGTCCCCGCCACCGAGGTCGGTGCGGGCGACATCGGCGCGGTGACCAAGCTGGCCCACACCCTCACGGGCGACACGCTCGGAGCCAAGGATGGCGGGGCCCTGCCGGCGCTCGACGTTCCCGGTCCGGCCTACAGCGTTGCGATCACGCCCAAAGCTCGAGGCGACGAAGAGAAGATCTCCAGCGGGCTGGCCCGGCTCAGCGAGGAGGACCCGACGCTGCACGTGGAGCGCCTCGAGGAGACCCATCAGCTGGTGATCGCGGGCCTGGGCGACGTGCACCTGGACGTCACCCTCGAGAAGCTGAAGCGCAAGTACGGCGTGGAGGCGACGACGCAGACCCCACGGGTCGCCTACCGCGAGACGGTGTCAGGACATAGCCGCGCAGAGGGCCGCCACGTCAAGCAGTCAGGAGGCCATGGCCAGTACGGCATCTGCGTGATCGAGGTGGCGCCGACCAAGCGAGGCGAGGGTTTCGTCTGGGAGGACAAGATCTTCGGCGGCGCCATCCCGCAGAACTTCCGGGTCTCGGTGCAGAAAGGGATTGTCGACAACATGAGCAAGGGAGTTGTCGCCGGCTATCCGATGGTCGACGTGAGGGTGACGCTCGTCGATGGCAAGTTCCACCAGGTCGACTCGAACGACATGGCTTTTCAGATCGCCGGCTCGATGGCGATTCGGAAAGCGTCACTCGATGCCGGACCGGTGTTGCTCGAACCGGTCGTCGAGGCCGACATCCGGGTTCCCGAGAAGAATCTCGGCGCCATCATGTCCGACATCAATGGGCGGCGCGGCAAGATCCTGGGCACTGAGCCGGACGATGGATATGAGAGGGTGCGCGCCACAGTGCCCGAACACGAGATGCTTCGCTTCGCGCTCGACCTACGCTCGATCACGCAAGGCCGCGGCAGCTTTCAGAAGAAGTTCTCACACTACGATGAGATGCCCGCACATCTTGCCAAAGCCATCATCGAAGAGTTCCAGAAGCAAAACGAAGCAGCCAGCTGAGTTGCGGGTGACCGCCTCGTGAGCGCCCCAAGCGCTCACGACGTCTGCGTCATTGGCGGAGGGGTGACCGGCGCCGGCATCGCGCGCGACCTTTCGCTCCGGGGCCTGTCGGTCCTGCTGCTCGAGAAAGGCGACTGGGGTGCAGGCACCAGCGGGTCGTCGACCTGGATGATCCACGGCGGCCCACGCTACCTCGAGTTCGACTGGGACACGACGCGCCGCTCCACGCAGGATGCCGGATACATCGTGACCATCGCGCGCCACATGGTCTACCGGGTCGCGTTCCTCATCCCGATCCTCCCGCACGACCGGAACAACATCGAGCGCATGGAAACGGCGATGGAGGTGTACGACCGTTTCCAACCCATGAAGAAGTCGAACCCGCATGTTCGCCTGACTGCGGACGAAGCTCGGCAGGCCGAGCCGGGCCTGACCTCCGACCTCATTGGAGCGGTGACGCTCGAGGAGTGGGGCGTCGATCCGCACCGCCTCGTGTTTGCCAACGTCCAGGATGCCGTCGCCAATGGCGCTCGGGCCCTGAACCACACCCGAGTGATCGACCTGCTCCGCGATGGTGCGAACGTGATCGGCGTCCGCTATCGCGCAGCCGACGGCAGCCTGTCGGAATCCAGGGCCAAAGTCGTCGTCAACGCTGCCGGGCCGTGGGTTCCCGAGGTGAGCCGCATGGCCGGCGCCGATGTGCAGCTGCGGCCGGCGAAGGGCATCCACCTCGTGTATCCACACCGCATCTCAAACTTCGGGCTCAGCGCCGAGACGGTGGACGGCCGCGACGTTCTGATGGTGTCGCACGGTGGCTTCACCCTGCTGGGTACGACTGACGACGACTTCTACGGCGACCTCGATTCGGTCGACGTCACCGAAGACGAGGTCGACTATCTCCTGCAGGCATTCGAGCGAATCTTCCCGGCGATCAGGGACTACAGGCCGGTGAGGACCACGACGGGAGTGCGGCCGACATTGTTCAAGTGGCGGCGATACGAAGACGAGCTGTCGCGCCGCTACCAGGTGATCGACCACTCCGCCGATGGTGCTGAGGGGTTCATCACGATCGCCGGCGGGAAGCTCTCGATGTACAGGTTGATGGCCGAGGAAACGAGCGACACGGTGTGCCGCAAGCTGGGTCACCAGGCGCCGTGCACCACGGCAACGCGCCCGCTGCCCGGCAGCGAATCTGAGCTCGAGCCGGCAGCCGAGCTCGGACAACGATTCGGAATCCCGGCGTTGGCTGCGATCAAGCTGCAAAGCCGGCACGGCTCACGCGCCGCCGATGTGCTCGACAAATCCGATGCCGGACGCATCGTGTGCAGGTGCGAGCCCTTGACCGAGTCGGAGCTGGCTTACGCGGCGCGCCACGAGCAGGTGCGCACGCTTGCCGATGCCTTCCGGAGGGTTGGTATCACCGCCGGGCCGTGTGCAGGCGCCGCGTGCGTGATGCGCGCTGCCGAGATCATCGGCAGGCAGCTCGGCTGGAGCGCGTCGCAAAGGTTCGACGCCGTGCGAGAGTTCAGGCAGGGTTCGTGGTTGGGTCGCGCTCCGGTGCTCGGACATTCTGGCTGGGCGCAAGAAGAGCTTGCCCAGGGCGCGCTAAGGGGCTTGCGTTAGTTGGGCCGCACCGATTCCCTGGCGAAGCTGGCGTGGGCCTACGGGCTGCACCTCACGCGGCGGCGCCTGACTCGAGTCAAGCCGCAGCTGCCCGCGCTCGTGCAGATGTACAAACCGGACGGCATTCGAGCTCTGACCCCCGCGGAACGTGAGCTGCACCCCCGGCTGATCGGCTGCATCAACTGTGGGCTGTGCGCTCTGGCCGCCGGACGCCTTGGCAAGACGCGGCTACCGGATCTGGCTTCGTCTTACATGAGGCTCTACGCGCGGTTGGGTGAGGCCTCGTCTGATTTGGCGGGCGATGAAGCCGATCTCGAGGCGGCGTCCGCCGCTTGCCCGGTCGGGCTGCCGCTGGAGGATGTCGCAGCTGTCGTGCGCCGGCTCGCGACCGGTTGAGGCCGGGGTCCGACCCGCCACCCTGACGCGCCGACTCGGATCAACTCTTCACCCTTTCAGGCGCGCACGGCGCTGTAGACACTTGCTAGTTATCCACATTCTGTATACAGTCTGGGGATATCACACTACATCTAGCGTCAATGGTCAAGGGTGTCTTTCAGCCGCTGCGCCGCCGGCCGGCGGTCGCGAGCATGATTTCGCGCCTGGGCAAGCTGCTCACGGCCTGGCCTGGAGAAGACTTCGGCGGCTTCGTGAGCGCATCCGTCGGAACCGGGATGGCGGGTGGCGGGCCAAGCGTTCCGCAACATGGCGACAGCGTTCGCGACAGCGTGCGGCCCACGATCGCACCTGCGGCCGTCGAGATGCGGTTCATGAAGCTGCACGCCGAGGGCAGGTTTGACGAGATGTGGGACATGATCGCCGAGGACGCTCAGCGGGCATGGGGTGGGCGCGAGCCTTTCGTGCGGGAGATGCCTCGCCTGGATGAGGACACCGAATTGCTCGACATGCAGACGATGAGCGTTGCGGTGCTCGAAGGCTGGACCGACCAGGCCCATCACCGGACGTACAGCAACGTCGCGCGCCTGGTCATGCGCTACCGGGTGCGGCAACAGTGGAGAGAGTGGACATTCGACCGGCAGGTGCACCTCGTGCCCGCAGCCGGCGGGTGGCGCACATTGTGTTATCCGACAAGGGCAAGAACTGCCGCAGGCCGCTGATATAGTGGGTTGGAGACCATGCTTCAGCAGACCATCGAAGAGCAGCGGTTGCACATGCGCTGGCATCGACGGAGAAAGCGGGCGATGACCCCGCGCCGGCTGCTGCAGGAGTCCGATGAGCTGCTGTACTGGGTCGAGGAGTGCATGGTGCAGGAAGTTCGGATCGTTCCGGGCTGGCTCACCTCGCGGTTGATGGTCGTGCTGCGTCACGCGCACCCGGACCTGCCGGCGCGCCTCGGCCGGGAGCGACGCCCTGGGCAGGTGATGGAGATCATCTACGACGCGCAGGCCGCATTGATGGGACAGTCGACTCGCAACCGTGGACCGGCTGAGGTCATACCGCTCTTTGCCCGCGCGCGCGAGCGGATGCTCGACGAAGCCGCTCTCTAATCCCCTCCGTGCGGGTCGACCTCCACCTCCACTCGCACTACTCGCATGACGGCCGAAGCTCACTTGAAGAGTTGATCGCGCGCGCCGCTGAGTGTGGCCTGGATCGAATCGCTTTGACGGACCACAACACGATCGATGGCGCGCTCGCGCTCGCGAGGCTCAAGCCTGAGCTCGCCATCGTCGGCGAGGAGGCCAAGTCTCGCGAGGGCGAGGTGATCGGCCTCTTCATCACGAGCAGGATGCCCCCGTATCTAGCGGCCGAAGAGGTGATGGACCTCGTCCACGGTATTGGTGGAATCACTTACATGCCGCATCCACTCGATCCGCGGCGCTCACACTTCAGCGTCGATCGGATGATCGAGCTCGCGCCCCGGATTGACATCATCGAGACCTACAACCCCTGGTGTGACCCGGCGGCGAACCAGGCGGCGGATCGCCTGGCTGAGGAGCTGGGCAAGGTGGTCGCGACCGGCTCGGACGCGCACGCCGCCAGCGAGCTCGGAAGGAGCTGGATGGAAGTGGAGGCGTTTGACGGTCCGCAGGATTTTCTCGAGAAGCTCCGCTACGCGCAACACGTGGTGACAGCGAGCAGTGGCACAGGCCGACGCGCCTAGCGTCGCGCCCGTCCTCCTGGTCGCGGGCTCGATCGCCCTCGACACTCGTGATGGTCCATTCGGAAAGCTCAAGGAGGAGCTCGGAGGTTCCGCCGTGTACTTCGGGCTCGCCGCGAGCCTGATCATGCCCGTCACGATCGTCGGGGCGGTCGGGCGGGATGGCGCCAAACGCCTCGAGCGCGCCCTCGAGGGGCGACCGATCGACACCAGCTGGGTCGAGGTCCTGCGCGCACCAACCTACCGATGGCGGGCGCACCAGGAGCATGGACG
>DATARC010000040.1:0-10930 GCA_036264335.1 Candidatus Dormiibacterota bacterium
GGCGCAAACCGAACCCGAGTGACGCCGAGATTCGCGAGGCGCTGGCAGGCAACGTCTGCCGGTGCACCGGCTACGCCAAGATCATCGACGCGGTGAACCTGGCCGCCGGCTGGCTCAAATGAAACCGGCGCTGACCCCACCCGGCCACATGCTCGGACGCCGCGTCGGCGACAGCGCGACCCGCCCCGACGCCGTGCCCAAAGTGCGGGGCGACTTCGTGTACTCGTCCGATCTGCAGGTCGATGGAATGCTGTGGGGAGCGACAGTGCGCAGCCCGCATCCCTACGCCCGAATCGTCGCGATCGACACCGCCGAGGCGATTGCCTCCCCCGGAGTGAGAGCTGTGCTGACGCACGAAGACGTGCCAGGCCGCAAGGTCTACGGTCTCGAGATCCCCGACCAGCCGGTGCTCGCGTTCGATGTCGTTCGCTACTGGGGTGAAGCGGTCGCGCTGGTGGCTGCAGACAGCCCTGAGCAGGCGCGTCGCGCGGCGCACAAGGTGCGGGTCGACTACCAGGTGCTCGTCCCGTTGACAGACCCCGAGCTGGCGCTGACGCCCGAGGCGCCCCATCTGCACCCTGGGGGCAACGTGACGCGGCAGGTCAAGATCCGGCACGGCGACCAGAACGCAAGCGCCGACATCGTGGTCAGCGGCGAGTACGAGATCGGCATGCAGGACCAAGCTCCCCTTGGACCTGAATCCGGCCTTGCGATTCCTGACGGGGAGGGCGGCGTCGACCTCTACATCGCGACCCAGTGGCTGCACATCGATCGGGATCAGCTCGCCGAAACGCTGGCGCTGCCGCCCGAGAAGGTCCGGCTGACGATGGCGGGCATTGGAGGAGCATTCGGAGCGCGTGAGGATCTCTCGATGCAGGCACATGCATGCTTGCTGGCGCTCCGCACCGGTAGGCCCGTGAAGATCTCCTACTCCCGTCCCGAATCGTTTGTCGGCCACGTGCACCGCCATCCCGGAAAGCTCCGCTACGAGCACGGCGCGACCCGCGACGGCAAGCTGGTCTATGTCAGGGCGCGGATCCTCCTCGATGGGGGCGCCTACGCATCCAGCTCGACGGCGGTGATCGCCAACGCATGCTGCTTCGCCGTCGGACCCTACGAGTGTCCGAACGCAACGATCGACGGCTGGGTCATGTACACGAACAATCCGCCGTGCGGCGCAATGCGTGGGTTCGGCTCCGTGCAGAACTGCTATGCCCACGAGGCACAGATGGACAAGCTCGCGGCCGCGCTGGGGATTGACCCGATCGACCTGCGAATGCGCAATGCGATGAAGACCGGGAGCACGATGATCACGGGGCAGGTGGTCGAAGGCCCCGTGCCGGTGGCGGACCTGCTGCGCCTGGTGCGCGAAGAACCCCTGCCGCCTGCAACCGCAACCGGCGCGGTCGACCTGACCCGGATGCCGGGCGGGGTGTCGAACACGACTCATGGCGAAGGGGTCAAACGTGGCGTGGGTTACGCGATCGGGTTCAAGAACATCGGCTACTCGGAGGGCTTCGACGATTACTCGACGGCACGGGTCCGGCTGTCTGTGGTCGGTGGCCGTCCAAGGGTCGAGGTTCACAGTGCCGGCGCCGAGGTTGGCCAGGGGCTGGTCACCGTACAGGCGCAGATCGCGGGCACGGAGCTCGGCGTCGGCGACGTGGCAGTGCTCAACGCCGACACAGTGGTCGGTTCCGCGGGCTCCTCTTCGGCGTCGCGCCAGACCTACATCACCGGTGGCGCGGTGAAAGCCGCGTGCGAGGCGGTGAGAGAGAGGGTGCTCAGCCTCGCTCACTCCGAGCTGGGAAGCCGCGACGTCGACCCTGGCCAGAGTCTTCGCCTTGAAAACAACGCCATTGTGTCGGCGGGTGGGCAGGTGGTTGTGGATCTGGCCACGCTCCTTGGTGAAGAGGTGATCGAGGAGACGCGCGAGTTCCATCCGCGGCGGACCACGCGACTGGATCCGGAAACCGGCCAGGCGAACGCCCATCTCCAGTACGCCTTCGCCGCACATCGTGCCGTCGTCGACGTCGACACCGAGCTGGGACTGGTGAAGGTCGTCGAGCTGGCGACCGCGCAAGACGTCGGCAAGGCGATCAATCCGCAGGCGGTTGAAGGCCAGCTGGAAGGCGGCGCGGCGCAGGGCCTCGGCCTGGCGGTGATGGAGGAGATTCAGGTCAAGGATGGCGTCATCCGCAACGCCTCCTTCACCGATTATCTGCTGCCGACCATCCTCGACATGCCCCCGGTGAAGATGCAAATCCTCGAGCTCGGCGATCCGCACTCGCCTTACGGGCTCAAAGGTGTCGGCGAACCGCCGACGATCTCATCAGGGCCGGCGATCGTCGCCGCGATCCGGGCGGCCACGGGACGCCCGCTAACGCGGGCGCCGGTGCGTCCGCACGACATCGTCGACCTGACAAAACCTTGACGACGCTTGTCGTGAAGGCCGGTCTGCTCATGACCGGAACGGCGGAGCTGGAGGGCGGGTGGCTGCTGGCACGCGATGGCCTGATCGTCGAGGTCGGATCGGGCACGCCTCCGGCCGCCGACCAGAGGCTTGACCTGCCGAATTGCGTCGCCATGCCGGGACTGGTCAACGCGCACGACCACATGTACCAATGGGCGACCCGCGGGTATGAGCCCGACGGCACGCTGTTCGAATGGCTGCGCGCGCTGTACCCGGTGTGGGCGCGCATCGACGCCGACATTGTGCGAACCGCCGCAAGGGCGGCCATGGCCAAGCTGCTGCTGTCGGGCTGCACTCTTTCCACCGACCACCACTACGTATTTCCGATGGGCGCCCCCGGAATTTTCGAGGCGCTCGTCAGCTCTGCGTCGGAGCTCGGGCTCCGTTTTCATCCATGTCGCGGGTCGATGTCGCTGGGCCAGTCGAAGGGTGGCCTGCCACCGGACAGCGTCGTCGAAGACGAGGACCGCATCCTTGCCGACACTGAGCAGGTGATCAAGCGCTATCACGATGGAAGCCCAGGTTCGATGTGCCGTGTCGCTGTGGCGCCCTGCTCACCTTTCTCGGTCACACCCCAGCTGATGCGGGACTCCGCGGCACTCGCGCGAAAGCACGCCGTGCGCTTGCACACGCACGTGGCGGAGACGCTCGACGAGGAGAAGTTCTGCGTCGAGAGGTTCGGACGAAGGCCGATGGAGCTGATGGAAGACCTCGGCTGGACGGGTGACGATGTCTGGTTCGCGCACGGTATTCACCTGAGCGACGCGGAGGTCGATCGGGTCGCGGAATCGAAGACCGCCATCGCCCACTGCCCATCCAGCAACATGCGCCTGGGTGCGGGTGCGTGTCGCACGGAAGACCTGGTCAAGGCCGGTGCTCACGTCGGTCTTGGCGTCGATGGCTCTGCGAGCAACGAAGACGCCAACCTCGCGATGGAGGTGCACCAGGCGATTTACCTGGCGCGCGCCCGAGCAGCGCTGTCGGGCCGTCTCGACGCGCCGGCAGCCCTCGACACCAGGGCGGCGTGGCGCATGGCGACTGCCGGCGGTGCAGCGTGCCTGGGTCGCGACGATTGCGGCACGCTCGAGGTCGGCAAATGCGCCGACGTCGCGCTCTTCCGCGTCGACGACCTCGAGCACGCCGGCATTCGAGATCCTTTGGCCGGCCTTGCCCTCGCGCCTCCAGCGCGCGCGGATGCTGTCGTGGTGAACGGGAAGGTCGTGGTCCGCGACGGCCGATTGACGACCGGGGACGAAGGCGAGATCGCGCGCGAGATCAGCGCGGCGGCGCTTCGCCTCGCAAAGGTCTGAGGAACCGCCCGGGCCGCGTCGTCGCCGGTTTGCCGTCCGCGAACACGGTCTTTCCCCGAACCAGCGTGCGCACTGTGCGTCCGCGGATGGGCTGGCCTTCGTGCGCGCTAAAGGGATTGCGATAAAGGAGGTCTTCTCGTCTGACGATGCCTTCCTGCGACAGGTCGACCAGCCACAGGTCGGCGTCGAACCCCGCCGCGACGTCTCCCTTTTGGGCAAGCCCGAACCGGCGAGCGACGTTGGTGGCGGTCACCGCCGCAACCGTCGGGAGATCCACGCCGCGCTCGGCGGCATGAGCGAGAAGCAGCTGCCGGGTGGACTGGCAGCCCGAGATCCCGCCCCACAGCTTGAAGAAGTCGTCGCCCTGCTTCAGGTCCAGCGTGCTCGGTGAATGGTCCGAGACCACGATCTTGAGCGAGCCTTCCGCCAGGCGCTGCCACAAATCGTCGCGATCCCGAGCGGTGCGGAAAGGCGGCGCACACTTGCCGAGCCCGCCCAACCGTTCCAGGTCACTCTCCGTGTACAGGAGGTAGTGGGGGCAGGTCTCGCCGCTGACGTCGACGCCATGTCCTTCGGAATCGGCGAGCCACTGAGCGCCTTCGCCGGTGCTCACATGCACGACATGCACGCGGCAGTGGGTATCGACCGCGAGGGCGCACACCAACGAGATCGCCTCCAGCTCGGCGCCGTCGGGTCTCGACGCGATGAAGTCTCGAGCTGAGTGCCTGCCCGCCGCCACCGCCTGGGTCGAGAGCATCTCGGTCAGCATCGAGCTTTCGGCGTGCACCAGCAGGATGGAGTCCAGCTCCTGTATTCGTCGCATGCCGTAAAGCAGCGTGTCGAAGTCGCTGGCGGGGAACTCCTCGATGCCGCTCGGGCACATGAAAGCTTTGAAGCCCATGACTCCGCGCTTGACCAGCGGCTCGAGCTGGTCGAGGTTGCCTGGCACCAGCCCGCCCCACAGGCCGAAATCGACTATCGACGAGCGCTTCATCGCATCGAGCTTCAGGTCGAAAGCCTCGACGTCGGTCGTCACCGGCAGGTTGTTGAGCGGCATGTCGATAAAGCTCGTGTAGCCGCCCGCGGCAAGCGCCGCCGACCCGTGCGCGATGTCCTCCCACGCCGTGCGCCCCGGCTCGTTGAGGTGGACGTGCGAATCGACGCCGCCTGGAAAGATATGGATGCCCGAGGCGTCGATCTCCTCGCCGTCATCCGGAAGGTTCTGACCGACCGCGGCGATCTGGTCGCCGGCGATCTCTATGTCCGCCTTCTCGACTCCGCGCACTGTGACGACAGTCCCGCCGCGGATGATCATGCTTTGGCCAGCAGGTCCAGGAACCGCTCCAGCACGTCGATGGAGACCGCCACATCTTCGGTCGTCACCGATTCCGCCGGGTTGTGACTTATGCCGGCTTTGCAGCGCACGAACAGCATCGCCACCTCGGTGATCGATGACATCGGGACGGCATCGTGGCCGGCTCCGCTGGCGAGATGGACTGGCGTGAGACCGCATGCCTCGACGGCCCTGGTCAGCAGGGACCGGAGATTGGCTGAGCATGGCACCGACGAGTTGTCGCTCAACCGCTCGATCGTGGATTCGACGCCCCGGCGCTTCGCGATCTCGTGTGCGCGCTCCAGGATCTGGCTGGTGCTTTCGATTCGGATTCCCTCGTCCGGGTGCCTGACATCCAGGCTCAGCGCCGCCCCGCCGGGAATCACGTTCGATGCGGCAGGGTGGACGGTCAGCTGGCCGACGGTGGCGACGAGGCCTTCGCGCGATAGCCCTCCGGATTCGACCGCGAGCACGAACTCGGCCGCCGCGGCGAGCGCATCGCGCCTACCCCGCATCGGCACGGTGCCTGCATGCCCGGCCGACCCGATGAAGCCCACCCGGTAGCGAGCCTGCCCGGCGATCGCCGTCACGACGCCGACGGGCAGGCCAAGACCTTCGAGCACCGGCCCCTGCTCGATGTGAACCTCGACATAGCCGATCGGCCGCCCCTGCCACTTGTCGTCGCGAATCCGCGAGGGATCCCCGCCAAGGGCGCCGATCGCCTCCGCAATCGTCACCCCATCTGGATCAGCCCGGTCAAGGTCGGCAGCGCCGAGCAACCCCGCCACGGCGCGGCTGCCCAGGTAAGTAGAGCTGAACCTCAGCCCCTCCTCGTCGGCGAAGGCGATGACCTCGATTGCGAATGGCAGTCGCTGTTCGCGATCGTGCAGTCCTTGTACGGCGGCGATCGCCACCATGACCCCGAGCGGCCCATCGTACTTGCCTGCATCGCGGACTGTGTCGAGATGCGAGCCCAGGATGAGAGCCGGCCGGTTCGGCGCGGCGGCTTCGTATCGTCCGTGAAGGTTCCCGATATTGTCCTGATGGACCACCATGCCGGCGGCCTGCATCCACCCGCCGACCATCTGGTTCGCGCGCCGCATCGCCTCGCCGGCGAATTGGCGGGTCAGGCGATCGGGCTCGTCGCTGATCGCGCCGAGTAGGTCGAGCCGCTTCATCGCGGTCTCGGCTGACTGACTCATTCGGCGTTAGCCGTCGCGTTCCTCGAAGGTGATGTCCTGCGCCCCCTCCCACACCACGCGTTTCCCAAGCTCACTTAGCTGCTCGTTGCCCTCGTAGATCGTGGCGAAGTGGTTGCCGGCCAGCTGGCCCACGCGGCTGGCGAACATCGTCGAGCCATACGGAAACAGGATCTCCGTTTCGCTCACCCCGCCCGGATACAGCAGCAGGTGGCCGGGAGCGGGGTAGCTGGTGTGATTCTCGTAACCCAGGTCGAGGTTCAGCTCGCCGAAAGGTATCCAGGCCGCCTCGCCGCTCCATCGCGCCTGGATGATCTTGGTTTTGAGCGGAAGCATGGCGCGGAACCTGGCGCTGGTCTTCGGCGCCTTCTCAGTCTCCAGGCGCGCGATGAAGCGGAGGTTCGCGACCACGATCTCGATCATGTGGCGGTCGGCTTCAGGAAGTCGACCGACTCTTCGCGACCGTCCCAGACCACAGTCGTCTGCGCCGGTTCCGTGCGCGCGACGATCTTCCCGCCGCGCAACACGAGCTTCCTCGGCGCGACCAGCCGGATCGCGTCCATCTCGGTCGGCGCGTTGAAGACGCAGAGGTCGGCCCGGCAGCCCGGCTCCAATCCGTAGCCCTCGAGGCCGAGGGCGCTGGCGGGGTTGCGCGTGATCATGTCGATCAGCGTGCTGAGCTCACCGTGCCCTGACATCTGGCCGTAGTGCGCTAGCACGAACGCGGCCTGGAGGGGATCGCCGTAGCCTAGCGGGTACCAGGGATCCATCACCGAGTCGTGGCCGATGCAGGTGTTGACCCCCGCCGCCAGCAATTCCTTCACGCGGGTATGGCCGCGGCGGATGGGATAGCTGTCGAAGCGCCCCTGCAGTGTCGAGTTGTCCAGCGGGTTGGTGACCATGTGCATCTGGGCGCGCTTCAAATTGTTGATGAGCCTGTACGCATAGGCGGCGTTGTACGAGTGCATGGCGGTGGTGTGGCTGGCGGTGACCCGACCGCCCATGCCCAGCCTGATCGTTTCTGCTGCCATCACCTCGACGAAACGGGAGTGGTCGTCGTCCGTTTCGTCGCAGTGGATGTCAACCCGCAGGCCTTTGTCGGCCGCGAGCGCCATCGCAAACTTGACCGAGCGCTCGCCGTACTCGCGCGTCAGCTCGAAGTGCGGGATGGCCCCCACCACGTCCACCCCCATTTCCACGGCCCGGCGCATCAGATCCTCGCCGCCCTCGAACGACATGATGCCCTGCTGCGGAAATGCGACGAGCTGAAGCTCCATCTGGTCGCCGACCTCTTCGCGCAGCTCGAGCAGAGCGCGGACGGCGCGCAGCTCGGGGTCGCATACGTCCACATGGCTGCGAACGAACTGGACGCCGTTGGCCAGCTGCCAGCGCAGCACGGTGCGGACGCGGCGCTTGACGTCGTCCACGCTCAGCATCGGGCCTCGCTCGGCCCAGATGGCGATACCCTCGAAAAGGGAGCCGGTCTGGTTGTGGCGGGGTTCGCCAACTGTGAGCACGGCGTCGAGGTGGATGTGAGGCTCGACCAGGGCCGGAGTCACGAGGGCGCCGCCGAGATCCATGACCTGGCGCGCCTCGGGCTCGGCCTTCGCGATCACGCCGTCCCGAATCCCGATCTCGCGAGATGATGTCTGCCCTGGGATGCGGGCGCCGGTCAGGAGCAAGTCGAGCAATCAGTCAGCCCTCACCTGCTCCCGCCTGCTGGCCATCGACAGGAGGCTATCAGAGACCTAAACTTCGGAACGAACACGGCCGGTTTGTCTAAGGGGGAAGGTCAGTGCAGACGACTGAGGAAGTAGAAAAACACGTCCCGGTTCGTGAAGGCGACTACGGGGAGAGGGTCGCCACCATCGAGCCTGGCGGCGTCGAGTACATAGCGCTGCGCGAGAGGCACGGCAACCCGATGCAGCTGTTCTGGACATGGCTCTCGCCGAACCTCGAGTTCGCGACGGTATTCATCGGCGTCATCGCCGTGGCCTTTCTGGGTTTGAATCTCTGGCAGGCCGCGACCGCCATCATCATCGGCACGGCGCTCGGCTCGCTCTCGCACGCCGTCCTTTCCTCGTGGGGCCCGAAGTTCGGAGTCCCGATGATGGTCGAGAGCCGCGGAGCTTTCGGCTTCCTTGGCAACATACTTCCCGCCGGCCTGAACGGCCTGACCGCATCTTTCGGCTGGTTCATCGTCAACAGCGTCAGCGGCGCCTTCGCCGTGCAGGCGTTGCTCCCGTCGCTGAGCCTTCCCTTCTGGTTGGCGTTCCTGGTCATCGTCGTCGTGCAGGTGGTCATTGCGACTCTCGGGCACAACCTGATCCACGTTTTCGAGCGGGTCGCGCTGCCGCTGCTGGGGATCGTTTTCATCGTCGCGTGCTTCTTCATCTTCATGAACGGCCACTACGACTACAGCGCAACCCCGATACCGGGTGGCTGGCTGCTGGCTTTCACTGCAGCTTTCGGCTACGCGGTCGGCTGGAACCCTTTTGCCGCGGACTACACACGGTACCTGCCCCCCAACACCAATCGGAGGATGGTCGGGTTCTGGGCCGGCTTCGGAGTGTTCCTGTCATGTGTCGTCCTGGAGCTGGCGGGCGCGGTGTTGGTGACCGTCCACGGCACAGACTGGAACGGCATTCCGACCGCCCAGCTGCAGCGGGCCATGCCCGACTGGGTTTACTACCCGACCCTGCTCTGTATCGCGATCGGAGCGGTGGCCGCGAATGCGATCAACATCTACAGCGGAACCATGTCGCTCGTGTCCCTTGGGATCAAGGAGATGGGCATGACGCTCCGGCAGCGCCGCGCCATGCTCGCAATCATCGTCGGAGTGATCGGGTTCATCGGCGGCATCGCCTTTCAGGCACAGGTCGCGCCCGGTGGCAAGTACGAGACCTTCCTGATTCTGATCAGCTACTGGATCGCACCGTGGCTCGCAGTCGTCTTCGTCGACTACTGGCTGCGCAAGGGCAACTATGGGGACGAGAGCATGTTCTACAACACGAGCTACAACCGCTGGCAGGGCATCGTCGCCATGGCGGCCGGGCTCGTGATTTCGGTGTACCTCTTCGCCAATGTCTTCCCGCTATACGTCGGCCCAATCCCGACCAACAACCCGGGCATCGGGGACGTCACCTTCATCGTCGGGTTCGTGCTCACCGCCGTCCTCTACTACGTGTTCAATCTCGGCTTGCGCAACCAGGCCCCCTCGGCTACCCCGGTGATCGAGTCACGTAACTGAAGCAAGGTTGATCAGTGGGCACTGCTTTCGACAGCGGTGCCCACTATCGTTTTGACTGAATGAGATATCTGGACCTGACGCAGGACTTCTCTCTGCACACCCCGGCTTTCGCCGGCTACGCGGGACCGGCCATCCGATGGATCAAGCGGCTGGCGTTCGACAAGGCAGGCGGCCAGGAGATAACGATGACGCTCCACGTCAGCACGCACCTCGACGCTCCGGCCCACTTCCTTTCGGGCGGCAAGTTCATCGGCGACCTCGGCCTCGACTTTCTCATCGGCCCGGCTTGCGTCGTGGATCTCGAGAGGATGGGCCTTGGTGACTACGACCTCTATGGCCCCGAGCACTTCGAGCGGTGGGAGAAAGACACAGGGCACCGCATCGAACGAGGCGACATCCTCGTCATCCATACCGGGTACCACCGTTACTACCCGGAGAACTGGACCGACAGGTCGCAGGTGGACGAGACCAAATACTTCATTCGACATCCGGGTCCCACCCGTGCCTTCGCCGAGTGGGTGCTCGAACGCGGCGTCAGGTGGATCGCGGTGGACGCAGGAAGCGCGGATCATCCGATGAACACGGTCATCCGGCGGATTCGAAGCGACGAGGTCGAGGATGCCGAGAAGAAGCTCGGCCGCGGCCTTGACGACGTGTTTCCCAAGGCTGACTACCAGATCATGCACACGCTCCTCTTTCCGCACGACATCATCCATATCGAGAATCTCGGCGGTCAGATCGATGAGGTGCTCGACCAGAAGATCACCTTCGGTTGCTTCCCGTGGCGGTTCCAGGGCGGCGAGGCGTCGCCCTGCCGGGCGGTCGCGATCCTGGAGTGAAACCGCCTCCACTCGAGTATCACGCCCCGGCGACCGTCGATGAGGCGTGCGAGCTGCTCAGCTCGTTGGAGGATGCGAAGGTGCTCGCGGGAGGCCAGTCCCTCGTCCCGCTCCTCAACTTCCGCCTCGCCAGACCGGCTCACCTCGTTGACATCAATCGACTTCGCGGCGTCGAAGCGATCTATGAGCGGGATGGCGGGGTCGCTGTGCAGGCGCTGGCGAGGCAGGCGGCGGTCGAAGACTCGGATGTCGTTTCTCGCGTGTGCCCGCTGCTGATGGCGGCCGTGCGGCTCGTCGCGCACCGTGTGATTCGCAACCGGGGCACCGTGTGCGGCAGCATCGCCCACGCCGATCCCGCATCGGAGCTCCCGGCGGTTCTTCTGGCCCTTGGCGGCCACGTGATCGCCCGCTCCTCGCGCGGCGACCGGGTCATCGATGCGAGCCAGCTGTTCAAGGGTGTGTTTGAAACGGCGCTCGAGCCCGACGAGCTGCTGGTCGAGGCCTGGTTTCCGGCCTCGTCGGGCGA
>DATARC010000099.1:0-4633 GCA_036264335.1 Candidatus Dormiibacterota bacterium
CAGCTTCGTGGCCGGCTCGCCCACCAGCTCATCGATCTCGGCCGCCAGGGCTGGACCGGCCAGCACATGGTAGCGATCCGCGTGCACGGTGACCTCTCGGCTCCCCACCACCACGTGGAGCACCACCTCGTCAGTGCCCGGATGCCTCGCGAACACCGCCTCCAGCTGCTCCGCCAGGCCTTCGTCGCTGTTGGGGATCCTCACGTGGACCAGCTGGCGTCTTGCCTTCGGCTGGCACTCCGGGTCATCCCACAGCCACGCCATCTCGGCCACGATCGAGGCCACCTCCGCCTCGACCTCGATCTCCGGGTCAATCGGCTGAGCAGCGGCTCCAGTGGCCCGCGTGCTGCCCGCGCGCGCGTCCACCCTGCCCTGCACGACAAGCACTTTGTCCGGCTCGAACAGCAGGCGCGTCTGCTCGAAGATTCGCGGGAACAGCACCACGTCCACGCTGCCCGTGAGGTCCTCCAGTTGCGCGTAGGCCATAATTTGGCCCTTCCGCGTCACCACGCGCCGCACCTCGCGCACCAGGCCGGCCACCCTCACCTCGGTGTCCTGCAGCGCGCTCGTCACCTCCACCGCCTGGGTGTCCGACAGCTTGGCCAGCTCCGCGCTGATCCGCCGCAGCGGGTGGTCGGATAGATAGAGGCCCAGCAGCTCCTTCTCCAGGCGCAGCTTCTCTTCCCCCAACATCGGCGCGACATCGATCAGCAACCCGTAGTCCTCGGCCGGCGAGTCGGGCGAGCCGACCATGTCGAGCAGCGAAGTCTGGCCCGATTCGCGATCCTTCCTCGCGCGGTCGGCGCGGCTCAGGGCCGATTCGAGCGTTGCGATCAACCGGTTGCGTTCGCCCAGGCTGTCGCACGCGCCCGACTGCACCAGCGCCTCGAGCACCCTGCGGTTGACGTCCTGGATCGCGGTCGTCCGCTCGCACAGATCCTCGAGCGACTTGAACGGGCCATCGGTCTCGCGCAGCTCGACGATCGACTCGACCGCATGCTGCCCCACGTTCTTGATTGCCGCCAACCCGAAGAGAATGCGGCCGTCGACCATCGAGAAGTCCGCGCGCGACGCATTGATATCGGGCGGCAGCACCTCGATGCCGCGGCTGCGGCAGTCGACGATCGCCGTCGCCACCCGGTCCGCGTTGCCCTCCATGTGGATCAGCAGCGAGGTCATGTACTCGAGCGGGTAGTTGGCCTTCAGGTACGCGGTCTGGTACGCGATCACGCCGTACGCCGCGGAGTGCGCGCGGTTGAAGCCGTACTCCGCGAACTTCGCGATGCTGTCGAACAGCGCATCCGCGGTCGCCTGCGGGATGTCGCGCTCCAGCGCACCCTCGATGAACTTGGTGCGCATCTTGGCCATCTTGGGCTTGTCCTTCTTGCCCATCGCGGCGCGCAGGTTGTCCGCCTCGCTCATCGAGAAGCCGGCGATCTCGCGCGCGGCCATCATCACCTGCTCCTGGTAGATCATCACGCCGTACGTCTCGCGCAGGATCGGCTCGAGCCGCTCGTGCATGTACTCGATGGGCTCGCGGCCCTGCTTGCGAGCGATGAAGGCCGGGATGTTGACCATCGGGCCCGGGCGGAAGAGCGCCACCGCAGCCGCGACATCTGAGAACACCTGCGGTCGCATGTCCATGACCATCCGGCGCATGCCCGCACCCTCCAGCTGGAACACGCCATGCGTGTCGCCGGCAGAGAGCAGCTCGTAGGTCTTGGCGTTGTCGAAGGGGATCTGCTCGATGTCGATCTCGAGGCCGCGATGCTCGCGCAGCAGGCGCAGGCACGTGGCGATGATGTCGAGGTTTTGCAGGCCCAGGAAGTCGATCTTCAGCAGGCCGATGTCGCCGACCGCCTTCATGTCGTACTGCGTCACCACCGCCTCGCGCCCAGGCCCGAACTGGAGCGGCGTGTACTGCACCAGCGGGTTCGGCGCGATGACGACGCCGGCCGCGTGGGTGCTCACGTTGCGCGACACGCCTTCGAGCGCTTGCGCGACGTCGATGAGGCGCTTCTGCTCATCGCTCTCCTCGTACGCCTGCCTGAACTCGGGGACCTCCTTCATCGCATCCGCGAGGCTCTTCGACCGGCCCTGCCAGACGGGGATTAGCTTGGCCAGCCGGTCGGTGTCGCGCAGCGGCACCTCGAGCACGCGGCCTACGTCGCGGATCGCCGCCTTCGACGCCATCGTGGTGAAGGTGATGATCTGGGCCACGCGATCGACCCCGTACTTCTTGGAGACGTAGTTGATGACCTTCTCGCGTCCCTCCACCGAGAAATCGCAGTCGATGTCAGGCATCGACACGCGGTCGATGTTGAGGAAGCGCTCGAAGATCAGGCCGTGCGCGAGCGGATCGAGGTTGGTGATCCCGAGGCAGTAGGAGACGAGGCTTCCCGCGGCGCTGCCACGGCCCGGCCCCACCACGATCCCCTGCTGGCGCGCGAACTTGTAAAAGTCCCAGACGATAAGGAAGTAGGACGCGTAGCCCGTCTGGCTGATCACGTTCAGCTCGTTGTTCGCACGCTCGACGACCGCGGCGCTCGGGTTCTCAAAGCGCCAGCGCATGCCGTCCTCGACGACCTTCCTCAGGTACTGGTCCGGGGTCATGCCGTCGGGCACATCGAAGGGTGGTAGCAGCGTGTCTCCCAGCTTCAGCTTGAGGTCGACCATGTCGGCCACGTCGATCGTACTGGCCAGGGCATCGGGCAGATCGGCGAACGTGGAGCGCATCTCCTCAGGGGTCTTCAAGTAGTTCTCCTGCGAGGAGAAGCGCCAGCGATTCGGGTCGTTGTAACGCGCGTTGGTCTGGAGGCACAGCAGCACGTCGTGCGCCTCGGAGTCGTCGCGGTGCACGTAGTGCAGGTCGTTGGTGGCGCACAGGCGCAGGCCGAACTCCTTGCCGAAGACCGCGAGCGCTTCGTTCACCTTGTCCTGCCGGTCGATGCCATGGCGCTGCACCTCGAGGAGAAAGCGGTCGGCGCCGAAGATGTCCTTGTAGGTGGCGACCGATTCGCGCGCGCCGTCGAGGTCGCCCTCGGTGATGCGGCTAGCCGGCTCGCCCTGGAGGCAGCCCGAGAGGGCGATGATGCCCTTCGAGTGCTGGGCGAGGATCTCCTTGTCGATCCGCGGCTTGTAGTACATGCCCTCCATCTGGCCGACGGTGCAGAGCTTCATGAGGTTGACGTAGCCCTCGTGGTCCGCGGCCAACAGCGTGAGGTGGTTGGGGTCGCGGTCGACGCGGCCCTCCCTCAGTAGACGCGAGCGGGGGGCGACATAGACCTCGCAGCCCACGATGGGCTTGATCCCGGCCTCCTTGCAGGCCTTGTAGAAGTGGATCGCGCCGTACATGACGCCGTGGTCGGTGATCGCGAGGGCGGGCATTTCGAGCTTGGCCGCGGCTTCCACGAGCGCGTGGATGCGACTCGCCCCATCGAGCAGCGAGAACTCGGTGTGGTTGTGGAGGTGGACGAAGGTTTCAGGGGCGTGCGGCATTCTTTTGGCTGGGTGTGGCGGACCCCGGAATAGTCTACTTGGGCCTACGTCCTAAGCTACAAGGTCGCTTGGCTCGTCCAGCAGGAGGTGCAAGTTTGCAACGTGGCTTGGCGGGTGATTAAATCCACGGACGACGCTTGACAAAGTTCTCTGACGACGGTCTTTCGTATTGGGACGGCACCCAGTGGCTATCCGCCATTTCTGCGGACGGCGCTTGGAAGTGGACAGAGGCCGGATGGGTGGCGAATAGGCCCCTGGGTTCTGGTTCCTCAGGTTGGCCAAAGATCTGGCGCATCGGAAGCTGGGTTCTTGCCGGTCTCGCGATACTTGTGCTTCTTCTGTCCGTAATTGTCCTCATCGTATTTATCGGGGAGCAGAGCGCAGGCAGCCCAACGGCGTTTGGCACCCTTGGCACCGGGCTCGTGCTCGTCAGCTTGGCGGTTCTGCTCGCTACTCCGTCCACCCTGCGAGTAGCTAGGCGTCGCGGATTTTTCCTTAGTGCCGCCATAACAGCAGGGTGCATCTTCCTTGGATCCTGCGGCGGCGGCTTGACCCTTGTGGCCGCGTATCCGACACCCACGCCCTCTAGTGTCGCGGAGCGACCCGCCCACAGGCCCGCGCCTACACCCACACCGGTAGCTCTCCTCCCAGCTGGCACCGCATCTCCAGGTGCATCGCCATCACTGCTGATATCACCGGCTCCTAGTCCCTCTCCATCTCCTTCTGCAGCTCCTAGTCCCTCCCCGTCTCCTTCTGCAGCACCCAGCCCATCGCCTACGCCCAAACCCACTCCCAGACCCACCCCTAAGCCGACGCCCAAACCCACGGTGAAGCCAGTGGTCAATCTTTGCGGCGCGCCGTCGAATCCGTGGCATTACAACTTTTGCGGTCGTGGGGGCGTCATCCGCAATCCGCCATCCAACTTCTGCGCCTACTTTTCACCGTGCGTCAGTACGTTCTGGACCGCAACGAGGGGCTATGTAGTGCAGTGCTTCAGCGGCAAATGGAGCCACTCCGGAGGCGTCTCTGGTGCCTGCAGCTCCAACGGCGGCGTTCGCCGGATCCTCTACAGCGGTCCGTAGCGCCATCAGTTCAGAACTTCAGTCGACGGGTCGTCCAGCACGAAACAAGGTCG
>DATARC010000137.1:0-9001 GCA_036264335.1 Candidatus Dormiibacterota bacterium
TTGGAATAGTTGCTTGCGCAAGCAAGTAATACCCCTTAGCTGCGGCGCAAGATGCCGCTTCAAATTCCAGGAGGAACAAACCAATGGTCAGGTACGAAATCGATCCAAGTCACACCAACGTCGGGTTCTCGGCGAAGCACCTTGCGGTGTCGACAGTTCACGGTCACTTCAGCAAGTTCGACGGCTTCTTCGAAGGCCCCGACGACGACTTCACCCAGGCGCGCGGCGAGGTCAAGATCGACGTCGCGAGCCTCAGCACGAAGACGGATCAGCGGGACAACCACCTTCGCTCGGCCGACTTCTTCGACATCGAGAAGTTCCCTTACATGACCTACAAGGTCACCGGCGTCCAGCACGTAGAGGGTGACACCTACAAGGTCACGGGAGACCTCACCATCAAGGAAACCACCAAGCCCATCACGCTGGAGGCCACTCTCGAGGGCCGTGTGGCCGACCCGTTCGGCGGCAAGGAGCGCCTCGGCGTCACCGCCAAGGGACAGATCAACCGGATGGACTTCGGTCTCAACTGGGACGGCCTCGCGGGGGCAATCCCCATGGCGAGCCATACCATCAAGCTCGAGATCGACGCCGAGATCGTCGTCAAGGTGGCGGAGGCAGCCCCGGCCTCGTAAGGAGCTGAGCGAAGGGGCCGGGGAAAACCCGGCCCCTCCCCTGTTCCAACCGACGAGACGAGACTTACCATGAGCCCGGTGTCGAACCTGAGCCGCGCCAAGGCGCTGGAACTATGGGAGGTTCTGTGCCGCGCACATGGAGCGATGAGGGCGGCAATCGAGAAAGACATGACGCCCGACGCGGGCATGCCGACGGCGTGGTACGAGGTGCTGCTGCACCTCACGCGCGCACCGCAAGGCCTGATGCGGTACCAGGACCTGGCGAAGGTCGCCGGCCTGAGCGACAGCGGAGCGTCCCGACGGCTGGAGCAGATGGTCAACGCCGGCCTGATCGATCGCCAATCCTGTCCCAGCGATCGCCGAGGGGTGTACGCCCATATCACCTCGGCGGGACAGGCGGGATTTGAAAAGGCGCACGCGGTTTTCCTGCGCAGCCTGGAGCGCAACCTGGCGAGTCATCTCGAGCCGGACGACGCGGACGCAGTGAGCGCCGCCCTGGCGCGCCTGTCCTAGACCGCCGCCGCCGACTAGGCGCGCAAAGCGGCGTTAAGGATCGGCTTATTGATCGCTCGCTTCCGCCTTGTGAGCGAGGTTGGAAAGCAGCGTCCCAAACTCTTTCGCTACGCCGGGGCCAAGCATGCCGCGCAGGAATCCAAGCGGACCCTTGACCTCGACTGTCTGGCTGATCTTGCTCTCGGCGCCGACAGGTTCGACGCGGCAGTTGAAGCGGAACATGGTGCCTGGAATCACATTCGTCTCGAGCGCAAAGAATCGCCCGGGCTGCACGTCGACGAGCCGCATCTTGTGATGCTGCCCGGCCTTGGTGTTCATGATCGCGGTGCTGCCCGATGCGAACGGGCCTTGCAGCTCCATGGTGTCCACGTTGGGGTTCCATTCACCCCAGGTGGAGGTGTCCGACCAGATCTGCCACACCTTTTCCGCAGAAGCGCTGCAGACAACCGACGTTCCGTATTCAGCCATGGGTCGATTCTATAGTCCCGTTGTGACGTCCACCGGCATCCCCCTCGGCTACGGTATCGACTTCGGGACCAGCAACAGCGCGATCTCCATCGCCTACCCCGATCACGTCGAAGTGCTTGCCGTTGGCGCCGGAGGCGCCTCACTCACGCTGCCCTCGTTCGTCTACCTGCACCGGTCCGGTCGCCGCAACGCCGGCGATGAGGGCGTCAAGACGTTCCTGAGGTCCGGCCACCGCAAGACCGATTGCTGGAAATGCCCGCTGGCCCCGTACGGCTGGGACACCGAATGCCGGCAGTACCGGAAGGGCGGCGGCTGCAACGACGCGCGCCTGCTGTCCGGGGTGAAGCACGAGCTGGCGAAGCTCGGCTTTTCGGGCACCAACTCGTGGGCGATCGACTTTTCAGTTTCGACGCTGGTCGGCGTCGTGCTCGAGAGACTGAAGTCAGAGGCCGACGCTGCCGTCGTGCAAGCACCGAATCGCGTGGTGCTGGGACACCCTGTGGTGTTTGCCGGCGCCGATCCGCACGACCGCGCCGCCGCGGACGCCGAGGCGTTCAAGCGCCTGGAGGACGCCGCGACGAGCGTCGGATTCAAAGAGGTCGCATTTCTCCCAGAACCTACCGCGGCGGTGATCGGCGAGGAGAGACATCGCGGCGTGGAGATGGCTGTCGACTTTGGCGGCGGTACTTTCGACGCGGCGATCATGGACTCGCGCAGCGGCAAGTCCCACATCGCAGGGATGGGCGGCGTGGCTGTGGGCGGTGAGATTCTCGACGGCGTCATGTTCGAGACGAGCGTCGGACCAGCGCTCGGCCTGGAGCGCCTGCCGAGCTGGCTTTTCAACGAGCTGCGGACCGCCAGCTCCGTGCGACTCCTGATGGCTGATCCCGGCATCCCATCGATCCTGGCGAGAATCGGTGGGCGCGAGGGGGATCTCGTCCATGCGCTCCTTTATGAAGGCCACGCGTATGACTTCTACAAGGCGATCGAGGGCGCCAAGATCGCGCTGTCGGATTCGGAGGAGGTCGAGCTCAGCTACCCGGCTTTGGATCTGCGGATACCGCTGACGCGCCACGCTTTCGAGTCGATGATTCGCCCCGAGCTGGACCTCGTCAAGCAGGCGATCGCCGATGCGATGGAGGCGGCCGCGATCGAGGCCGCGGATGTCGACCGCGTGCTCCTGACCGGCGGTTCAGCGTATATCCCGGCGTTTCGGGCGGACCTCATCGACACGTTTGGCGCCGATCGGCTCGAGCAGCGCGACGCTTTCACGGCGGTGGTGCACGGCCTCGGCGTCCGTGCGCAGCAGCTCTGGGCCTAGCGTCCTGCTCCTACCGGCTTGGCTTCGGCGACCTTCAGAGAGGAGCGCACGACCACCGGCGGCACCTTCTCGCGGGTCCAGTTCAGAAACACGATGACCGCCAGCAACAGCGCAGTCCCGACCAGCTGGACTGGATAGATCGGCTGGTTGAATCCCCACGGCGGGGAGGCTGACGCGATGAGGGTCGCGGCGACGGGGTACGCCATCTCCGCAATCGTCGCCAGCGATGCAGGGGTCTTGGAGAGCGCGCGGTAGTACAGAAGCAGCGCCAGCAGCCCAGGCACAATCGCAATCGCCAGCAGGTTGGGCACGAAGTCGCTCAACCGGTAGTGGCTGAAGCCGCCAAGCCCGTTCTGCACCAAAACGACCACGATGAGCACCGGCAGCGCCAGGGTGAAGCGCAGCGCAGTCATGCTCCAGAACGAGATCGAGCCAAGGGCAAAGCGGCCAAACACCGTGCCGCCGGCCCAGAGCACGGCGGCGCCCAGAGCCAGCAGCCCGACCTCGATGCGACCGTTCTGCAAAGCCGAGATCGGTGACAGCGGGTCGCTCGCAAAAACCACCATGTACACGGCCACGATCGCCACTGCGGCGGCCGGCCAGAACCACGGCCTTCGCCTCTCGCCGAGCACGACCCACGCGAGCACGATCGCGATCAGGGGTTGGGTCTGCTGCAGCACGAACGTCTCCGCGAACAGCTGATGTTGGGCGGCGATTGCGAACGAGGCCGTGAAAAGGATTGTCGCCAGCGCCTGCGCGCCGGCCGCGATGACGGCCACGGCCGTCCAACCACGGGCGCCCAGGAGCTTCAGCTCGTAGCGGCTGCGGATCAGGACCGGCAGCAGGAACAGCGTGATCAACGCGTCCTCGGCGACGACGATCTGGCTCGCGCTCAGGTGCTGGACTAGTTGGTTGCGGAAGTAGGCGTCCGACGCCCACAGAGTGGCCGCCAGGGCTACAAACAGCACCGCGTAGCGATCGATCAGTCGGTTCATCGGCCCCAGTTCAAACGGCGCCGCCACGGCATTGCTTCCAAGGTGGCCGTCACGCCCGCTCGCTGAGGGCAGCTTCGATGACCTCCGCCGCACGCAGGTCACCGGCGTCCCCGCTCTCGCGCAGATGGTCGGCGACCTTCTGCTTCGTCTGCGCAGTGCCGGCGGGACCCGTCTTGAACTTGATGTGACTGCGCACGATCCTCAGACGCATGGTGGCGAGGCGTCGCAGGCGCGGACCGTAAAACTCGCCCACCTGGATCGGCTCGTAGCTGGCGCCGGGCTCATATGAGCGCAGCAGCCGCTGGAGGGCGCCGGCGACGTCCTCGGGATCGGTGGAGACGCGCTCCACATCGCATTCGAAGGCGACCGCTCGAAAGTGCAGGGTGGCGCGGCCGGCATCCCGCTCGTCGACCCAGTTGTGCGGCGACCAGGCGAGGTAGTCCGACACGAAGAAGGTGACATGCGGCGTGCCCCGGACGGCGTCGAGAGTGGGGTCCGCCTGCACGCAGTGCAGCTCGATGACATCCTCGGTCCTGACGAAAGGCAGGATGCTGACCTGCGGGTATCCGTCGGGCTTGCAGGCGATCAGCGTGCCGTGGCGCATCTCCGCCACGAAACGGTCGGCGGCCTTCTGATCGGGTGGGTAGTTCGAGCTGGCGAACACCCCACCAGTTTCGCCTAGAGCGCGCTAGCAGGCGTGGGCGCTGTGTCCGAATGCTCCGTAGGGGCCGCCGATCCCGGTGGTCATCGGGCCCGCGAGGGTATACCGGCCGTCAGCCGGCGCCAGGCCTGCGCCCTCGCCGTCACGCGCGAACCAGTTCAGGAACGCCTCGTCCTGCGGGTGCCAGACCAGGCCTGCGGCAGGGTCGGGGTTGCCCGGCATTGGGAACCAGACCCCGGCCAGGACGTCGCCGGTTTCGAGATCCGAGGAGCACGCCCCAGGTGGCGCGGTCGGGATTCGGTACGGCTGGACCTGGTTCATGCCAAACGGGTTGTCGATCCATTCGGCAATCTCGTGGCTCAGAGAGTTGATGTCGGAGAGACCGGCAAACGGCGCTGGGAAACGCGAGAACGAATTCGGAGCGATATAGGTCGAGTAAACGAAGGTGCGGATCTTTTCCTTGCCCGCGAGTGTGATCGGCGCATCGCTCGCCGGCGATCCGGCACCGTGGCCGCCAAGGCTGCAGCAGTGGATGTACATCCCGTCTGAGTACTGACCCACGTTGTTGCTGAGGAAGATGGGAAGGGTGGTGGGCTTGAGGTCCATCGCGTCGATGATCGCCGCCAGCTGCTCCCTGAACCAGGTGGCATCCACGCGGCCGAACAGCACCCCCAGCGGGTTCAAGACGGCGACACCCATCGTCTCCGGAACCTGGATCGACACGGTGTCGGCGACACGTGGCTGCCCGAGCCTGACGTGGTAGTCAGTGCCAATCATGCCGAACTGCGCCCGGGCGAATGCGTCGCCGAACTGGACGCCGGAATCTCCAGAGATCAGGAAGTTGGCGGGCGTGAAGATCGGCGACGCAATCGTGTCCGCCACGTGGTCGATGCCGTCCATCGTCACCGCCAACGGTGTCGGAAAATAATTCCGCGGCGGAATGTTGAGGGACGAGACGTCCTGGGCTCCGGCCACAAAGGTAAAGCTCAGCGGGATGATCCTGGTGTCAACGGTCGTCGACTGCCCAAGTCGGGGATCCGAGCCGACCATCGTGAAAGGGTAGGCAACCCCGTTGGTGGGGTCCGTGAACGTGGAGCTCCAGTAAGGAACCGTCCGCGGCTTGCGGGTCGAGGCGTTCCCGTTCCCCGATGAATCGGAAGACGAGGAATTGGAGCTGTAGGCGCTGCCGGCAGCGAACACGCCCGACGACGGCAGCAGGGCCGACGACAGAAGCGCGAGGCCGCACAGAGCCCAAGCCACACCAAGATTTCGAGACTTCAACGAACGGCCACTCCCATCCTCTTTGAATCGTTCGACTGTGCCCCGCTTGGAGGCTGTGTGAAGGATAGGGCGGCCAGGCGAATTTGCATCCCCCTTAACGCGAATTCTTACGAGGTTCAGCCTTCGTCCTCCGCGACCGCGGCTTCCAACGCGATGTCGGGGTGCTGCACCACGTAGACCTCCTCGTGGCGGTCATGGCCTTCGAGCCGGCGTTTGCCAACGCTCACCAACCGGATGTCATCGCGAAGGATGTCGGCGACGATGGAGTAGGTCGTCTCGGACACCAGGATCTGGTTGCCGACGGCCCGGCGGCGCAGCTTGGCGCACCGGTTGACGGCGGGTGCCCGGTAGTCACGATCCTGGGCATCGGCTTCACCGGTGAGCACGGCCATGCGGACGCTGATCGGGATCCTGTCAGTCCAGGGCTCAGACATCAGGGCCTTCTGAGCGTCGAAGGCCGCCGCCACCGCATCGGTGGCCCGAAGGAAGACGGCAAAGAAGCTGTCCCCTTCGCCCCGTTCCTTCAGCACGACGCCGCCATTGCCTTCGATCGCCGCGGTCAGAAGCTGGTCGTGTCGCTTCATCGCCGCGTACATCTGGGCTCGCTTCTGGAGCCAGATGGGGGTCGATTCCACGACGTCGGTCATGAGGAAGGTGACGACGCCGTCCGGCAGGACCTCGCCGTTTCCCGGGCCGGGGGCGGTGAGGGCGACATCGCCCGCGCCGTCCCTGGGATTCAGGCTGGCGACGACGCCCAGGTAGTCGTCGATGGTCTTGACCCGCCGGAAGAAGTGCACGTTGTATGACGGGAGGAAGCTCCACTTCGAGAAGTCGTCCACCACCTCGGCCTCCCGGCAGATGTCGGGGGCCAAGCTGAGCAGCCGACCCAGCTTCGCTGTGGCCTGGCGGTCAAGGTTCAGCCGTCGGGCGGCGTCGTCGCTGGTCACCCTTGCGACCGCCTCGTCGGCGTCGACGGCCAGGCGTATCGCCTGAACGAAGGTGTCAAGCTCGCCCTGCGTGTCGCGACAGCGGTGCAGCTGCTCCAGGCTGAGCCTCGCCTCGGTCTCGCCATTGGATGAGTCGTCCGGCGCGAACATGGCGATCACGCGCTCGAATGCGTCGTCAACCGCGAATTCCCTGGTCGCGCTCTTGTAGAGCTCCCCGACAGTCGGCCACCGGCCGTTGACGACGAAATGGCTCGCCGCAATCTGCTCGTAGAGCCAGGCGGACCCGTTCAGCTGGAGATCAACACCAAGAGCGGCCTGCAGGAAGGCGACCATCGTGCGGTAGAGCTCCTGGACGAAGACGAATGCCCCGACCCCGGCGACCTTGAACTCGCGGTCCAGGCCCAGGGAGGGGTTGGGCTTGGACGTCCCATCGCTGTATGTAAATGCCTCCACGGCCACGAGGTCGCCGTGGTTTCGCAGCTTGATCCGCGTCTGAGACACGCGTTGCCCTGGCCCGGTGACATCTGCGTTGTCGGCCACGTGAACCAGCCCACCCGGGCCCCATGCGCGCTGAATCGGAGCTCGAAGCGAGGAGACCAGGGCGTAAAAGCGCTGAATGAACACCAGCGCCTCCTTGCCTGAGCCGGTGTCGTAGGCGTCCTGGCGGACCGAGCGAAGATCCTCCTCCCAAGCGGCCGTGAGGGTCCCTCTCAAAGCAACAACGCCGGGCTGCATGGCTTGTCTCCTAGACCAGGCGGTCGGGCCGGACTTCTGGGATTTACGCGGCAGCACAGGGTAGCCTGCCGCAAGCGGGTTCGCTACGTCCAACGTTTCAGGGTGGCTTCCGGGTCTGCAAAAGGGTTGCAGGGTTCTTCCGCCCGTGGGATGTTTACCGGGTGACGGCTGACCACGGCCATGCGATCGAGACCATGCAGGTCGAGGAGCGTCGGTATAAGCCGTCGCCCGAATTCAGCAAGCAGGCGAACGCCCAACCGGACATCTACGAGCACAGCCTCGACGAGTTCTGGACCGAGGCCTCGAAGCGCGTCTCCTGGTTTGAGCCATGGAAGTCGCTTTATGAGTGGAAGCCGCCCTACGCGAAGTGGTATCTCGGCGGCAAGCTGAACATCTGCTTCAACTGCGTCGACCGCCATGTCGAGGCCGGGCATGGCGACAAGGTCGCTTACTTTTGGGAGGGCGAGCCCGAGGACGATCGCCGCCAGATCACCTTCGGCGACCTTCAGAAGGAAGTGGTGCGCTTCGCGAACGGCCTGAAGCAGGTCGGCGTCAAGAAAGGCACCCACGTCGCGATCTACATGGGAATGATTCCCGAGCTGCCTGTGGCGATGCTGGCATGTGCGCGCCTCGGTGCGCCCTTCACCGTCGTGTTCGGCGGGTTCAGCGGCGAAGCGCTCTCGGACCGCATGAACGACATGCAGTGTGAGGTGATGCTCACCCAGGACGAGGGCTGGCGCCGGGGGAATCGGGTGCCGCTCAAGGTCAACGCGGACGCGGGCATGGCCTCGTCGCCGACCGTCAAGAATTGCGTTGTCGTCAAGCGAACCGGCGGCGACATCCCGATGAAGGACGGACGCGATGTCTGGGCGCACGACCTCATGGCGGGCGCGAGCGACGAACCTGCCTCGTGCCCGTGCGAGCCGATGGACTCGGAGGACCTTCTCTACCTTCTATATACGAGCGGTACGACGGCGAAGCCGAAGGGCATCATCCACACGACGGGCGGCTACCTGGTCGGCGTCGCCACCACCCACCACTACATCTTCGACATCAAGCCGAACTCGGTTTACTGGTGTGCGGCCGACATCGGCTGGGTGACGGGTCACAGCTACATCGTGTTCGGCCCTCTCGCCAACGGCACCACCGGGATCATCTACGAAGGCACGCCGGACTTCCCCGACAAGGACCGCTGGTGGGAGATCGTCGAGCGCTACAAGCCGGACATCCTCTACACCGCGCCCACCACGATCAGGACCCACATGAAGTGGGGCCCGGAGTACGCCGCGAAGCACGACCTGAGCTCACTGCGCCTGCTGGGCAGCGTGGGCGAGCCGATCAACCCCGAGGCGTGGGTCTGGTACCGGGAGCACATCGGCGGCAACCGCACGCCGATCGTCGACACGTGGTGGCAGACCGAGACCGGAATGATCCTCATCACGCCGCTG
>DATARC010000160.1:0-11789 GCA_036264335.1 Candidatus Dormiibacterota bacterium
GAAATCGTTCTCGCTGCCCGCCACCCACGGCGCCACGGTCTACCTGGATGCGCTCGACTGGTGGTGGATCGGGCCAGGCGTGCAGGCGCGAAGCACTGACGCGGGGAGCACATGGTCTCCAATCCGGAGTTTGCTGGTGCCGGCCCCGTTGCCAGACACAGTGCAGATGATCGACCCCACGCACGTCTGGTTCGGGGCGATGGCGGGGACCAGGCCGCTGGTAGAGGGCACCGACGACGGTGGCGTGAGCTGGACGATGTTTCTGCTGCCGGACGCCGCCTCGGGCAGCTAGGCCTTGACGTAGGCGATCAAGGCGCGTGCCTCGGCGACCAGCTGGCCGTCACCCTGCTCGACCCTGGCCTCGCAAAACGCAAATCGGCGAGTGCGGTGCCGGACACTCGCATATGCCAGAAGGCGCCCAGGTTGGCACGGCCTGTAGTAGTCCACCTTGAGATCGGCGGTGGTCGTCGTCTCTCCCTCGTCAGCCAGCGTGAAAGCGACCGAAGCGAGTGCCTCGTCAGCGAGAGTTGCTATCGCGCCGCCGTGCACGATCATGCCGTGGCTGGTCGGAAACCCATGCGCATGTTCTGTCATGTTGCCCTCGAGGACAAGGCTGCCGGCCTTGACCTCGACCAGGCGCGTCCCGATGTTGGCCACCATTCCCGTCGACGCCCACTGCTTGTAAATCTCCGGGAGCGCCCTGGTGCCATGCGGTTCGGGTTCTGGCATGAGTGGACTCGAACGGTAACACCAGGCCTATGAGCAGCAGGCGATACGGAGCCGGGGTAATCTCTGCGCCGTGATCGCCCGCACGATCCCTCGACTTTCGCGCAAGGCGCCTGGGCCGCGTATTGCCATGTCGCCTTCTTCGTGGGGCATCAGCGATGTTCCAGGCTGGGGCCACCAGCTTGACGCCGAGCGCGTGCTGTCTGAGGCGGCTGCCGTCGGCGAAGGAGCCATCGAAGCCGGACCGCCGGGATTTCTGCCGGACCGCAGCGACCTCGCAAAGCCGATGCTCAAGCGCCATCGCCTGCAAGTCGTCGCCGGACCGGCCCAGGCCATCCTGCATCACCACGACATCGGAGGCCCCGAGCTCGCGGTCCTCGACGGTCACGCAAGCTGGCTCGCAGCGCTTGGCGCGGAGACGTTGGTGCTGTCGGCAGTCCCGCCGCGTGACGCGGGGGAGAAGCACGGCATCGTCCTGTCGAGCATGGGCTGGGCCCACCTGCTGCACCTGATTGGATCGGTGCAGCACGTGTGCTCGCGACACAAGCTGCGGCTTGCAGTCGAGCCGCGCTACGGCAGCATGATCCAGGGCCCTGCTGACATCGAAAGGTTGTTGGTGGGGACCGAGGCCGCCCTCTGCATCGATATCGGACAGCTCGTGCTGGTCGGCGCCGATCCCGTAGAGGTCCTGGAGCTGGCGGCTGGACGCATCCAGCACGTGCATCTCAACGACATCGACGAAAAGCTCGCTGTGCGGGTGCGGGAGTTCGGTCTCGATTACAGGGAGGCGGTGTCGAAGGATCTTTTCAAGCCGCTCGGAGCTGGGGACGCCGGCGTCGATCGTGTGGTCGAGACCCTTCGCAAGACCGGATACCGCGGGTGGTACGCCCTCAAGCAGGACACCCGGCTGCCCTCAGCCGATGACAGGCCGCTGGGGATGATCAGCCGCTCCCTGCAACACCTCCGCGAGCTGCTTGGGGCCCCAGCTCCGGCCTGACCTCTCCCATTCAAATCCTTCTTCCGCTCGCCGCCCAGTAAGGCTCCCTGATCCGTCGCTTCAGCAGCTTGCCCGCCGCGTCACGAGGCAGATCCTCGACGAAATCCACGGACTTCGGTTTCTTGTAACCGGCGATTCGCTCCGCTGCGAAAGCGATCAGCTCATCGGCGGTGGCGCCGGATCCGTGTCGGAGCTGCACCACTGCCTTCACCGATTCACCCCACTCATCGTCTGGCACTCCGATCACCGCCACGTCCAAGACCGCGGGATGCGCGTGCAGGGCCGCCTCGACCTCGGCGGGATAGATGTTCATACCCCCGGAGATCACCATGTCGACCTGGCGATCGCAGATGTAGTAATAGCCGTCGGCATCGCGAAACGCGATGTCGCCAACCGAGAAGAATCCGTGGTGCAGGCTGCCTCGAGTGGCGTCGGGTCGCTGGTAGTACTCCGCGAGCCACGAGTTGCGCACCATGAACTCGCCCGGCTCGCCATCCCCCACCTCGGCGCCGTCAGGGCCGACCAGCCGAATTTCCTGACCTGGGACCACCGTGCCGCATGACCCGGGCTTGCGCAGCTGGTCTTCGGGTCTCAGCACGGTGTTGATACCGGTCTCCGTGGCGCCGTAAAACTCCCAGAGCACCTGGCCAAAGGCCGCCTCGGCCCGCTCTTTAAGCGAGTGTGGGCACGGCGCCGCGCCAAGGAACAGCGCGCGCAACGACGACACATCGCGTGGCCTTCGCTCCTGGGCGTCGACGAGTCTCTGCAACAGCGTCGGCGCCATGAAGCTCGTGGTGACTCGGTGCTTGGCAACGAGGTCGAGCGCATCGTCGGCATCGAACTTGCGCTGCACCACCACCGTCGCGCCCAGCAGCTGATGCAGGGCGGTGAACAGCGAGACAGCGCTGTGGTAGCCGGGCCCGCACATCAGATGGATGTCGGAATCGCTCAGCTCAAAGATCGAGATGACCTGGAGGATGTTTTCGACATTGACGCCGTGGGGCCGCCACGCCCCCTTGGGGTTGCCCGTCGTGCCCGAGGTATAGATCATCGATGCGCCGATGGCTCCAGCCTCGGAATCGGCGGGCTGTTCGTCTGACGCGCCGGCCATCAGCTGCTCATACGCCAGCCAGCCGGCAGGCGTTTGCGCGCCCAGGGCGACGAAACGCGGGTCGCCCTGCACCTCGTCGCGCGCCGCGTCGACATCCCCCACGTGTTCGGGGCCGACAATCACCACGCTGGAGCCTGAGTCGTTCAGCACGTAAGCGATCTCGGACCCTCGCAGGCGATAGTTGACAGGCACGCCGACGAGGCCCACCTTGCGCAGCCCGTTCGAGATCTCGAAACCTTCGACCGAGTTGAACGACATCACGGCGACCCTGTCCTGTTCCGTGCAGCCCAGGTCGCGAAAGACGTTGGCGGCACGGTTGGCGCGGCGGTTGAGCGTTTCGAAGTCGATGGTTCGATCGCCCGCTACCAGCGCGACCCGGCGTGGGCTGGCAGCGGCGTGACGAGCCAGAAAATCGATATCGGCCATGGATTCATCGTAGGACCGGTCACCCGCGTCGGGACCGGCGTCCCAAAGGGACTATCCGCTGCAGAGGGCGTTCGAACCGAGCCCGAACGTCGAGGCCGTCGCCGGCACGCTGCCCTTGATCACCAACCTGTAGCGATAGCACCCTCCAAGCAGCGCCCACGATGGCGACGGTGCCCAGTGGTGGAACACGACAGTCGCTGCGATCGGGGGGTACTGCTGCAAGATGGCCGGCGTCGCGTCTTGGATGGTGGCGATCGGCGATGGCTTGCTCGAGTCGAACTGCCAGAGGTAGATCTTGGTGAGGTAGCGGCCTGCGGCACTGTCGGCCTTCGCCGGCAGCTTCGTCACTTTGAGGAGCGCGTCGACCACGGCCTGTGGCCTCGGCGCGGCCTTCACCGACGCAAAGCTCTGCCCCGGGATGGGATCCGACCAATCGACTCCGCTGACTCCGCTGCGTCCGAGGTAAGCCTTCACCGCCGGTGTTCCGTCCTTCCCTGAGGCCCGGTAGACCTGGATTCCGCCGCTCACCGCCATGGCGAGCAGGGAGGCGTCGGGGCTCCAGGCCAGCGCGTCGGCGTGAGGAAGCCTGGAGTTGACCGCATGGGGCCCTGTCACCGGCGACGGTGTGCTGCTTGAAGGTGTCAGCGCGGGCGAGCTGGTGGCGCCGGCGATTGGAACCGTGACGTTGATCGGCTCGATGACGGGTCCGTGGTCGGGCCTGGAAACCGCGACTGTGGTGCCATCAGGGCTGATCGCGATGGGGCCGTCGTCCGTGCCGAGCTTGAGAGGAAACGCATGGAGCACGTTGGCGTCAAGGTTCAGCCAGTACCAGGCGCCGGTCGCGAACGCTCGCACCGCGATCAGGCCGCTCTCGCCGGGTGCCGCGCCTTCGGTGAAAAGCGCCGCCTGGGTTGGTGGCTTCGTCATCACCTTGATTCCGGCGGTGGACTTGGTGAGGTCGAGGGCGTCCACCTCGTAGCTCGTGCAGCACCCCACCGTAAGCGCCAGATAGTGGCCGTTGGCGACGATGCCAAAAGGGCCCTCGCTCTGGAAGTCGTATGAGGCCGCGAGCGGGGTTATCGTCCCGGCGAACGGGTCGAGCCTGAACAGCCAGTCGTACGGGACCACGCCTGGGGTGGTCCGCTGCTCGGCCGGCCGGGCGTCGTGGATCGTGAAGTACAGCACCGGGTACTTGATGCCAGGAGCGGGGGCCCAAACGGGTCCGGCAATGCTGAACGCCCCTCCTGCGGGCAGGGGAGAAACCAGGGTCGATTTGCCCGTGGACGGATCAAGCACCCCAAGGCCATTGCCGGCGACGTAGGCGATGAGGCCCTGGCCAAGCGCACCTTCGACAGGCGAAGGCGTGACCTCCGCCACAGGCGTGCCACCGCCGGCGCATGCGGCGGTCAGCACGAGGACCAGCGCGGCAAGCGCGATACGTTTGAGAGACACCGTCATTGCCACTGGTGTGTTACGCGAAATTCGCGAGGAGCGTTACGTTTTACTGATTAGATGCGTCGCGGATGGCCGACGCGATGGTCTCCAGCTCCGCCCGGCTCCTGGTTTCGGTGTAGTCCCTGGGGAAGGTGAGGCCGAAGCCGTCATTTGGGTACCGCGGGATCACGTGAACGTGGAAGTGCGGAACGTCCTGGAACGCGACCTCGCCATCCGCCACGAACAGGTTCACGCCACCGGCGCCCAACGAATCGCGGACGATCTGGGCCATCTGGCGGGCGACACGAAACGTACGCATTGCAGAGGTCTCGTTTAGATCTGACATGAGAACGGCGTGCTCGCGCGGCGCCACGATGATGTGGCCGTGAGTGATCGGTTGGATGTCCATGAAGGCGACCACCGTGTCGTCCTGGTGGACGAAGGTCGCAGGCGAATCGCCGCGCATGATCTCGCAAAAAACGCATTCGTCAGCCATCGGTCAAGGCGAAGCTTAAAGCGGAGAGTCGGCTTTCGTTGGAGGCTCGAGGTGAGCCGGTGCGCTCGGGCCGGCCTCAACCTGCGCTTCCGCGAATGAGATTGGCGGCTCGCCGCCCCCATTGGCCTTGACCTCGTCGTTGTCGCCGGCCATCGCCGTGATGAGGTCGGCCGGCGCTTCTGCGTGAGCTTCGCCATTGGTGGCACCTTCCGGCAGTGGACGCTGGCCGCGGCGCCGCCGTCGAGCCCTGCGCTCGCCCCGATGTGGCCTGGAAAGGCGCTGCACCTGCGACCGGATGCCGACCCGCTGACATGCGGTGACCACGGCGCCGACTCCCGCCACGAGGCCTTCCTGCTTCGCATGTTCGAAGAGCGGACCGAAGAGTTCGGGAGCGCCGCCGATAACCGTCTTGGAGTCGCCCACGATGACCAGCAGCTTCTTGGCGCGCGAGATCGCGACGTTCACGCGGTTGGGGTCGTTGAGGAATCCGATCGCCGCGCGGTCGTTCGACCTGACGAGCGAGAGGATCACCGCATCCGATTCGCGGCCCTCGAAAGCGTCGACGGATTCGATGTCGTCGGGGGGCACGATGCCCTTGAGAGCCGATGAGAGTCGGTTCACCTGTGAGGCGTACATCGCGATCACGGCGAGCTTCGCCTTGCGCACTCGGCGCCTGATGATCGAGGTGATGTCTTTGCAGAGCGCCACCTCGAACTCGTTGGCAACTGATCGCTGAGCATCGCGATACTCGTCCTGAGCGCCTGTATCGACCCAGACCAGCTCACGATCGAACGGCCACGGCAGCGGCATTCGCTGATGTGGAGCCTCGTGAATCAGCTTGCCGTCGTAGAACAGGTCCGACACAACGCGTCCGATCGGCTCGCGCATGCGGTACTGGCGTGGCAGCATGATCTTCGAGCTCGCGGGAACTTTGTCCCAGACCCATCCGTAGAAGCTGTCGTCCCTGACCATGTCGTCGAGTGGCTGCTCGACCTTGAAGGTCGACGCGGCCTCCTCCATCACGGGCGGCAGCTGCTTGAGGTCGCCGATCATCACCCACCGCTTGGCCAGAGGCATGAGCGCCAGCGCCTCGTTGGCTCGCACCTTGTTCGCCTCGTCGAGGATCAGCCAGTCGAAAACCTTGAATCGAAGCCGCGAATCGATGGCGAGCCGGTTGCACGTGCCGGCGACCAGGTTGTAAGGCTCGAGGTCGTCGCCCTCGACGATGGTTGGGCGCAGGCGGCGCGGCACCTTGCCGGGCTCGGCTACGCGCGCCTGGCGCACGTGCGAGAACCCGAGCAGCCGTTCCTGCCCGGTGTCGACCGCGTCGTTGGAGTGCGACGAGAGCAGGATCGATGAGTTCGGGTTGCGCCCGAGGATTCGGCGGATTGACTCCACGATGGCCGTCGTCTTGCCGGTGCCTGGAGGACCCTGGATGAGGTAGATCTGTCCGGGACGCATGCCCATGACGCGGGCGACGGCCTCGGCCTGCTCATCGTTGGGGTCGGGGAGGTGATGCGCTTTCTTGCCGTCCAGCTGCACACGCGGAGGGCTGCCGAGCCACCCGGTGTCGGCCAGCTCGGCGGCAAGCGCCCCCGTGCGGGGGCTGCCGATCTGAAGCTGCCTGATCACCGAGCGCTGTGCCTCGAACATCTCGACGCTGGCGGTCGGCAGCACGATTCCTTCGTCGGGCAACGGGTCGTACCGCCTGAAGCTCACCCACAGGTTGGAGCCCTGGATGCGGTCGAGGGACATGCCCCTGTACTCGGGGTAGCCCGCGGAGCGGACCGTCAGCGAATCGATTCCGCGGTAGATCCGGCCTTCTGCGTCGTCGACGAGGTGGAGCACCGCCCTGACGTACTCGCCGCCGCGCATGTCCTCGCCGCACTCGGGGCAGTGGATGCTGCTCGCGGTGGGCACCTCGGCCTCGCACTTCGGGCATTCCATCCACTGCTCGGTCGCCTCATATCGCCTGACGGCGGCCTCGGCGAGCTTCTCGCGATAGTCGCGCAGGTGCTCGATGAAGCGCATGGTCGAGTCGAGGATCGGCAGCGTTTTCGCCTGTTCGCGCAGGACGATGGCCGTGAATCCTTCGAGGTCGCCATCCCACTCCTTGACCAGGAGCAGCTCCTGGTACCGCAGCCGGAGGCGGTTTTTTTCCATCTCGAACTCGCCGTCGAGGTCCTGCCAGTCGGTGATCTCAAGGGCCAACCCCTGCGGCGTCCTGCCCAGCCGTCCCGTCAGCAGCGTCTGCTTGACCTGGCCGACGAACTCGAGCGGCTTGTCGGGTTTGACGACGGTGTAAATGCCGTCAATGCTCTTCTGCTCCTCGAGGACCTGCCGGAGCAGCTCAGCCCCGCCGGCGGCCTCCAGGGCAGATACCTTGAGGGCGGCCGGGGTCCCCGGCCGGACGCGAATGCCGAGGCGGCCGGCCTGGATCTCCTCGCCCGGTATGTCCGGGTTCCAGAGGGGGAGGACGTCGCCGGGGTTGGGCGTGCTCATCTACGCGGACCTAGAGGTTCGCCACAGGTTGGTTAGGCGTGAAATAGGAGTCACCTGAGTTCAAAAAGGGGGTCCGCAGGCGGGACCAAGCACCCCAATGGGCGAGGCTTACGTTAGCACAGCCTCGAGCGGTTAGATACCCACATATCGAGGGGCTAAACCGGGGCGGCGGCGCTTCTGCCGCGTGTTGCAAGATTGACAGCCATGTGGAAGAACCGCCTCAAGCCCTACGACCTGCTGTCGGGGGAGGACGTCGAGGCGATCCACGAGCAGGCGATGACCATCCTCGAAGAGATCGGGGTCGACTTCCTCCACGACCGCCCCCGCGAGCTCTTTGGCAAGGCTGGAATGCCCGTCGATGGGATGCGCGTGCGCTTCGACCGCCACTTCATCATGGAGATGGCGGCGAAGACGCCGCCCACCTTCGACCTCCAGGCCAGGAACCCCATGCGCACCGTGACGCTTGGCGGTGACAACGTGGTGACGGCGCCGGTTTACGGTCCCCCTTTCATCACCGACCTCGAGCGCGGCCGCCGAGGCGCCACGATCGAAGACTTCAACAACTTCGACAAGATGGCCCAGGCGATCGACCAGATCCACTGCGCGGGCGGCACCACCGTGGAGCCGGAGGACCTGCCGCTTGGCACCCGGCACCTCGACATGCTGTACTCGCACATGCGCTGGACCGACAAGCCGTTCATGGGCAGCGTGATCTCCGACCAGAACGCGCGCGACACGATCGAGATGGCCTCGATCGTTTTCGGCGGGCGCGACAAGATCGAGGAGACGCCCGCAGTGCTGAGCCTGATCAACGTCAACAGCCCGCTCCGATACGACGACAGGATGCTGGGCGCTCTGCTCGAATACACCGAAGCCGGGCAGCCGGTCATCGTCACCCCGTTCTTGATGGCCGGAGCCATGTCCCCGATGGGCCTCGCGGGCGCTGTCGCGCAGCAGAGCGCCGAAGCTCTCGCCGGCATCGCCCTCGTGCAGCTGATGCGGCCGGGCACGCCTTGCGTTTACGGGTCGTTCCTCACCAACACGGACATGCAGTCAGGCAGCCCCGCATTCGGCACGCCCGAGTCGGCGATGGGCATCCTCGCCAGCGCGCAGATGGCTCGCCATTACAAGATCCCTTTCCGCGGCGGCGGTGCGTTGACGTCATCGAAGTCGCCGGACGCGCAGGCCGCTTACGAATCGATGATGTGCATGTGGCCGACCATCCTTGGTGGCGTGCACTTCGTTCTGCATGCCGCGGGCTGGCTGGAGAGCGCGCTGCTCGCCTCGTACGAGAAGTTCATCATCGACGTCGAAGCCCTTCGCATGTTCGAGTGGATTCTCGATCGCGGCTTCCCGGTCAATGAGGAAGCGTTTGCGATGGACGCGATGCGGGAGGTTGGCCCCGGTGGCCATTTCCTCGGTGCCGAGCACACGCTTCGCAACTATCGGACTGGCTTCTACAGGCCGTGGATCTCATCGACCGAGAACTTCGATCGTTGGAACCGCCTGGGCGCAAAGACCGCAGACGTCGTAGCGGCCGCGCGCTGGAAGAATGTGCTTGAGGAATACACCGACCCGGGCATGGATCCCGGAGTCGACGAACAGCTGCGCGAGTACATCACCCGGCGCAGGGGAGAGATCGGCGACGACTGACCAGCTGGGTTCGGACATGCGGTTGTCCGCGCTCCTCGATGGCCTCGCGTCCGACCGTTCAGTACCTGCGAGCGGGTCGGCATCGGCTGCCGTGATCGCGATCGCATCTTCGCTGCTCGAGAAGGTGGCGAGGCTGGCCACCGCTCATTGGGCAAGCGCTGACGCAGCTCTCGAACAGGCGCATGCGCTGCGATTGCGCGCAGAGGAGCTGGTCGAGGCGGACGCGAACGCCTACATGGCGTACGTCGAGGCGCGACGGTCGGCTAAGGGGATGAGCGAAAAGGAGCGCGAGCAGGCAACCGCGCCCGCACGTGCCGCGACCGTGGACGTGCCGCTCGCAATCGCCCGTCTCGGTGCCGAGACGGTCGCACTGGCCGCAGCGCTCGCTGAAAACGGAAACCCGAATCTCCGGGCTGACGCGATGGTGGCAGCCACCCTCGCCGCCGCAGCGGCAACCTCGGCGGCAAGGCTCATCGCAGTGAACCTGTCGGGGGCCTCGGATGACCGATCCGCTGAGGCCGATCGCCTCGCCCGCGCTGCCGGCGAGCAGGCGGCAGCGTTGGGATCGTCAGGGGTTCATTAGGGTCGCGCGGGGATTCCCCGCATCGAGCTCCTCGACGACCGCAGCCAGGACCTCGGCGGGCGTGCCCTCGCGCACCTCGACCGGCCCCCGCCGCCACCCTTCGAGGTACGCGTCCATGTCAGTCGAGCCCTCCCTCATCGAGTACGCGTCAATGGCCACCTGGAACCGGTCGGGCAGCATGCCCTTGACATCGCCGGTCTCGTCCCAGGCCTTGACCTGAGAGGGGATGTGCTTCCAGAAGGTGACCTGATAGTTGGCCATCAGGCTTCCACCAGCTCCGCCAACCGATCCTCGAGCTCGCCGAGACCCACGTCTTTGATTTCCAGCGGCAGGTCGAGGTAGGCGGCGATGTCGTTCGCCTTGCGCGCCAGCCGCGCGAGTGGGACCTGTCGCAGGTAGACGAGGGCCTCGTAGTTGCCAAACAGCATCGGCTTCAGCTCGGGATCGCGGTCGAGCCCAAGGCCGCGAACCACGGCACGATCGAAGTTGCGCACCAGCCAGTCGGTGAGAAAGAAGGTGCCCGGCCGCTCCTCTGAAACCTGACGGAAGACGTCCTCGCCCGCAAACATCTCGTAACAGTGCGGCCCTCGCACCTGTGATGCGCCGACCTCGCTCAGGATGGGATCCAGGCGTCCATTGGTTCCGCAATCGCCATAGACGACGACGAGGCGGGCGTATCGCGGCCGCAGCGCGCGCAGCTTCTCGCCGAGCTCCTCGACGATCTTCTTTGGGTACAGGTGGAGCATCGCCGAAAGTCCGTAGATGTCGACATCCCATCCGCGCCTGTCGACTATGTCCTTGACCTCGGCCCCCAGCGCTCCACAGATCACGAACGCCGTCGTGCTCATACCACCGCCTCGAGGTGGGGAAACCCAAGCACCGCGACGAACGAGTCGTTGAAGTCGGACCGGCCGGAGAGCTCGATGTACTCGATCCTCGACGGCAGCTCGAAGGCGACCTGGCGCTCGCGATATGACAGAAGCGCGATCTTGGCTCCCTCGCCTGCCGAGTTGCCCACGGCGATGATCTTGTCCACGTCGACATCCGGCACAAGCCCGATCACCCTTGCGCTCTCGGGATTCAGGTAGGACCCGAACGATCCCCCGAGCAGAACCTCGTCCAGATCCTTCGCCTCGACGCCGAGGATGTCCATCAGCACCTTGATCCCGGTGGCAATCGAACCCTTCGCGAACTGCAGCTCGCGGACGTCCCGCTGGGACAAGAACACACCCTCGGCCAGAAGGAACGCGCGCACCCCGTCGATCTCGATCAAGCGGTCAGCGAGCGGATGTCCCGGCACGTCGACCGCCGCTTTCATGCGCCCCGAGTGGTCCAGCAGGCCGACGTGGAGGAGCTGCGCGACAGCATCCACAAGGCCCGAGCCGCAGATGCCCAGGGCAGGGACGTCGCCGCCGATCACCTGAAGCTCGACCGTGTCGCCGAGCGTCACGCCTTCGATCGCCCCTTCGGTGGCCCTCATTCCGCATCGGATCTGGCTGCCCTCGAATGCAGGTCCCGCGGGCGCTGCCGTTGCGAGAGCGCGTTGTGCGCTTCCGAGCAAGATCTCGCCGTTGGTGCCGACGTCCACGAAGACGCGGAGCTTGTCCTCGCGCACGACGCTGGTTGCAAGCACACCCGCCACGATGTCCGCGCCCACGTATGCCCCGAGTGCGGGAAGGGTCTGGATGTAGCCGTTGGGATGGATGTCGAGGCCGACCTCCGAGGCTGCCACCAGCATGGGCTCCATGAATGCGGGGGTAAAAGGCATGACCGCGAGGGGGCTGGGGTCGATGCCGAACAGCAGATGAAGCATCGTCGCATTCCCCACCACGACTGCTTCATACGTGCGATCAGGCGACAC
>DATARC010000188.1:0-7342 GCA_036264335.1 Candidatus Dormiibacterota bacterium
GATCGGCGAGGAAGAGGACTCGCACCTGGGCGACTTCGTCGAGGATCGCGAGGCGGTGTCACCTTCGGATGCGGCGTCGCTGACGATGCTGCACTCGGAGGTCGAGGACGTCCTGGACACGCTGACACCGCGCGAGCGCCGCGTGCTGCAGCTGCGGTTCGGCCTGATCGACGGGCACCAGCGAACGCTGGAAGAGGTGGGCAAGAGGTTCGGTGTGACGCGAGAGCGAATCCGCCAGATCGAAGCGAAAGCCCTGAGAAAGCTGCGCCACCCGTCCCGCTCCAAGAAGCTGCGCGACTACCTGGAATAAGAGCACGGGGGAGGACGCCCTCCCACGACTGCGTCGCGGGGACCCCAAAGGTACCCCCCTCCGAGTTACACGTTGCCTGGAGGCGATTGGCAGGTGGCGCGCAAGGTGCCGGCCGGAGTGAATCCGGCCTAAAGCTTCGCTCGGTCACCTGACCTCTTGAAGTAGATTTGACCCAACATGCCGGTCATCACGGTCGGGCGCCAGTTTGGGGCCGGGGGCAGGACGGTCGGCGAGATGCTCGCCAAGCGCCTGAAGGCTGACGTCCTCGACTCCCAGCTCATCGACGAGGTCGCCCACCGGCTGCAGCTACCAAAGGAAGAGGTCGAGGCGGAGGACGAGCAACCCGGTTCGCTGGTCCACCGCCTCCTCATCGCGCTGGGCTCCGCGAGCGGCGAGCCGATGATCCCGCCCGAAACGACGGCGTGGAACCCACCCAACGTCGACCCCGTCTTCGACACGCGCCGCGCCGTGCTCGCGATCACGCAGCACGTGATCCAGGAAGCCGCGCGGGGCGGCAACGTGGTCATCATCGGCCGCGGCGGCGCCTACATCCTTCGTGATGTGGAGAGCGCCCTTCACGTCTTCCTCCGCGCTGCCGAAGCCGTGCGCGTCAAGGTGGTGATGGCGAGGTTCAACCTCAACGAGGAGGAAGCCAGGCACCGCCTCAAGCATGCGGACGAGAACTGGACCGCCTACATCAAGCAGGTCTACGGCCACGACAGAAACCTGGCCTCACACTACGACCTGGTCCTGGACACTGGCCGCCTGGGGTATGAGGCGACGGTGGAGGCGATCCTGACGGCGCTCGATCACCGTAAGCCGCTAACCTAGCGGCGTGACCCACGCCCTCGGTTCGCGCACGTCCGGAGTCGACGGCTCCAGCGAAGGTGGCCGGATCAACACCATCGACCTGCCCGGCTCGCTGGTGCTCTACGGAGTGGCCCTGGTCCAGGATTTGCAGCGCCGCGGCATCAAAACCAAGTTCAACGTCGCGCCAGTGAAGGTCGACGGGATGTGGTGCCTGGAGCTGAGCTACACCGGCGACGACCCCGCGCCGGGAGTGCCCGACCGGTGGCACGGCCACCGCGTAACCCTGCGCAAGCTCGAGCCGCCGCCCAGTGCCTGAGGCGTTCGGGCCGGACAGCAAGGTCCGCGAGGTGATCGAGCGGAAGGGCGACAAGGGCCGGGAGCTGCTTCGCCGGCACGGTTACGACGTGGGGGAGGGGTTTGTCGACGTGCTGTCCCAGTACCAGACGCTTGAGCACGCGGCGCGCACGGAGCGGTTGCGCGATCTGAACGAGCTGGTGGCGGAGCTGAATTCCGCCGGGTAGGCCTATCTCTCGAGATAACGGGGTACAAACCCCGGTCCTGCGGTGTAGCATCCGCGCAACGAAACTGCAATCTGGTTCGTTATACAGGTCAAGGATTACGTCATTGCAAAAGTCAAAGCTGGAACCAGACAAGGGCAAGTGCGCCTGTGGACGGCGTCTACAGGAGGCATCGGTATACCTCTATCGCTCGCACACGGATCGGTACCTCTTTCACCGGTGCGAGTGCGGGACGGAGTGGACCGAGCACCAGACGTCGGTCGACCCGACCGAGCCGATCAGCTCCGACGAGGTGATCGAGGTCCATAAACAGCTGGCCAAGTTCGAAGGTTCAATCGCGGAGCTGCTAGAAAAACACTCGGCCTAAGTGGCATCCGGATATCAGCGCCGCCTATGCACTTCATTGAAAGAATTGATTGGCTCTATCGGTGGAACGCGCTTAGCCTGGCGTTTACACAGAGATGGACCACGAAGCAGTCCTTTATGGCTCGGACGAATCGGGAGACTCAACTGCGATGGTTGACCTTTTGAACGAGCTCGGCGTGCAGTTCACGTACCGCCGTGTGAACCGGGACCCGTCAGCCCTGCGCGAGTGGGAGCAGCTCGACGGAGAGCAGGTCCCCCTTCTGCGGATGGGCAAGAATTCCATCGTGCGAGGCTTCGACCGCATCAAGGTCCAGCAGCTCGCCGGCTGGGTGGGCTGCTAAAGCTCCTTTCTTAGATCGCCCTGGCCGGGTATATCCCTTCAGGCTGGGCGTTCCAATTGCAGAGGGGTAACGATTGCCGCTCTTGTTACGACCTGCGTGCCATTTGTGATCGGAGGCCCCATCACGGGCCATTGGAGAAAACGATATGAGACGTTTGGCTATGGGTGCGGCGCTGGGCGCCGTTGCCGCCTACCTCGGCGATCCGAAGCTCGGCGCACAGCGCCGCGAGCGGTTGGTGTCCTTCTGGCACGACAATCGAGACACTGCCGTCCAGGCGGGCCAGACGGCCAAGGGCGCATTCGACTCGGCACGCCCGGTCGCGAAGCGTATGACACAGGCGATCGGCAGCCGCGACCTGGCGAAGCTGCTCGACCGTCGCCGCTCGTCGGTCACTGTGCCAAGGCTGATCGGTGCCGCTGCCGTGGGTGGCGCATTGATGTACTTCCTCGACCCGGTCCGCGGAGCCGAGCGCAGGAGCATGATGCTCGCGAAGGGCCGCTTGCTCGCATCCAAAGCAGTCGACACCGCCAAGGCTGCGCGCAGCCGCGTCGGCTCGTCATCTGGCAACACGGCAAAGCGCGCGAAGGCGCAGGTGGGCTAGCGATGATCCACATCCTCATCGTTGCCGCCGTCATCTTGTTCGTCCTGTGGCTGCTGTTTCACGCGGCGGGCGCGCTGGTGAACCTGATCTGGATCGCGATCGTGGTTCTATTGGTCATCTGGCTCTGGGGATTCCTGAGAAGCCGGCGAGCCTGACGTAGCGTTCGACCCCGACCGACGAGTGCCGCATCACCACGCGATCGATCAGGGTTTGGGCGTGAGCTGGCCGTTCAACGGAGGCAAGTACGCCACCGGGTCAGTTACCTCGTCATTGACGCGCAGCTCAAAGTGCAGGTGCGGTCCCGTCGACATCCCGCTCGTGCCCTCGAGCCCGACCCGCTGACCGCGAGCCACAGGGTCCCCGACCCTGACTTCGGTCTCGAGCAGATGGCCGTACAGGGTCATGATCCCGCCGCCGTGCGCCACGATCACGTAGTTGCCATAACCGACCTGCGTGTGGGCGACCGCCACCACGATGCCGTCGGCGGCGGCGGTCACCGGCGTGCCGAGCGCCGCCGCAATGTCGATGCCTGTGTGGAAGTGCAGGTACTGACCGAGTGGGGGCTCCAGGATCAGCGTGCTCGGGCCGAAGGGCTGGGTGATCGTTGCGCCTGCAATCGGCCAGGAGAGCGCGAGTCCAGGGAGCGCGGTCCCGGGCGGCAGGGTGCCCCTGATCGCCGCTTGGCCCGCACCCACCTGGGCCTGGCTCCACGCCGCCTCATAGGCCCTCTGGATGAGGAGTTGCTCCTGCTGCTCGAGCAATTGAGCCAGGGCCGCGGTCACGTCCGGCGGCTGGTTCGAAACACCTTTCGTCGCGGAATTCAGCTGGCCCATTAGAGCGGTGAGTTGGGTGGTGAGGTCATTCAACCGGGAGATCGAGAAGTTGAGGGCGTTGAGGTTGCTGGTCAGCTGACTGGCCACGCCGATCTCGCTCGCGAGGTCGGCATCGCGTGCGGCGCGGTCGGTCTGTAGGAGCGCCAGGTCCGCCTCGAGCTTCGCCTGCAGATCGTGCGCGCGCTGGCCGGCGACGACCATGTCACTGGCGGCGACCAGTGCGTCGTGCAGGTTCCTGGCGCCGGCGATCAGCTCGAGCAGTGAATCCGGTTGCCTGGAGATGGCGCGGGCAAGCGCGCCGACCTGTGCCTTCTCCAGGTCGATTTGACCCTGCGTGTCGGCGATCCCCGCATCGAGCTTGACGATCTCGGCGTCGATCGTCGCGATCTTGGCCACCTCGGCGGCGATCTGCGTTTTGAGGCTCTGCTCGCTGGCGGCCGTTTGCAGGAGGGCCATGCTCAGCTGCTGCTGGCTCGCCAGAGCTCGGTTGAGGTCACCCTTGAGCCGCGAGCGAAGCTGGTCGTACAGGGCCTGGTTGGGGTCGGGCGGGGGACAGGTGACGCGAGAGCCGGATGCTGGTGGCGTCGGGCATGTGGTGGCCGAGCTCGTTGTTGCGGCGCCGCCGAGAAGCCAGGCAGCCATCACACCGAGTAACGCAGTGCGCGCGAGAGAGCGGATCACGCGCGGATCCTGCGGAAGCCGAGCATCGCGGTCAGCGTCCCGAGCACGAGGCCGGCGATCATCAACGCCGCGACCACGTAGCGCACCAAGGTTGCATCCACCCCCGGCAGGATCTGCGAATACGTCTCGGATGCGAAGCTGGTCGCCAGCACCCAGGCACCCGCCACGACGGCTCCGGCCAGCGTCCCGGCCAGCGCACCGGTCATCAGACCTTCGGTGACGAACGGCCCGCGGACCATCCAGCCTCGTGCCCCCAGCAGGCGGGTGATCGTCAACTCGTGCAGCCGCGCTGCGGCGATGGCGCGCATCGAGTTGGCCGCCACTCCGTAGCTGACGGCGGCGAACAGGAGCAGCAATGCTGCGCCGATGCCGCCGAAGATCAGCGCGAGCCTGCGCAACCGCGAAAAGGTGTCGGGGTCATATGAGGTCGGGAACGTGGGGTCGACGGCGGGGTCGGCCGTGACCTCGGCGGCAACCGCCGCCACCGATCTCACGTCGGCCACCTGCACGTCGAGGCTGGCGGAGAAGGGGTTGGTGGCGCTGAGGCCGGCAAGGACGCTCAACCCTGGCCGGTTCTTCGCCGCCTGAAGGGACTGCTCCGCGCTGATCTCTGTCACAGAGCTCACTCGAGAGTCGCCCCTCAGGCGGCTTTCGAGGTTTGCAACGGCGGCCGTGGATGCGTTCGAGGCGAGGTACACGCGCACGATCGATGCCTGACCGGCCTCCTGCGCCGCCACCGTAGCCATCGAGCTGGCGACCAGCCCGAGCATTCCACACAGCACCAGCGTCATGGCGACGGAGCCGAGCGCGGGCGCCGTGAGGCGGATATCGCGCCCCCAGCTGCGAAGCCCGTTGAGGACCACCAGCCGGAAGCTGTTGTCGAGCACTGCGATGAGGCGTCGCCACCAGGGCGGCCTGGCGGCGGCCGCCGTGGTCGCGTGCGCTTTCGTGTGGCCATTCGCACGTACCGTCTTGGGCCGCACGATGAACCTCCAGAACGGAGGGCGAGCGTGATTTCCGTTCGCGGCATGAGCCCGGTCACGGTTGACGAGCACCTTCCCGTCAGGCAGCCGGAGCACGCGGTTGGCCGAGAAGCTCGGGCGATGCGACGCCACGATCACCGCGGCGCCGTTGGCGGCAGCCGTCTCGAGGAGGCGCATCACGATCTCCGCGTTCTGGTCGTCGATCGAAGCCAGCGGCTCGTCTGCGAGGATGACCCGCGGCCGTCCCGCGAGGGCGCGGGCCACGGCCACCCGCTGCCGCTCACCAGCCGACAGCTGATGCGGGTACGCCTTGCGCCGGTGCCCGAGACTCAAGGCCTCCAGGGCTTCGAGCGCTCTGCGCTTGATCGTCCCGTGTGGGATCTCGGGGTAGCCGACCTGCATCGCGAACACCAGGTTCTCCAGGGCGGTCAGCCGAGGCAGCAGGCGTTGCTCCTGGTAGACGAAGGCGACATCGCGGCGGATCCTGCCCAGGCCGCGGCGCCACCACCGGTGCAGGCCTCTGCCATCGACCCACACCTCCCCTTGGTTCGGGCGGAGCTGGCCGTGGACGAGGCGCAGCAGGGTGGTTTTACCGGCCCCGCTCGGACCCGTGACCTCGACCAGCTCGCCGGGCGCGACCGAAATGCTGATGTCCTTGAGCACCGTGGTGCGGCCGAAGAGCTTGGAGACGCGTGTGAGCTTGACCACGGCCTGCGGCGCGAGCAGGGCACTGGTCAGGCGCCGATGCGCCGATGCCACCCTCTGTGTGGCACGCGCGCCGCCGGTGGCAACAGATAGGTGTCCCAAACCTTCCCGCCCCGCAGGTTAGTTCACGCGGGTGACGCCAACATGGCAATCAGTAGGACGCGGGGGAAACGTTCGAAGGGGGCAACGAGGCGGACGCTGCCGGTCAAGCCGGCCCAGTGCCGTTGCTGAATGCCTGAGCCAAGCGAAATATCCCCCAAACGTAGCGCTGAGCGTCCGCGCTCTGGTCCTTCCAGCCGGTCACCGCTGCGGGGCCGGCGTAATACGCGATCAGGGCCTTCGCGAGGTCGTTCTGGAACATGTCGAGGTCCTCCCTCAGGACCGCCGTACCCAGTTCGATGTTGTCGGCTGGATCGTGAATGTTCGCCACCCGATGCAGGAGGAGAGGCCCGGCCGACTGTGCGGTCGCGGGTTCGACCTGCATGATCCCGATGGCACCGGTCGACGACACCTGGCGCTGGTCCCAGCCGCTCTCCCACCACGCGATGCCCATCACCAGGTACGGGTTTACGCCATGCCGCTCGGCGGAGGCGATGAGCATCCTCTTCACCGCCTGGAGCTGGGATGGCGGCCGGGCCGCGATCGGCAGGGCGGACAGTGGCGGCGCGTCAGCCTGCGTCAGCAAGGAGTCTGCCGGCGGCGCCGCGAGCTCGGGAACATCGGAGACACCCGGGCTCTGACACGCAGTCGACATGACGACCGCGAACACGGCGACGAGGAGGCTCTGGCCGATCAACCGTCCGCTCTTGGCGGCCATCACCAGCGCGGACGAACGATGCCGGTGGTCCTCAATCCGCGTGCTGACGGTCCAGGAATCGATACCCCAGCCCGCGCACCACGATCAGGTGAATCGGGCGGCGTGGTTCGACCTCGATCTTTTCCCGCAGCCGCTTAACGTGTGTGTCGAGAGTCTTCCCATCGCCGTAGTACGCAGGCCCCCAGACCGCCCCCATCAGCCTGTCGCGTGTTTGCAGACGGCCCCGGCTCCTCAGCAGTGTCTCCAACAATGCGAACTCCTTCGGCGGAAAGAGCACGAGCTTTCCCCGGACCCGGACTTCGTGGTTGGCCACATCCATCTCAACTGGGCCGCCGTGAAGGATCTCGTCGTCCGAATCCCGGCTCGCCACAGTCGAG
>DATARC010000190.1:0-13955 GCA_036264335.1 Candidatus Dormiibacterota bacterium
GGCTCCGACCGTCGATGCGGAGACCCCGGCCAGCCTGACCATGCCGGAGGTCTGGAGGGTGTCCGAGGATGCATCCTCAGGGGTGACCTTGCGCAGCCCTCTCATGGGTCCATTCTGGAGAACAAGTGACTCGATCGCACGACCCTGGCCGGTCGCGAATTGCGACCGGCAACAGGGCGTCGAGGCCGGTTAGTGCCGGTGTGCTTCTACCTTCGTCTCGTGGTGGATGACCTCTCCGTCGTGCCACTCGGGGTCGGCGGCGAGGAGCTCCCGCATCTGGTGAAAGCGCTTGTCCTGCTCGGGAGAGTCAGCGAACTTCTTGTAAGCGTCCCTGCTCTCGAAGATCGTGGTGACGAAGTGGACGTTGGGGTCGGCGTCGGACTTGAAGACGTAGGTAGCGACGTGGCCCTCCCGCGAGTTGGCGGTGCCCTCCATCGCCTGCATCATCTTGTCTTCGGCGCCGGGCTTCAGCTTCATCTTCGCTACGGTTCCATACACGGCAACTCTCCTCGCCCATAGGGCGACCCTTGCGGGGCTAAACGACTGCCGGACCACACCGGACCACCCTGCGGCGATCCCATGCCCGACTCTACGCCCGCCAACTCGTTTGTGCCGAATGCCGGCGGCTACAGGACGTAGCCTTCAGGCGGATGCGGGCCCAGGCGGTTACGCGCTTCCGCCGGCGCGTGGGAGTCATACCTGCTTAGCCGCGGTCCTGGAGCTCGGTAACCGAGTCGTCAACAAGAGCGCGACCAGAGAGATCGCGGCAGCGGTGAACAGCACCGTGTTGAGCCCCTGGCGCACCAGGACCGCCCCCAGCACTGCGCCCGCGATTGACGAGAAGTAGATCGGGAGCAGGACCAGATTGAGCGTCGTGGCGCGGCGCTCCTCGGGGACCGCGGTGGCGAGAAGGGCGAACACCATGGAGATCGCGGTCGCCGTGGCGGCGCCCAACGCGACAGCGCCCACGGTCAGCCAAACCAGGTTGGGCGCCAGCGCCAGGCCCGCGAGGCTGGCGGCCGCGAGCACGCAGGCGCCCGCCAGCAGCGGGCGAAAGCCATAGCGGTCGCCGGCAGCGCCGGCAATCGGCGACAGCAGGGCGCCCAGGAGCGCCGAGGCTCCGAACACGATGCCGATCTGACCCGCGGCGCCGGCCGTTCCGCCGATCAGCCGGATCACGAGCAGCGGCAGAAACGGGTTGGCTATCTGCTGCGCAAAGTAGGCGAGGCCGAACACGCCGAAGACGATCCGCGTCGTGCGCCCGGTCAGGGCCATGCGGAGCGCGCCGATTGCTAGGCTGACCGCCGAACCGGCCGGCGCCGGAGGTCGCGGGCCTTCTCGCGCGAACACGAGCAGGACAGTGCCCGCGATCAGCGACATGGCGGCGTCCAGGATGAACAGGCTGTGCAGGTCGAGGACGTGGTGGTCGACGAGCCACCCCCCGACTGTCGGGCCGAGAGCGAAGCCGAGCGAGGGACTGACGCCAAACAACGAGATCGCAAATCCAACCCGGCCTTGGGGGGTCACGGCGCGCAGCGCCGTGAGCATCACGCCCGTGTTGCCGAGCTGGAAGCCCACCAGGAGCAGCCCGAACGCCGCCTCCCACCGGTTCTGAGCAAACCAGAGAACCGCGAACACCACCATCTCCACGAAAGCGCTGCGCGCGATGATGGGGATGCGGCCGTAGCGCTCGGCCCAGACGCCCCAGAAAGGGACCAGTGGCAGGCCGAACAGAAAGAAGGCGGCGTTGAGGTACCCGGTCCAGGCCGGGACATCGGCGGGCGCCACGTGAACCGTCGCGAGGTACAGCGGTAGGAACCGGAAAACGTGAGACACGGTGAAGGCCTCGATAGTTGATGCGAGGCCAAAGAGCACCAGCAGGGTGATCCACCCTGAGGCCCTGGTGGACGATGTGGTCACCGCCTTGTCTGTCGACATGTCAGCGGACTATAGGACCACCTGCGAGGCATCAAGCGAGCCGACACGGCTACGTTTGAACCGGAATGCTTGGAGGGGTCCGCTTGTGGCGGCATGCAGATTTCCTGAAGCTGTGGGCCGGCCAGACCATCAGCGTGGTCGGCAGCGAGGTCACTGTCATCGCCCTGCCGACAATTGCCATCCTGCAGCTGCACGCGTCCGCGGCGCAGGTTGGTTTGCTCGCGGCCGCTCAGCAGATCGCGTTTCCAGTGCTTGCGTTGTTCGCTGGAGTGTTCGCGGATCGCCTTCGCCGGCGACCGATGATGATCGCAGCGGACGGCGTGCGCGCGCTCGCCATCCTGTCGGTGCCCGTGGCGGCGGCGTTCGGCGTGCTGAGCCTCGCGCAGCTTTATGCCGTGGCGCTCGTCCTCGGCATCGGCACCGTCCTCTTCGACATCTCGTACCTGGCTTACGTGCCGAGTCTTGTCAGCAGGGAAGAGCTCCTCGAAGCCAATACGAAGCTCGAGGTCACCTTCTCCGGCGCACGACTTGTCGGCCCGAGCCTTGGCGGCGTGCTGATCCAGGTCCTTGGCGCCGCGCAGGCCATGTTTGCCGACGCCATCTCATTCTTGGCGTCGGTCGTCAGCATCATCTGGATCCGGCGGCCTGAGGAGTCGCCACGTCATCCCATGGCGCCGCGGTCGGGCGTGCTGGCGGAGATCGGCGAAGGCTTGAGGTTGGTGCTCCACGATCCGATCCTGCGAGCGCTGCTCCTGATGCTGACGATCGGCGGGATTGGATTTCACCTGCAGGACCCGGCGCTGTTTCTTTTCGTGTATCGCAACGTCCATCTGAGCCCCGGCCTGGTGGGCCTGGTATTCGGCGCCGGCGGGGCCGGCGCGCTCGTGGGAGCGATGGTGGTGGGAACCGTCGTGCGCCGGCTTGGTGTGGGCAACTCGCTGGCCCTCACCAACGTCCTGTTGGGGCTCGCGTTTTTGGCCTGGCCCCTGGCGCTGTTCGGCTCGCCGGTGCTGGTTCTCGGAGGATTGACTTTTTTCGCCGGCATCTGCGACTCGATCTACAACGTCAGTCAGGTGAGCCTGCGCCAGTCGGTCACGCCGAGCCGGCTGCAGGGCCGCATGACGGCCACGATGCGCACCGTGTTCTGGGGCGTCAAACCCATCGCCAACGTGGGCGGCGGCTTCATGGCGGGGGCGTTCGGGGCGCCCGCGACGATCGTGATCGGCAGCCTGATCGGTATGACGGCGACGGTGGCCGTGCTGGCCGGCCCGCTGGGCCGTGTGCGACAGCACGCGGACATCGAGCGGCCACTCGAGACCCCTGATGCCGAGTTGCACGGCCCGGAAGTCTAGATGCACGTCCTCCGTCGATAGCTGCGGTAGCGTTCCAGACATGCGGATGGCTGTCGTCTCTGACATCCACGGGAACCTGCCTGCCCTCGAAGCGGTGCTGGCGGACCTGGGGAAAGTTCGGCCCGAAATCGTGCTCTACGGCGGTGACCTCGCGTTCGGGGGTCCGCATCCTATCGAGGTCGTCGATCGCATCAGAGATCTGGGCTGGCCGTGTGTTCTTGGCAACACCGACGAGGTCCTCGCCGAGGGGCCGGAGCTCCTTCAGAAGAGATCGGCATTCCTGGCGCCGGTCGCGGCGCGGACCCAGGAGATGCTGGGACCGGAGCGAGTCGAATGGCTAACGAGCCGGCCCATGGAATTGCGGCGTGAAGGCATCGCGCTGGTTCACGCCGTGCCCGGCGACTGCTGGGCGATTGTCGAGCACGATGCGCCAGACGACCAGATGCGCGAGACCTATGCCCCTCTCGGCGTGCCAATCGCCGTTTACGGCCACCTCCACCATGCATTCGTCCGCCCCCTGGGTGGCCTGACCGTCGTCAACAGCGGCAGCTTGAGCCTTGCCCTGGACGGCGATCCACGAGCGACGTACGTCGTCGTCGAAGGCGACAGGATCGAGCACCGCAGAATCCCATACGACATCGAGGCGGTCGCGGCTGACTTCGTGGCGATGGATTACCCCCACGCTGCGACGTACGTGAGCTGGCTTCGCACCGGGACCTTTCCTACGTAATCGATCAGGCCATGAGCGATCAAGCTCGCTGGGCAGGGGTATATTGGCCGCGCCATGCTCCTTTATTCACATTTTTGGGATCTCATCCTGAAGCTGGCGTTGCTCGGCGCCCTGCTGGCGCTGGCAATCGCCTTGCACGTCGACCAATCGCCGGGAGTGGCGCCGATGATCGCCATCGTCGTCGTCCTGTGGATCGTGATCTACCGCCAGGGGCTGTCGACCATCGCGTCGTGGCTGTACGCACGATTGAGCCTCGGCGCGCCGGTATCCCTGTCTGAAGCGCGGCGGCTGACGCGCCTGTTCCAGCTGGATGTCGCGATGAACTGGGTGCCTCTGAAAGAGGTCAAGACCCTCCCGAAGGACCAGCGACGCCAGGCGCTCTTCGATGCGCTGGACAGGTTGGGCCCGCAACGCAAGGCGATGCTGATCTAGCCGCATCCCCAGGTCGCCCTCCGGGCCGTCGCCTGAGTCGGTGTGATTGGAGAAGAAGAAATGAGCGACAACACAACCCCTTCGCCCTTCCCAACAGTCGCAATACTCGGCGCCGGCGCCATGGGCGCGGCCATGGCACACCGCTTGCTCGACCGAGGTTTCGCCGTCCACGTCTGGAACCGCACCCCCGGCCCCGCGGCGCGCATCGCAGAGCACGGCGCGACCGCATACCCAGCACCCGACCAGGCTGTGGATCGGGCGAAGGTCGTGGTCACCATGCTCCCCACCTCTGACGCGGTCAAAGAGGTAATGGTGGTCCAGCGGACGCTCCACTTCATGCGACCAGGCACGGTCTGGGCACAGATGGGAACCATCGGCGCGGAGGCCACGCAGGCGCTGCGATCCGAGGTCGCAAGTGCCTACCCGGACGTGGTGTTTGTCGATGCGCCGGTCTCGGGCAGCCGCGAGCCCGCCCGAAACGGCCACCTCATCATTCTTGCGTCAGGACCGGCCGAAGCTCAGCCGGCGATCGAGCCGGTGTTCGAGGCGCTTGGGCGTCCCGTGTGGCTCGGTGAGGCGGGCGCCGGCAGCCGGATGAAGCTGGTCCTGAACACCTGGCTCGCGTTCGAGATCGAAGCGGCGGCCGAGGTGGCCGCACTCGCCGACCGACTCGGGGTGGCAGGCGGGGCGTTGCGGGACCTGGTCACCGGCGGCCCTCTCGCATCTGCGACCGCGCTGGCCAAGCTTGCCAAGATGGAGAGCGCCGATTTTTCGTCCGACTTCTCACTGGAATGGGCCCTGAAGGACCTCGATCTTGCCCAGGCCGCTGCAGGGAATGGTGTCATTCAGGTGGCCGAGGCCATCGCGGAGCGTTGGCGCGGTCTCGTCGCGGCAGGCTATGGGCGGCTCGACATCAGTGCCGCGCGCATGGGCCTCGGTTCAGCGCCGGCTACCGCCGGGCGCCACGACCGCTAGCGGTTTGGGCACCACATCTTGTGTTGGTTGCGCTGCCCGCAACTCCAGCAAAGCTCATGATCGGCGGCGTTCGACAATCGCCCCCGACCGAGGGCAAAAAGGAGCGACAGGGCGACAGCGCCTCCGATTACTGCTTCAAGCATGTCGACAGGTTAAACGCGGCGCCGGCTGTGAATGTTCCGAATTTGTTCTGCCGCACCCCAGAGCCGTAATCAATTTGATTCCGGCAGAGCAACCTCGAGACGTCCTGACGCCCCTTGGCGCGGGCGCGCGTGGCACGATGAGCGGACGATGAGCGCCTCCACCCAGCGGGTGACCCACAAGAGCCCGCTGCACCAGATGACGCAGACCACGCCAACCCGCCTCTGGAACGATTCGGCCGCCATCGACGAGCTGACCCGTTCGATCGAGGATGGCGCCGTCGGAGCCACCTGCAACCCGGTGATCGCGGTCTCGGTGTTGAAGAAGGACATGGCGACCTGGAAGCCCCGGATCGGAAGCCTCATTCGCGAGCTGCCGGCTGCAACCGAGGACCAGATCGGATGGAGGCTGATCGAGGAGCTGTCCATTCGTGCGGCCAAGCTGCTCGAGCCGGCCTTCAAGGAACACAAGGGACGCGATGGACGCCTCTCCATCCAGACCGACCCGCGGTACTACCGCGACACTGCGGCGATCGTGGAGCAGGCGACCGCGTTCGACCGGCTGGCTCCGAACATCATCGTGAAGATCCCCGTGACCCGCGCCGGAATCCCGGCGATCGAGGAATCCACCTACCGCGGCATCAGCATCAACGCAACCGTGTCATTCAGCCTCCCGCAGGCCGTCGCGGTGGCGGAGGCGGTGGAGCGAGGCTTGAAGCGACGCGAGGCCGAGGGCAAGGATGTCTCGACGATGGGCCCGGTGTGCACCATCATGGTCGGCCGGCTCGACGACTGGCTCAAGGTCGTGCTGGAGCGGGAAGGCCTGCCGGTCGATCCCGGCTGCACCGAGTGGGCGGGCGTGGCTGTCTTCAAGAAGGCCTACCAGCTTTACCGCGCTCGTGGATACCGGGTGAGACTTCTGTCCGCCGCATTCCGCAATCACATGCACTGGAGCGAGCTGATCGGCGCCGACGCGGTGATCTCTCCCCCATACGCATGGCAGCAGCGCTTGAACGCCAGCGGCATCGAGGTGATACCCCGCATCGAAAACCCTGTCGACTCCAGGGTCGTCGAACAGCTGCAGGCCAACTTCGCCGACTTCCGACGAGCGTATTCGGAGGACGGCATGACAGCCGAAGAATTCGACGACTTCGGGCCGACTCGGCGCACGCTCCGCCAGTTCATCGGGGCTTGCGCGGAGCTCGATGCGCTGGTGCGCGACGTCATGATTCCGAACCCCGACCAGGCGTAGCGGGCGATCCAGATCACCCCTTGCGGGTTGATCGGTCTGCCCTTAGTATCCATCCGATTCTCGGCTTCGTCTCTGGAACACGGAGGGTGTGGGGTATGCCAAAACGCAGGCGTTTCGTCACCGCTATGGCCGCCGGGTCCGCCGCGGCGCTGGTGGGGGCGCTGAGCACCGGATTCACAGTCGCAGGCCTGGCCTCGACGGGCGAAGGTAACGGTGGCGTCACGGCCACCTGGTCACCTGCCGCGTCCCAGCTGGTTGCCCACTACACGGTCTCTCCGGCGCAGCGGCCAGACACGGCGACCAGGTCGGCGGGCACGGACAGCCGCCAGCTGCCCCGCCTGAACAAGTTCGGTAAGAACTCTGTCGTCCACAACTCGGCCGGCCCCCTTAGCGACAACACGAACGCCGTTTCCGCCGCGGGCTCGGCGAAGCTCGCCACCCCGACGAACCAGTCCGGCGAAAGCAGGGCCAAGGCCAGCTTCATCGGCCAGCAGTCCTCGGCCACGACCTGCTCGTACTTCGGCCCCGGCTGCAACCCGCCAGACATGGCGATCGCGGCTTCCACTCAGTTCGTCCTCCAGGGCGTCAACTCGCAGTTCGAGGTTCTCGACACCTCAGGGCACGTCCAGCCGGGCTTTCCGGTCAGCGCCCAAAATTTCTTTGGCGTTCCCAACGTGACCAACACCGATGGGACGCCATGCGACACGGCGCACCGGAGCCAGCCTTTCATGAGCGACCCGCGCGCGCTTTACGACCCGATCGATAACCGTTTCTGGGCGGCGATGTTGCAGGTCGAGAACGCACTCGGCATTGCAGCCGACTGTCCGTTCAAGTCCGTCTACTACATTGCCGTAAGCCAGACCAGCGACCCGCGCGGTAGGTGGAACGTCTACGAGTTCAACATGTCGCTCGACGGCCAGTTTGCCGCCGACTTCACACAGATCGGCCTGAACGGCGATGCTGTCTACTTCTCCGCCAACATGTTCGGTCCCAGCACCGGGCTCAACGGCGGTTTCTACGGCGAGATCTTCGAAGCCAACAAATCGAAGATGGAGCGAGGCAAGGCAAGCTTCACCGCCGACGGCTTCTTCAACATGAAGGTCACCGGCCCTGGCAACACGGCCGCGACAGGACCGCTGCTCGCCGACACGCTGAACCCGGCGCTCAACCTTGACGGGAGCGGCGGCCCAGGCGAGCCGTTCACCGACACGATGGACGGCCCAGACCCGATGACCGGCCATTTCTGCGGGTTCTTCGGCGGCGGCGCTGCGGACTCATGCTCGGGGCTGGGCCTGTGGCGGATGACCAACCCCATCGGGCACGACAGCGGGGGCGGCGCGCCAAAGCTCTCGTTCACCCTCGTCCCGACCAAACCGTTCATCTTCAGCGCCCCATCTGACCAGCCGAGCTGCAACCAGTGCATCGACCCGTCAGACCTGCGGATCAGCGCGACCCCGATCGTCAGGGGAGGCGTCCTTTACGGAGCCTGGGAAACCGGCCTGAGCAACGGCAGCCAGGTCGTGCCCAGCATCGAGTGGGCACGCGTCCGCCTGGGCAGCGACGTGTCCGCGCGCACCGGCTACTACAACTTCTCTGGCGACACCTCAGCGTCTTACCCGGCGCTGATGCCTGACAGCTACGGCAACGTGGTGATGCTGTACGAGCGAATGAGCAGCACGATCTTCCCGGAAACGCGCTTCATCGTTTCCGGTGAAGACGGCCAGTTCCACGGCGCCGGCACGCTTCTCAAAGCCGGTGACACGAATTACCGTCCTCAGCTGTGCGGGACGGCCAACCTTCCGGTTTGCCGCTGGGGCGACTACTCGGCGGCCTCGTTCGACGGCTCCGGCACCATCTGGGTGGCCGGCGAGTATGCCAACCAGCTCAACCTCGGGCCGCCCCAGAACGGACGCAACTGGGGGACCTGGATTGGCGCCGTAAGCGCCAGCTGATCGACTTCTGAACGCAGGGGTTCGGGCTCGATGCCCGGCCCCTGCTCCCGTCCAGCCGCAGGCTCGGCTAGATGTCGTGATCCCGCTTCATGGCGCCGATGTCTTCGGCGCGAAACCCGAGCTCGCGCAGCACTTCGTCCGTATGCTCGCCAAGCTCCGGCGGCGGCCTCCGCAGAGTCGCTTCGCCCGAGCTGTACCGCACCGGATGCTTCAGCACGCGAACGCGCCCCGCGAGAGGGTGGTCGAACTCGAGCACAGGCGCGAGGTGCTTCACCGCGACATCGTCGAACGTTGCGGCCAGGTCGTTGACTGGCGCGCACCAGATGTCGTGGGCGCGAAGAAGCTCCACCCATTCCGCGGTCTTCCGCGTGCGAAAGTAGGGATCGATCAAGGTACGGATCTCGTCGCGCCGGCCGTATGCCAGCTCGGGCTTCTCAAACGGCGCCAGCTCGATTGGGCTCCCGAGAGCTGCACTGAGCGTCTTGACCGGCGTGATCGAAACCGCAACGTGCCCATCCGCGGTGGCGTACACGCCATACGGCACGGCGTGGAAAGTGTCGGCAGATGAAGCCTTCGGGCGTCGGAGCTTCGCGCCGTTCAAGTGATACACGACCGGCTCGGATTGCAGGTCGAGGGCGGCCTGCACCATGACGAGGTCGACCCGCTGGCCTTCGCCGGTCCGGCCGCGGTGGATCAGCGCGGCCAGGATGCCCATCGCCAGCAGGCTCGCGCTGTGCTGATCGACAACCGCGGCGGCCGAGATCGTCGGGCCCTGCTCCTCGCTGCCTGTGTTGGCGGCGAGCCCCGAGATGGCCTGGATCAGAAGGTCCTGGCCGGGCAGGTGGCTGTACGGCCCTTCGCTGCCATATCCAGACCCGGCCGCATAGATGATCTTCGGGTTCAGCTTGCGCGCATCCTCGTAGCCCAGAGCCAGCCGGTCCATGACTCCCGGCCTGAAGTTCTCGACCATCACGTCCGCGGTCCCAATCAGCCGCCTGGCGACATCCACTCCACGGGCGCTCTTCAGGTTGAGGGTGACACTCCGGACGTTGCGATTCGCCAGCATGAAAAATGCGCTGACCCCGCCGATGAAAGTGTCGGCGCCCGACCAGCCGCGCTCCCAGGCTCCCCGTCCGGGCGGCTCGACCTTGATGACATCGGCGCCCATGTCCGCCAGGTACTGGCACGCGGCGGGCCCGAGCAGGAACTGCGTGAACGCGATGATCCGCACGCCCTCCAGCAGGCGCAGGCCTTGCTGGTCGCTCACGTCACCAGCTGCATGATGTGCGTGGCCACCATGACGAGCTCGTCGCGCTGATTCTTGACCTCGATCTTCGCGACCGTGCGTTCACGCTCTCGCTCGACGCCCTCTATCACGTAGTCGATCGTCAACGTGTCGCCGAAGTAGACCGGTTTCAGGAACCGGATGCGGTCGTAGCCCGCCGACACCATCGGGCGGTCGAAGTCCTCGAGGATGCGGGTTGATGCGGCTGACGTGTAGCCGACGATCAGCGCGCCATGGGCTACGCGGTGACCGAGGCTGGTCTTGCGGCAATACTCCTCGTCGACGTGGTTAGGGTCGAGGTCGCCGGTGATTCCGGCGAACAGGTAGACGTCGGACTCGCTGACCGTTTTCGAGATGGTGGTGCGCAACCCGACCGCTATGTCATCGATGGTGCTGCCGCTCATTGCTTGCGAACCCCTCCTCTTACCACCATGCGCTCCCCGCGCTGATGCCGCCGTCCACGTAAACCGTCTGGCCGGTGATGAAGCGCGCTCCATCGGATGCCAGGAAGGCGACAACGTCAGCCACGTCCTCTGGCGTGCCGATCCGGCGCAGCGGCGTGCTCTCAATCGTCGCCGCGACCCGCTCCGGATGCTGGTCCATGTACGCCCTGGTGAGAGGGGTCTCGATGATCCCAGGACCGACCGCGTTGACTGTGACGCCCCTTGGACCCCACTCGATGGCGAGGCTGCGCACCAGGCCGGACAGCCCGGCTTTGGTGGCGGTGTAGGCGGCGCGCACATCCAGGCCGTGGATGGCGGCAAACGAGCTGGTCACCACGACCCTTCCACCTGGGCGGGCGAACAGCAGAGGCCCAAAAACCTGGCAGGTCACGAACACGCCGTACAGGTTCGTCTGCAACATGTCGCGCAGCGCCGCATCCTCGAGATCCAGGGCTTTGACACGAGTGTTGACGCCTGCGTTCGGGACCAGGATGTCGAGGCCGTCCATCCGATCGCGCACCGCTTTCAGCTCGTCCCGATCCCGGACGTCCGCCAGCTCCGCGCTGGCGAGCGCGTCATCGCCGAACTCCTCGCGAAACGCCTCGATGTTCCGTCGGGAGCTGCTGATCGCAATCACTCGAGCCCCATCGCGCCGCAGGGCGCGCACGATCGCCAGGCCGATCCCGCGGGTGCCGCCGGTGACAAGCGCAGTCCTGCCGTCGAGGCTCACGGCGCGGGGGGACCCTGGACGTACTGGATGAGGACTCCGTCTTCGCGCTTCGGATCGACCACGCCGATCAGGGTGCCGCGCGCCCCCGGTCTCGGCGCCACATCGATAAGGCGGAAGCCGTGATGGGAGGCGCCGGCCAGCGCGGCCGCAACATCGTCAACCCGCAGGCCGAGGTGATGCAGCCCCTCACCCCTTCGGGCGATGAAGCGAGCCACATCCGATTCGGGGGTCAGTGGTTCCAGCAGCTCGACGCGGGTGGGACCCTGACCGAAAAAGGCGACGCGGACATCGGGAAAACGTTCGTCGCTCTGCTGCTCGAGCCCGAGGCTGGATTCGAAGTGGGAACGTGATGAGTCGATCGAGCGGACCGCCCAACCGAGATGGTCGATGGCCGGCGTGCCAACGGTCGTGCTCATCAATAGCCCCTCAAGAAATCGGCCGGCAATCGGAACACATGGCACGTTAGCCGTTCCCGATGGCCGCGAACAACCGGAGTGGTCCCGAGTCGCGAGTGAGAGCTAGCCGTACCACCCGACGACGTCGACGATGACGTCCGCCGAACCGGCTGCGTTGTACAGGTCGATCGCACCGGTTGGGCCAACCCTGACCACGACGAGACCCGGCACCGTCAAGCCCGGCCGGTAATTCAAGTCCGAGGCGAGTGGCCGCGTCGAGCCATCCGGCCAGACTGTCAGGAAGCTGCTCGCGCTCGGACCGGTCACGGTCACGTTCAGGACCACGGCGGTCGGCGGCACCGCGTCGCCCATCGCCGGCACCCCACCGTTGCCCGCCACCATCAACACTCGCGTGGCGCCCGGCCCGATGCTGGAGGTCGAGCGGGTGTCGAGGATCCGCGCCGGCGTCACGCCCAAGAACCTGGCGCCGCCGGCCGCCGAGGTGTTGTCGGTGAACCAGCCGGCGACATCGGCCACGACATCGGTGTGCCCCGCCGCGTCGTAAAAGCTCACCTCGCCCCCCGTCCCCACTTTGACGATCACGCGGTTGGCAGCGGTCTGGCCGGGAATGAAGTTCAGGTTGGACGCAACGGGCCGCGTCGAGCCTGTCGGAAAGACGGTGACGAAGCTGGGCGCCACCACGGTGTTGGTTGCCGTCACATTGAGCACCACGGCGGAAACCCCGGTGCTCGGCACATTCAGCGTGCCCGTGATTTGCACGTTGATCGTCTGGCCTGCGCAGAGCTGCGCCTTCGGCGTTCCCGTCGCGTTGCGGGAGTCGAGCACGCGGTGCGGCACTATCGGGTTGTACAGGCCGGCCATCGGCGGCAGCGCGGTCGGTGCGGCGACATAGCCGGCCACGTCGAAGACGACGTCCACCGACCCTGCCCCGTTGTAGAGGGAGACGTAACCGTTCGACCCGAGGGCGACCTCGACCAGGTTCGGCACGGTCTGCCCCCGCACCCAGTTCAGGTTGGAGGCGAGCGGCCGAGGCACGCCGGCAGGCCAGACCGTGAGAAAGCTCGACGCCGTGGCGTTGGTCGCGGTCACGTTGAGGACCACCGCGCTCACTCCAGAAGCCGGCACCAGGCCCTGGCCCGTGATCTTGACGCTGAGGGTCTGCCCCGGGCCGATCGATGCTTTGGGCACGCCACCGGCACCTGTGCGGGTGTCCATGATGCGAGCCGGCACCAGCGGCACATACGCGCCGCGCCCTGGGATCACCGCGTTCGACGCGGCAGACGGCGCGCTCGGCCCGACGCCGTTGTTGGCGGTAATCGTGACGGTGTAGCTCGTGCCGTCGGTCAGGCCTGTGAAGGTCGCGCTCCTCGAGCCGGCGGCGGCGGTGAGCGGGGCGGTCGCCGGCGAGGAGGTCAGCGTGTAAGAGGTGATCGCGCTCCCGCCATCCGAAACGGGAGCCTTCCACGTCACCAAGGCAGACGCCTCGCCCGCGATGGCGGCCACGTTCGCCGGCGCGTCGGGTACTGTCGCGGGCGTGCCCGAGTAGTAGCTCCCGACGAACGTTCTCAGGTAGCCGCCATCGTCGTCGGACGACGTCGACAAGTGGCTGTTGCAGAGGTTGCACTGGAACGTCGAGACCGGCGCCGGGTTGGTCACCCCATCGCCGGTGGCGTCCGTGTAAGTCGACCCGCCGTTGCCACCGCTGCCGAACAGGACGGCGATGATCCCCGCCGCGCGCAGGGCCGAGACGTGGCTCAAGAAGTACTCCGCCCGGTTGTCCTGCGTGTGGCCCGGGCTCTGGTTCATGGTGTCGAAGTACTGGTTGCCGACGGGCACCTGCCAGACCACCAGCGGGCGCATCGTCCTTGCGTGGAGCTCGGTCATCCAGGTCAGCCACTGCTGAAAGTTGGGCAACGTCGAGTCGGTGCGATCCCACCAGTGCCGGTTGATGCCGGCATCGTTGTCCGACACGTCGTTGAAGACGAGGTCAAACGTGCCGGCGTACGGGTTGCTGGAGACTCCAGCAGAGGCGAGGAAGGCGGCGACCTTGTCCGCGTCGGCCGCCATGTTGAACGTGGGATCGGTGTTCAAGCCGATGTCGACTCCACTCGCCCACGTCGACGCGTGCGTGGCGAGAAGCACGTTCGGCGCGATCGTGTCGCGCAGCGACAGCAGCGCCCACGCGAAACCCTGGAAGGTGTTGGGCAAACCACGCACGCCGGCGTAGCCGGAGCTGGTCACCGATGCGCTGACCTTCGATGCGTCACCACCGGCAGCCTTGTGCTCCATGTAGGCGAACAGGTCGGGCTC
>DATARC010000208.1:0-1887 GCA_036264335.1 Candidatus Dormiibacterota bacterium
CCCTCGACGGCACAACGCATGGCAACCGACCCGAAGGACTTCGACGCCTTCGTCGAAGGGGTCACGATCTACCACATCATCGTGGAGGCCACGATCGCACTGACCGGCCAGCGTTTCGAGCTCGAGTCGATGCGCGACCTGGGCACCACTGATCGTGGCTTCTACCGAGGCTTCACCGCCGTCGCGCGTGATGAGTCGCGCCACGTGAGCTTCGGCATCAAGGTCCTGCAGGAAGCCGTGCGCGAGAACCCTGAGCGATTCGCTCCGCTGATCCAGAGAACACTCGTCGAATGCCTGCCGCTCGTCGCAGGCACGCTGGACCCGCCCGACCCCGCCTACATCACCGAGTTCGGCCACACCGAGAGCGAGATCCTGACGTTCGCGATGGACTCGCTCAACAAGCGACTGCGAGCGATCGGCATCAACCTGGCGGCCTAGCCTCTCGTCCTCATCGCCCGGGCGATGTCTCGCTTTGCGTCCCGCTCCGCGATCGCTTCGCGCTTGTCGTATTGCTTCTTGCCGCGCGCCAGCCCCACCTCGACCTTGGCGTGGTTGCGCGAGAAGTACACGCGCAGCGGTATGAGCGTGTACCCCTTCTGCCTTACCTTCCCGACCAGGCTCGATATCTCTTTGCGGTGCAGCAGCAGCTTGCGCGGCCGCATCGGTTCGTGGTTCATGACATTGGCCTGGGCATAAGGCGAGATGTGGACGTTCTCCAGCCAGGCTTCGTTGCCATCGATCCTAACGAATCCATCTCTCAGGTTGGTCCGGCCGTTGCGCACCGATTTGACCTCGGTGCCCGTGAGCATGATCCCGGCCTCGAGCTTGTCGTCGATGAAGTAGTCGTGGTAAGCGCGACGGTTGACGGCAACGTCGCGCTCCTTCTCGTCCTTCTTGTCAGTCATGGCGCCCTGCGCTCGCCCGGCTCATCCGGCAATACCTGCTTGGCGAGGGCCGGTTTCTTGCCTGGCAGCTGCACGACGTCGAGAACATACCGGTCGCCGTCGATATGCCCGCTCAAGACTTTGACCCGACCCTTCGAGGTCGGCAGGGTCACTCCAGGCCAGGGCTGCAGGCCGCGGACACGGCGATCGATCTCCGCCGGTCCAACGCCCCAATCAAGCTCGCCATCCTCGCGACGGAGCCGCGGCGTGAAGGTGGCCTGCGCATGCTCCTGTTCCATCGGCGCAATGCGCTCGATACTCTTCAGCGTCTCCACCAGCAGCTGAGCACCCATGACCGCGAGGCGCTTCGTCAGCATTGCCGCATCCTCGGTGTCTCCGATGGCCGTCTTACGCGAAGAAATGATTGGTCCATGGTCCAGCTCCGCGTCCATGCGCATGATCGTGACTCCCGTCTCGCGGTCGCCGGACAGGATGGCATTGGCGACAGGCGCCGCTCCGCGGTGCCGCGGCAGCAGCGACGCGTGCACGTTGACTGCCCCGAGCCTCGGAATCGACAGCACAGACTCAGGGATAAGCTGCCCGTAAGCGACCACCACGAGCAGATCGGGCGCCAGCCCGCGCATCTGCTCCGCCACCTCGGGCGCCTTGATGCGAGCCGGCTGAATCACCTCGAGGTTGAGAGCGTCCGCGGCCAACTTGACAGGGGGCGGTGCAGGCTTCATACGATGTCCCGGCCGCGTCGGCTGAGTGATCACGAGCTGGATCTCGTGACCGGCCTTGTGCAGCGATTCAAGCGACGGCACGGCGAACTCGGCCGTACCGGCGAAGACGATCTTCAGGAAAGCGCCTAGCCCGCAGCTGCGGCGACAGCTGCCTCCTTCTCCTCGGCCACGAGGTCCTCGACTCGTCGCAGCGTGTCGAGGCTGGTCAGCCGGTCGATGAAAAGGACGCCGTCGAGGTGGTCGAGCTCGTGCTGAAAGGC
>DATARC010000038.1:0-1937 GCA_036264335.1 Candidatus Dormiibacterota bacterium
GACCCAGGTCAGAGCTCCGCTCAGCAGCAGGCTGACGGCGACGATGCCGGCGGCGGCGGCCAGGACGCGGAGTCGGAGGCTCAGCTCGCGGCCAGCTCCAGCCGGTACCCCACGCCCCACACGGTCTCGATGCTCGGCGCCGTGATGCCCGCCGCCGCAAGCTTCTCGCGCAGCTGCTGGACGTGCACGTCGACTGTGCGCGTGTAACCAGGGAAGTCGTAGCCCCACACCAGGTCGAGCAGCTCGCTGCGCTGGAATACGCGGCCGGGGTTCCGCGCGAGCAGCGTCAGCAGGTCGAATTCCTTCGGCCGCAGCTGCACCTTGGCCTTCTCGTGCCGCACCTCATGGCGCTCGAGGTCCACCTCCAGCTTGCCGGCGCGGATCAGCTTCGGCGCGTCCGGCTCCTGATGAGCACGTCTCAGGAGCGCCTTCGCACGAGCCACGAGCTCCTGCGGGTGGAAGGGCTTGGTGAGGTAGTCGTCGGCGCCGACCTCGAGGCCGACGACCTTGTCGGTGACCTCGTCTCGCGCGGTCAGCATGATGATCGGGACCTGGCTCTGCTTGCGGATCTCCTTGCAGATCTCGAGGCCGTCGGCGCCGGGCAGCATGATGTCGAGCACGACGAGGTCGGGCTTGATCTGGCCGAAACGGGCGAGCGCCTGCGACCCGTCACCCACCCCATCCACCTCGTAGCCCTCCCGCGTCAGGTAGATGCGGGCGAGCTCGACTATGTGGTCCTCGTCGTCGACGACAAGAACCTTGACGGTCATCTGGCGCGGCATCCGATCACGAGATCACCATTCGATCACCCTGGTTGTGGCCAGATGATGATCGAAATGTAAACACCGCCCCGGCGGGTCAGGCTCTCTTCTTCACCCGGGCAGCGGCCGCCGGCCGTTTGGTGGCGGCAGCTTTGGCCGCCCGCGGAGGACCAGGGCGGCTTGCCTTCTCGCCTCCGGCCTTCGGCCCGCCGCCGCCACGCTTCCCCGCATCGGCCCGCAGCACGAGCCGGATCGGGTTGCCCATCAGGCCGAACCGGTCGCGGATCTTCTTCTCCAGGTACCGCCGGTACGAAAAATGCAGCAGACCCACGTCGTTGACGAACAGCACGATCGTCGGCGCCTCCGTCCCCGCCTGGGTGGCATACCCGACCTTCAGCCGCTTGCCCTTGTAGCTCGGCGGCGGATGCTCGTCGAGCGCATCGCGCAGCAGCCGGTTGAGCTCGTTGGGCGGAATCTTGATGCGCCGCTGCCCCACCACGTCGAGGGCGGTGGGCATCAACGCCTTGATGCCCTCGCGCGTCTTTGCGGACACCGCGACCACCGGCGCAAACGGCGCGAACTTGAAGTCCTTGAGCAGCTCCTCCCGCCAGTACTGCGAGCGCCGCAGGGCCGGCTCGACGAGGTCGATCTTGTTGACCACGATCACCAACCCCTTCCCCGCCTCCAGCGCGTAGCCCGCGACGTGCTGGTCCTGCGCGAGCACACCGGTCGACGCATCGATCACAAGCAGAACCACGTCGGCGCGCTCCATCGCGTTGATCCCGCGCATCAGGCTGTAGCGCTCGAGGCGGTCTCGCGCCGCTGACTTGCGCCTGATCCCCGCTGTGTCCACGAGCACCACCGGGATGTTGTCGAAGATGAGCTCCGTGTCGACCGGATCGCGCGTCGTTCCCGGCACTGGGCTCACCAGCGCGCGCTCGTCCCCGAGCAGCGCATTCAGCAGCGAGGACTTGCCGACGTTGGGTCTCCCCATGATCGCCAGCCGGTCGGCCTTGGAGTCGCCGGACGCCGCCGCCTCGGCGGGAGGCAGCATCTCGAGCACCCGGTCGAGGAAATCGCCGACGCCGATGCCGTGCTGAGCCGAGATGAGGTGGGGAGAGTCGAAGCCCAGCTCGAGCATCTCGTGGGCGAAGCCTCGCTCGCTGGGCGAGTCCG
>DATARC010000108.1:0-12174 GCA_036264335.1 Candidatus Dormiibacterota bacterium
TCCAGGATGCAACCCGCCACGCCGACGACGCGGCCGCACGCATCGCACTTGATGTGCTCGTGGTGCTCCTCGCGAAGCTCGAAGTGCGCCTTGCCGTCGCCGAGGTCAACCCTGTCGACCATGCCATCCCGCGCCATACCCGCCACCGCCCTGAACACGCTCGAGTAATCGGCGCCCCCGAGGGAGGCGCTGACAGCCTGCTGGAGCTCTTCGATCGACCAGACGTGGCGGCCGGGCGTCGAAAACAGGAGCTTGACCTGGTTTCGTACCGGGCTTGGCGGCGCCATGGGTTCAACTCTAACAAGCGCAACGACAATGCGCAATGAGGTTGTGCAATACTCTTGCGCAATGCGGGGTAGAGCATTTTCGTGGCTTCTGGTTCTGGCGGTTGCGATTGTCGTGAGCGCGTGCTCGTCAGGCGGCCCGGCGCCCAGCCAAGGCGTCATCAACGTCGTGGCCGGCGAGAACTTCTGGGGCAGCATCGCCTCCCAGCTGGGAGGCTCCAGGGTCTCCGTTCACAGCGTCGTCACCGACCCCAACGCTGACCCGCACGAGTACGAGAGCAGCACAACGGACGCTCGAGCCTTTGCCGAGGCGGACCTGGTCATCCTGAATGGCGCGGGTTATGACGACTGGGGCCAGAAGCTGCTCGACGCCAACTCGAGCAGCCACCGCAAGGTGCTGAACATCGCTCAGCTGTTGGGTCGCAAGCCCGGCGACAACCCGCACTTCTGGTACAACCCCGCCTACGTGACGGCCATCGCCGACAGGATCACGGCGGAGTTCAAGGCGATCGACTCGCGCGACTCGGCAGAGTTCGATCAACAGCGCAATGCCTTGACGATCGCGCTCAAGCCTTACACGGACCTGGTTCTACAGATCAAGACGAAGTACGCGGGCGTCCCGATCGGATCGACCGAAAGCATCTTTGTCTACATGGCCGGCGCGCTTGGCCTCGACCTCATCTCACCTCCTGAGTTCATGGATGCTGTGGCCGAGGGCACCGACCCGCCGGCTGCCGCGGTCGCGACCTTCCACGACCAGGTCGCCGGGAAGAAGATCAAGGTGCTCGTGTACAACATCCAGGCGTCGAGCGCCCTGACCGCGAGCCTGAAACAGCTGGCGCAGCAGCAGGGCATTCCGTTGGTGGGTGTCACCGAAACTCTCCAGCCGGTCGGGGGGACGTTCCAGGCCTGGCAGGTGGCGCAGCTGACAGCGCTTGAAGCGGCGCTTGCGGCGGCGGCCTGAGCGTTGAGCGATCCGGCGTCAGCGATCGTCGCCCACGGTCTGGCCGCCGGGTATGGATCGAAAGCCATCTGGTCGGAGGCCAATTTCTCGATCCCTTCCGGGTCCTTCACGGCCATTCTCGGTCCGAACGGCGCGGGCAAATCGACCCTCATCAGGCTGATCCTCGGATTGCTGCGCCCGCTTGCCGGGAGCCTGGAGGTGCTCGGCGAATCGCCCAGCCGCGGCAACCCCAAGATCGGCTACGTACCGCAGGGTTCGACCTTCGATCCCGAGCTTTCGATCAGGGGCCGCGACTTCGTTGGGCTCGGCGTCGACGGGCACCGTTGGGGCGTGAGGTTGACCGGCCGCTCGCAGGTCGCAGTCGCCACCGAGACAGCGATCGCGGCCGTCGGAGCTCGGGGTTATGCGGACCGCCAGCTTGGCCGGCTGTCCGGCGGAGAGCAGCAAAGGCTACTGCTCGCGCAGGCGCTCATCGGTCAGCCGAGCCTGCTGTTGATGGACGAGCCCCTGTCGCATCTCGACGTTCGCAACCAGGGTGCGATCGTCCAGCTCATCCGCGGGGTCGCCCGCGAGCGGCATCTGACAGTCCTGCTCATCGCACATGACGTGAACCCTTTGCTGCCGCACATCGACCATGTGCTTTACATCGCGCAGGGCAGGCTCGCCATGGGCAAGCCCGCCGACATCATCACGTCGGAATCGCTTTCGGCGATCTACTCCGCGCCGGTCGAAGTCTTGCGTGACCGGCTTGGACGAATCTTCGTGGTCGGACTCGAGGAAGAGGTCAGTCACCCTCATGCATGAGCTGATCGGGATGACGGCCACAGACCCAAGCTGGAATCCCTTCGATGACCTGGCCCTCCTCTTCCACTACGAGTTCATGGTCCACGCGTTCGAGGCGGGTACCGTGGTCGCCATCGTCGCCGGCGCGATCGGTTACTTCGTCGTGCTACGCGGATCGGCTTTTGCAGCACATGCGCTCTCGCACATCGGGTTCGCCGGCGCGACCGGAGCTGTCGTGCTGGCACTGAGTCCGATCGTCGGCCTGCTAGTCTTCACGCTCGGCGCGGGGGTTGCCATTGGAGCACTCGGTAACCGTCTGCGGGGACGGGACGTCACCATCGGCATCGTCCTGGCGTGGGCGCTCGGCCTGGGCGTGCTGTTCATCTCGCTCTATCGCGGCTATGCCACCGAGGCGTACGCGCTGCTCTTCGGTCAGATCCTGGGGATCAGCACGTCGGACGTGATCGCCACCCTGGTCGCCGGCGTGCTCACGATGGCCGCCCTGGTCGCAGTCTACCGCCCGCTCCTTTTCGCATCCGTGGACGAGGACCTGGCCGGGGCCAAGGGCGTACCGGTGACGGCGCTTTCGATCGCTTTCATGGCGATCCTGGCCGTGGCCGTGAGCGAGGCGGTGCAGGTGGTCGGCGTGCTGCTGATCTTCGCGCTCATCGTCACGCCGGCGGCGATCGCGGTGAGGTTCTCGAGCCGGCCCCCGATCGCGATCGGAATCGGGATCCTGCTGGCGCTGGCCTTCACGTGGCTCGGCCTGGCGATCGCGTTCTTCTCGCCGCACCCGGTGAGCTTCTTCATTACGAGCCTGGCTTTCGCCACCTATCTTGTTGTGCGGTTGGCGGAATCGGTGCGGCTGCGCTTGCACGCGAGTGTGGGAAGGCCCGGGCGATAAAGCCCGGGCCTAATCGCATCAGGAAGGCTGTCCGACGGGGACGCCGAGCGGTTGCCCCGAACGCACGGCGGTCGGTGCTGTATCCCACTCGACATCGGGAGTCAGCAGGACCTTGAGCCCAACCGCGGCAAGGCCGGTGACGAAGATCGCGTCACTGATGATGCTGACGTACGGGTCTGGAAGGCCGGCGGTACCGCCCACGATGTCGATGACCACCCCAACGGTGATCGCAGGACCGGCCCACCGGTAGGCGAAGCCCGAGCGCCAGACAGCGATGCCGAAGACGATGATGCCGAAAGCGAACAGCTCGTGCCCCATCACCAGCGGGAGGCCGGCAGCGTTCTGCTGCGTCTTGTCAATGAAGGAGGCCAGGACCTGGCGGTCGGCGGGGTCGCCCGCCATTGCCCACAGCATGAGCTGAAGGCCGCCCAGGGCGAGGTGCGCCAGGCAGACGCCGGCGACGGTCAGGATTGCCGCAATGTGTCCAAGCACGACACCCCGCCTCCGCGTGACGTGCAGCAGCGCGTACACGGCCGGAATGAAAAGGATGGCTGATGCGATCCCGAAGAAGATATCGGCGAGCATGACGTCGTGGTTGCGCAACGCGACGTCCAATTGCGCGGCACCATTGCCGTCACTGGCCGGGTAGGTGATCTCTGCCACGGCGAAAAGGATCGGCGCGGCAATGAGGCACAAGCCTCCCAGCGTCCGCCTGAAGTTGGTCGCGTCCCAGATCTTGAGCATTGGTGGCCTCCTGTTTTTCGAGCTCGGGAGAGCCCGTCCCCGCCAACCTAGATCCGGCCCAATCGAATCCCTACCCGGCGGACTTCAGAACCGGGTCCGGCCGCGACTGCGGAAATCCTCCAGGAGTTTTCAGGCCCGCCTCAGCGACTTCGCGTCGTTCTGGGGCGAAGATGTAGCGGTGACCACTCGGTCCGCGAACGCTTGGTGGCTCCTGCCGGGCGCGTTCGCGCTGGTGGCCACCGGTGTCCTTGGCCTGCTGGGCAATCAGCTCTCCGGAACGGCTGTCGATGTCGGCACCGGCCTTACCTGGTACCTCGCCGGCGCGCTGGCTTACATGGCGCGGCCCGCGAATCGTGCTGCCTGGCTCCTCCTGCTGATGACGTCTCTGCTGGCAACAGGCAAATGCATCGGCAACGCCATCTCGCTCGCGTCGATGGCCCGTCCCGAGCTGGCCCATGAGTGGGCCAGTGTTGTGGTCGTTGATGGAGCCGGCTGGGCGGTGACCGCCGCCGGCGTCGCGGTCTTCGCAATGTTTCCGGATGGGAAGTACCAGCGGGCATACGAATACTGGATCGTTCGCGTGGTGCCGTTGGCGCTTGCGCCACTTGCACTTCTGGATTTCCTGGGATCGCCACGCGTCGGGACGAGCCAGTTCGGATGGGTGCCGCTTGATGCGGCAAGTCCGCTCTACATTCGCGGGTTTGACCTGGTAGGCGCGGCGCCGGGCGACGTGATCGACGCCAACCTCCTGGTCATCGTTCCGGCTTTGGCGCTGCTGTTGTTGCGCTATCGACGATTTGGACCCGAACAGCGCCGGCAGATCAAGTGGCCGCTCTATGCGTTGTCGGTCGCCGCCCTGAGCGTGCTCGTGCTCGCGTTCTCGCCAGGGCCGCCCGCCATTCCCTTCTGGGTGGCGGCAGTTCAGTACATAGCCACGATGGCACTCCTACCGGCCGGGCTCGCGCTCGGAATCGTCATGCATCGTGCCATTGACATCGAAGACGTGATTCGCCGCTCCGTCGTGTACGGCGCCCTGTGGGCAATCATCGCCGCCACCTACGTGGTGGTGGCTGCGGCGTTCGGGGTGGCGGTGGGGCAGCGAGTGCCGCTGGCTCTCGCCGTGTTGCTCGCGATACTTGCGGCCCTTCTCTTTCAGCCGGCACGCCGGCGCCTGGAGCGAATCGCGGACCGCGTGGTGTTCGGAAGGCGGCTGACAGGCTATGAGCTGATCAGCCGGCTCGGTTTACGACTCGAGTCCACGGTTGCGGCCCAGGACGTGGCGAGCAGCGTGGCCGATGCGGTGCTGGCTGGACTGGGGGCGACATGGGTGCGCGTCATGCTCGACCGGCCCGAGCGCACCCCAATCGCGAGCGCCGGCATCGCCCCAATCGCCGGCCGCCCCGAGCTTTCAGCTCCTCTGGTCAATGGCGAAAGAGTGGTCGGTGTCATCGAGTGCGGGCCCAAGGTCCAGGGACGCTACAACAGCGCCGACCAGGACCTGCTCAGCACACTTGGGCGGCAGGCTGCGCTGGCGATTCGCAACTCGCAGCTCGCGGCCGAGCTATCGAAGAACGTCGAAGAGCTGGCCGCCTCGCGCGCCCGCCTGGTGCAGGCCGAGGACCTTGAGCGGCGCCGGCTCGAGCGCGATCTCCATGATGGCTTGCAGCAGGAGCTGGTGGGGTTGCTGGCACGCTTGGGGCTGGCCCGCAACCAGCTCCGCCGCGACCGCGACCTGGCCGAAACAACGCTTCGCGAAGCACAGGTCGACGCTCAGCGTGCGCTGGAGGGGCTGCAAGAGCTGGCTCGCGGCATTCATCCGGCAATCCTCACTGACCGCGGTCTCGTTGAAGCCGTGGAGGAGCGCGCGACCAGGATGCCGGTGCCCGTCGAGGTGCACGCCAACGGGCTGGGGGGTGGCGCACGCTTTCCGCTCGAGCTGGAGGGAGCAGCCTACTTTTTTGTCTCGGAGGGCCTGGCGAACATTTTGAAATACGCGTCCGCCTCGCGAGTCCTGGTCCGATTTCACACCGAGCCTGGCCAGCTGGTGGTGCAGGTAAAGGACGACGGCCGAGGCTTTGATCCGGCAGAGATCACAAAGTCGGGCCTTCGCGGACTTGAGGACCGGATCGCAGCGCTTGGGGGACGCGTCGAGGTCTTCAGCGAGCCGGGTCGCGGCACCGAGCTGCGCGCGTTCCTGCCTGTGAGCGAGGTTGGCAGTGCCTGAGCGGCTGCGCGTCGTCATTGCGGAGGACAACTACCTCGTGCGGGAGGGGACGAGGCGCTTGCTCGAGGATTCAGGCGAGGTCGACGTGCTGGCGTCTGTCAGCAATGCAGAGGAGCTCCTTCAGGCGGTCGACGATCTGCGTCCTGACGCCGTGTTGACGGACATTCGTATGCCTCCCGGTCACCGCGTCGAAGGCATCGATGCCGCGCACGCGATTCGGCAGAAGCACCCCCGCGTCGGCGTGGTCGTGCTATCGCAGCATTCAGACGCCGCGTACGCGGTGCAGCTGCTGAAGGATGGGACCGAAGGCCTCGCGTACCTCTTGAAAACACGCGTGGGCGAGCTCGACGAATTGCTTCACGCGTTGCGCGAGGTGGCCGCGGGACGTTCGGTCGTGGATTCGGGTGTCGTCGAACGCCTGGTCGACTATCGCTCCCGTCAGGCGCAGTCGCCGCTGCGGCTGCTCAGCGAGCGCGAGGTCGAGGTCCTTCGCGAGATGGCCGAGGGCAAATCGAACGCGTCGATCGCAAGCGGCCTCCATCTCTCCGAGTCGTCGGTGGAGAAGTACGTGAACACGATCTTCTCCAAGCTCGGCCTCTCAGAGGAGCGGCTCCTGAGCCGCAGGGTTGCCGCGGTACTTGCCTATCTGAGGGCGGCCGGCACCCCGGCCTGACCACGCCGGCTGAAGATCAGGGTCTCGCCTTCACTCGCCCAGGTGAGAGACGACCTTGCCCTGGCTCGAGTGCAGAAGCTTCACGTCCAGCGCAGTCAGGTGGGTACCCACCCACTCGCCGCTCTTCTGCACGACACGCTCCAGGGTGTCCTCATCGATGCACGCGGTCATCGAGATGAGCTCGTTGGACTCGACTGGCACCAGGTGGTAGCTGAGGAATCCGGGCTCCTTGCGCAGCTGGTCGGTCCAGCCTTCGTCGACCATCTGGATCACTTCGTCGCGCTGACCCTCGCCGATCCGGTACCGCCTGATGCTCATGAACATTCGGTCATCTCCTCGTGTGCTGGTGCTTGCAAAGTCCTTCGAAAGTTTGCCACGGTCCTGTCCCCCTGGGGAAGAGGGGCGTGGGGTGCAATCACTAAGGCCGATCCTTAACGCCGCTTGCGCGAAGGGGCCTCTGATGGCACGGTCTCACAGCTCGTCCTCAGGCATCTCCACCGCGATCAAGTGCGAGGTGTCGGTGGGCCGTTCGGAAAACGCCTCGGCCGCCTCTTCGGCCTGTTGATCGAAGCCCGTGAGCCGGTCGGTGTGCTGTCTAAGGTGTTCTTCCCACGATGCCACGACGTAAAGCTCGAGGAATTGGCGAGGAGTTTCGCCGTCCCGAAACAGCCCCCACTGCGTGGCGCCGGTGCGCAGGCGCGACAACCTCACACGCGACATCGCCTTGAGAAAAGGCGCCTCCTTCTCGGGCGCGATCGTGTAGACGTTCTTGACCACCACCGGCCCGTCATCAGGCGCAAGGTTCAGCACCAGGTTCGGCTCGGGCCAGTACTGGACCGTGCTGCGATCCATCCCGCGGGTGTCGATGATCGGCCAGATCCTCATGGTCGCAACCCCGGCCAGCATCACGGCGGCCGCGATGAGGAAGGTGGTCACGAGGCCGGCCGGTGCCGCGACGACGCCCCAGAAGAGCGCCCCAAATCCCTGAGCGCCAAACAGGACCATCTGGTAAACGGACAGGCCGCGAGCCCGGACCCAGACGGGCAGAAACAGCTGGAGCTCGGCATTGATGGTGGAGAGGAAAGCCATCCAGGCCACGCCGGCGGGCAGCAGCACCAGGAGGATCACCACCGCGTTGTCGATGAGAACCAGCACTCCGAGCACCAGCGCATAAACGATCCCGCTCGCGGCGAGCAGCGCGTTGATGGAAAGGCTCGAGCGGATTCGGGGCAGGACGACAGCTCCCGCGATGGCGCCAACCCCGAGGGCGCCGAGCAGCAGCCCATAACCGTCCGCGCCCTGGTTCAGCCTCCGGCTGGCAATCAGTGGGAGCAAGGCCCACAGCGCGCTGCCAGGTACCAGGAACAGCACCGACCTGAGCAAAATGCGCTGCACCACCGGTGCGTAACGCACGTACCGACCGCCCGCGCGTAGAGCCGAGATAAACGGCTCCGGGATCTTGGGTGAGCCGGCCGGCGGGCGCCAGGCGATGAGCACGACGAAGAACAGGGCATACATCGCCGTGTTGAGCGCAAAGACGGCGCCGACACCGCCCCGGGCGATCACGAGGCCGGCGACAGCGGGCCCGACGGCACGAGCCACGTTGATGCTGATGGAGGAAAGCGCGGCCGCCGAATGCAATTGGGCGCGAGGCACCAGGTCCGGAACGAGCGCCTGGTAAGCCGGCAGCGTGAGCACCGAGGTGCCTCCGATGAGGAAGGTGAAGGTCAGCAGCAGGGCGGGAGGCATCTCGCCCGCGATGGTCAGGGCGGCGAGCGCAGCGCCGGCGACGACCAGGAACCCCTGCACCACCATCAGCAGGCGGCGCCGATCGAACGTGTCCGCGAGGACGCCACCCACAAGGCCAAAGAGGAGATCGGGCAGGTAGTCGACCGTCTGGACCAGGGCGACCAAGATCGAAGCGTTCGGCAGGCCGACCAGCAGCCATTGGGCGCCGACCGTTTGCATCCAGCTGGCGACGTTGCTTGTCAGGACCGCGAGCCACAGGGCGCGAAACAGCCCGTTGCGAAGGGGCGCCCATGTCGAAACAGGTTTGGTCGAATCGCTCGTCGCGCTCATGTGGCGGGTACTGAGCTTAAGTCGGGCTGGGGCTGCAAAATACTCATGTGCTGAAGGAAGTCGACATCACCCGGCTCGAGCAGAGCCTCGACGACATCCGCAACGCGCCCGCGGACGCTGGGACGGTTCAGCTGATCGTCGCCCGCCCGGCGGTCGACCGGCGGGTGGTCTTGACCGAAGCGAGGCTCGACCTTACCGACGGTCTCGACGGAGACAGCTGGCGAGCCCGCGGCAGCAGCCGGAGGCCTGATGGCAGCGCGAACCCCGAGGCACAGCTGACCCTGATGAATGCACGAGTGGCCGAGACCGTCGCCGGAGACCGAGATCGCTGGCCGATGGCCGGCGACCAGCTGTACGTCGACCTCGATATCAGCGTCGCCAACCTGCCGCCCGGGAGCCGAGTTCAGATCGGATCCGCCGTCATCGAGTTCAGCACGGAACCGCACACGGGCTGCGCGAAGTTCATCGCGCGCTATGGCGTCGACGCGCAGAAGTTCGTGAACTCTCAGATCGGGCGAGAGCTGCGCCTGCGCGGGGCCAACTGCCGCGTGGTCGTGCCGGGCACGGTCAGGCAGGGCGACCTCATCACCAAGCTTCCGACCTGATCGCGTGCAGAGGGGAACCTAAGCCAGCCGCGCCGCCCGCAACGCAAGATACCGCTGCTCCGGGACACTGGTGCTCATTCCCGCCGCCCGCTTGTATGACTCGCGGGCAGCGGTGAGATCCCCAGCGAGCTCCAACAGATGGGCCCGAACGGATTCGAGCCGGTGATTGCGAGTCATGCGCTGATCGTCGTCAAGAGTTCCAAGCAGCGCGAGGCCGGCTCGAGGGCCGTGCACCATCGCGACAGCGACCGCACGATTCAGGGTGACCACCGGCCCCGGCGACACGCGTTCCAGAACGTCATACAGCGCCAGGATCTGTGGCCAGTCGGTTTCCGCAGCGCTGGGCGCTTCGTCATGCACCGCCGCGATCGCGGCCTGCATCTGGTATGGCCCGACCGGTGCCCTGCCAAGAGTGCGCGAGAGGAGCGCGATACCTTCCTCGATCTGCGAGCTGTTCCAAAGCTCGCGTCTCTGCTCGTCGAGCGGGACCAGGGAGCCGTCGGGCAGCGCCCGGGCGGCGCGACGGGCGTCGGTCAACAGCATCAGAGCGAGCAGGCCGGCGACCTCGCCCTCCGCCGGAAGCAACGCGTGCAGCATGCGGGCCAGCCTGATCGCTTCGGCGGTGAGGTCGGCTCGATTCAGAGTCTCGCCGGAGCTCGTCAGGTACCCCTCGTTGAACACCAGGTAGAGGACGTGCATGACCACGCGGAGCCGCTCGGCCTGCTCCAGCTCCGACGGGAGCTCGAATCGGGTGCCGCTGTTCCGGATGGACTCCTTGGCGCGGCTGATCCGCTGCGCCATCGTCGCCTCGGGCACGAGAAATGCGCTGGCGATCTCAGCGGTTGTCAGCCCGCCGACGGCCCTGAGAGTCAGCGCCAGCTGCGAAGGCACCGACAGGGAGGGATGGCAGCACAGGAACAGCAGGGTCAGCGTGTCGTCGTGTGCGGCGCTCTGACCACCATGCTCGGGAATCTCGAGCAGGGCAGCCGACTCCTCACGCCGGCGTCGCGCACCCTCGCTGCGCCACTGGTCGACGAGCCTTCGCGAAGCGACGGTCAAAAGCCACGAACGGGGGTTGTCGGGGATTCCTTTCTCCGGCCACTGCTGTGACGCCGCGAGCAGGGCCTCCTGCACCGCGTCCTCACAGGTGTCGAACTGGTTGTGGCGCCGCACCAACGCCCCGAGGACCTGCGGCGCAAGCTCGCGCAACAGGTCCTCAATCGCAGGGGTCTCCGATCTCAAAAGTCGGGTGGTGCGTCCATGACGCGGCGGACTTCGATGGGTACCTTCACGAAGTCGACGATGCGAGAGGCGATGGCGATGGCGCGATCCTCGTCCTCGACGTCGACGATCCAGTAGCCGACCAGAGACTCTTTCGATTCGGCATACGGTCCGTCGGTGGCGACCGAGATGCCGTTCTCGAACCGCACGGTCTTGGCCTGACTGCCGTCTGCCAGCCCGTCGGAGGTCACAAGCTCTCCGGACTTCTTGAGGTCCTCGTCCAGCGTCGTCATGAACTGGATCATGTTGGTCATCCACTCCTTGCCCATGGTCGCCAATCCGGCCTCGGCGGACCCGAACGTCATGATCATGTACTTCATCGAATCGCTCCTTTGATATCCGCTCCCGTAAGGGGTCGGTCACTGATTGGTCGGAGCCGGGTTCCGATTATCGACATCGCCCTAGCGATTCTTGGCCGCGGCCTGCGTGTGCTTCCTGGCTGCGTGCACCGACCTCTCGTGCCGCCTGGATAGGAATGGATCGGTAGCGGCCACCGCCAGCACGGCTGCTGCCGCAGCCCCTCCCACCACCAGGTCGGGCAGCGCAGCTGCGATCGGTATGAAGACCAGCAGCACCGCGACGGCGACGACGCGGGACCACGACACGATGTTCCAGACCGTCAGCTTGAACAGGGCGTGACCGGCAAGGAAGAGGGCGGATCCGCCCACCAGCATCAGCGCAGTCGCGACACCGGCAGAAGCATCCGGGTGGGACACGATGGCGTGGTCGCCCGCCGCGATGGCGACCATCCCGCCGATGATCACCGGGTGGATCGTGTGGTACGCGCTGCGGCCGAGGCGTCCGGGGTCAGGATGGCTGGCCAGGATGGCCTCTGCCACCGCGGCCGTCCGGTCGAAGTACACCCACCACAGTCCCACCGATCCTGCGAACGCGACCAGGATCGCGGCCAGCTCCCGGAGGCCGATGCTCGGCCCGCCGGCCAGCCCGGCGCCGATGACGACTATCGACTCTCCGATGGCTATCAGCACGAAGGATTGGCACCGCTCCGCGATGTGATGCCCTTCGATGTTCCAGTCCCTGGTGGTCGAGCGACCCAGGAGCGGAACGTAAAAACCCGATGCGCTGCCCGCCATGTCTACGCCCACGGCCGACAGCCAGAGCAGCTCTCGCGCGATGCCGTGCTCCAAACCTCCGGCGATCGCCAGCGCGCCGCTCACGGTGCACCAGGCCAGGATTCGTTCGAAGTTGAGCTGGAGCTTTTCTCCGCGCAGCGCGAGAACCGCGAAAACCGATCGCCCGACCTGCATGGCTGCGTATGCGCCGCCAACCTCAAGCCCGCGAGCGCCGAAAGCGTCGGGTATCCCGGCCGAGAACACCAGGCTCGCAAGCATCAGCCCGAATAGCAACAGGCGCACGGAGATGTGCCCGGGGTCGAGCCAGTTGGTCAGCCACATCGTGTAGGCCCAACCGAGCCACACCATCGCCAGGAGCAGCACCGTCTGCAGCGCTCCCTCGAGGCTTTGGTGGTCGAGCAGGAAATGCGATGACAGCTGCGTGATGGCGAACGCGTAGACGAGGTCGAAGAAGACCTCGATGTTGGTCTCGCCACGATTGCCTGTGTGCTTGCGGAGGATGGGCACGACGGAAAAACTCTAAGCGGTGCTCACCTACT
>DATARC010000125.1:0-8473 GCA_036264335.1 Candidatus Dormiibacterota bacterium
GACCAGGTCATCTACTACGGCAGCCAGGGTGCCAACGCTGCGCCATACCAGACCGTGACCCTCGTTCGAGTGGGCCGCGTGGTGGCCGTGATCGGCTGGGACCTGAAAGACGCATACCCCAAGGTCGCCCAGCTCAACAAGATCGCGACCAGGATCGTCTCCAGGCTCGACAGCGTGCTCGCCGGGAAGGTGCAGGCGACCACGGCGTCGGCTTCTGACCTGGCGACCCTGCCGCCTGACAGCCTCGACTTGACCAGGCTTGGCGCGGCGCGCATCCCCGTCGAATCCGCCGTGGTGATGATCGGCGCGACCACCATCGACACGCTTGCGCAGACTCTGCGCGACAACGGGGTGAGCGATGTCGACTTCGGCGACTACGCCCTGAACGCCGACACACACATGGAGGTGCGGGCCACTGTCTTCACGTTCGCCACGGCCGCTGGGGCGACGAGCTTCGTGAGCCCGTTTGCCAGCAACATCGCGGCCGGTCAGTCAGGTTATTACGACCAGGCGCAGGGCTGGTATCTGTTTGCTTTTGCTTCGGGCACTCGGGTCGCGCTCCTGATCTGCCAGTCGACAGCGCCGACCGAGGCCGCCTCGCGGGCGTGCGAGGGTCCGCTGTCTCGGGTCGTCGCGGCCTGGAAGCTGGTCCTCCGGTAAGGGCGCTCAGGTCGAGCGGAACCACTCCCACTGCCGGGCCAGGCCGTCGGCCAGCGACACCCGCGGTTCCCACCCCAACCTCTCCCGCGCGAGGTTGATGGATGCGCCCGTGTGACGCGGATCGCCCGGCGCGTCCGGCAGCTGGCGGCGGCGGACGCTGAGCCCGCTGATCTCTTCGAGCGTCGCGAGCACCTTGTTCACAGTCACGCGGCTGCCGCCGCCGAGGTTGAAGATCTGGCCGGCGACATCGGCAGTCGACGCCTTGATCGTGCCGTCCACGGCATCGGACACGTAGGTGAACTCGCGCGTCTGCTCGCCGTCGCCGAAGACTTCGATCTCCTCCTCGGCGGCCATGGCCTGCATGAACCTGGAGAACGCCATGTCGGGGCGCTGGCGCGGTCCGTATACCGTGAAATACCGAACCGAAACTGCAGGCAGCCCGAAGTTCCTGAAATAGAGGAGCGTGAGGTGCTCGGCCGCGAGCTTGGTCACGCCGTATGGCGAAACCGGACGCGGCAAGGCCGTCTCCTTGGTGGGAAACCTTTCGGCGTCGCCGTACACGGACGAGCTCCCGGCGAAGACGAAGCGCTTGATCGGAGCCTCTTTCAAGGCTTCGAGAAGGCGTTGGGTGGCGATCACGTTGTCGCGGACATAACGGTCGAACTGGCTGCCCCAGCTGGGCCGCACGCCGGGCTGGCCCGCAAGGTGGTAGACGACCTCCGCGCCCTCGAGCAGCGGAGCGAGGTCGGCGTCGACCAGGTCGATCGGCTCGAAGTGGAACCGCTCGCTGCTCCGAGACGTCTCCAGGTTCTGCTCCTTGCGCGACCGGTCGTAGTAGTCGGTGAAGCAATCGAGGCCGACCACCTCGTGCCCGGCGGCCAGCAGACGCTCGCTCACGTGGGAGCCGATGAATCCAGCGGCCCCGGTGACGACTACCCTCAAGTTGGTTCAACCCTATCCTGAATCAGAAATGAGCCGGTTCGAAACCTGGCTGGCAGGCTCCGGGGTCGCGATCGCGGTCAAGCAGTTCCCTGCGGGCACGCGCACAGCCGTGGACGCGGCCAATGCGATCGGATGCGAGGTGGGGCAGATCGTCAAATCGCTGGTGTTCGTCGCCGGCGGAAGGCCGGTGGTCGCGTTGGTGAGCGGCGCGAACCGGTTGGACGAGGGCAGGCTCGCATCGGTGGCTGGATCGCCGGTGGCCAAGGCCGACGCGGGAATGGCGCGCGAAGCGACCGGCTACTCGATCGGAGGCGTCCCTCCGTTCGGCCACGCCACCGAGATGCCGGTGTTCATGGACCGCGACCTGCTGGGTCATGCCGTGGTGTGGGCTGCCGCCGGACGGCCGGACGAGGTCTTCATGGTCTCGCCGCAACAGCTGCTCGAGCTCAGCCGGGCCGAGGTGGCCGACCTGAAAGCGACGTCCGCGTGAGCTGGACCCCCATCATCACGCGCTGGTGACCTTGCTCCCCTTCCACAACCTCTATATCCACCTCCCGTTCTGCAAGCACAAGTGCGGCTACTGCGACTTCAACGCCTATGCGGGGATGGACAGGCTGATGCCGGACTACGTCGGCGCGCTCGAGCGAGAGCTTTCAAACGCGCGCGAGCAATTTCCTTTCGGGACGCTCAACACCGTGTATCTCGGTGGCGGCACGCCGAGCCTGCTGCCTTCGGAGCTGATGACCAGGCTGCTGCGCTTTGTGCGGGCCAACTTCGATCTCGCGCCGGATGTGGAGGTCACGCTCGAGGCGAATCCTGCGAGCACCGACGAGGTCAAGGTGCAAGCGTGGCTGGACAGCGGTGTCAACCGTCTGAGCCTCGGCGTCCAGGGATTTGAGCCGCGCGCCCTGGCTGTCCTCGAGAGAAAGACCGACGCGGCGCAGGCGACCCGGGCCTTCGGCCTGGCGCGTTCGTTGGGCATGCCCAACGTGAGCATCGACCTCATCTATGCCGTCCCGTTTCAGAGCCGGGATTCGTGGCTGGAGACGCTGCGGCGGGGGATCGCCCTCGGCCCGGATCACATCTCGACCTACTGCCTGACCTTCGAGGAGGGCACTCTGCTGTGGCGCCGCCGCGCTGAGGGCCGCGTGCCGGAGATCGAGGCCGACCTCCAGTGGGACCAGCTCGATGCTGCCTGCGAGGAGCTGGAGCGGGCGGGCTACACCAGGTACGAAGTGTCCAACTGGGCCAGGCCCGGTTTCGAATCCCGGCACAACCATGCGTACTGGCGCTGCCATCCGGTTTATGGAGCGGGGGCCGGAGCCCACTCTTACGCCACGGATGGGAGCTCTTCTCAGCGGTGGTGGAACGTGGCGAGGCCGCGAGAGTACATCGCGGCGCAGCGGCCGAGGGCGGATGGCGAGGAGCTGGCGCCGCGGCAGGCGCGCGGGGAGGCCTTGATGCTCGGCCTGCGAACCGCCAACGGTATGAAGCCGCCCCAGGGTTTTGACACGGAGCTCGACCAGCTCGTGCGTGATGGCTTGATCGAGCGCAAAGGCGACCGGGTGGTCCCCACCAGGCGCGGGCTGGACCTCCACAACCAGATCGCGCTGGTCGTACTCTAACTAGCACTCTCGTCGCGAGAGTGCTGAAACCATGGAGAACAGAAAGCAGGCGATCCTGCGTGCGGTCGTCAAGGAGTTCACGACGAGCGCCGTGCCCGTCGGCTCCCAGGCGCTCCAGAGCCGTTACTTCGTGAACCTGTCGTCGGCGACGATTCGCAGCGAGCTGGCCGAGCTGGCCGACCTCGGCTACCTGGCCCAGCCGCACACCTCGGCAGGTCGCGTCCCGACCGACTCCGGCTACCGCTACTTCGTGGACTTCCTCATGGACCTTGAGGCGATCCCCGACAGCGTTGCGCTCTTCATTCGCGAGGAGCTGCGCCAGGCGCCGGCCGACGTGCAGGGCCTGGTCGAGAAGGTCGCGATGACCCTGGCGGCAGTCACCCAGAACGCGTCGGTGGCGAGCGCTCCCCACGGTACGCAGGCGCGCGTGAAGCACGTCGACCTCGTTTCGCTGGAGCCCAACGAGGTCCTGCTCATCCTTCTGCTGGAGGGCAACCTGCTGCGCCAGCAGGTGCTCCAGGTGACCGAGTCCGCGACACAGCCAGAGCTCAGCGCGCTCGCGGCCCGGCTGAATGAGAACCTCGCCGGCAAGGCCAGCGCGGAGGTCCGCAGCACGTACGAGAACGCGTCGCTCGGCCTGGACAAGGAGCTGCTTGGCCTGATCGTGGTCGCGCTGGACCAGTACGAAAAGGGATCGGAAAGCCTGGTCGTGCACGATGGCGTGCGCAACCTGCTGCGGCAGCCGGAGTTCGCGGAATCGTCGCGCCTGCACCAGGTGCTGGAGGTGCTGGAAGAGACCCGGTACCTGACCGTCCTGTTGCGCGAGCTGATCGGCGAGTCCGACCTGCAGATCGTCATCGGCTCGGAAAACGCCTCGAGCCAGCTGCAGGGTTGCGCCGTTGTGCTCACCAGCTACGGGCCCTCGAACCGCCTCAAAGGAGTGCTCGGTGTGATCGGTCCGACGCGGATGGCTTACAGCCAGACCGTCGCCCGCCTGCAGGCGGTGGCCCTGAGCGCCAGCGAACGGATGGCCGAGCTAGGGGTTTGAGCGGACCACATTGCGAGGTATCTACATCTCATGACCACGCGTAAGCATTCGCACGATCCGCACGAAGCGGAGCTCCGCGACGAGACGGCGAAAGGCACCGAGCCGCCTTCGGCTGATCCGCTCGAGGCCAAAGTCTCCGAGCTGGAGGCCGCGCTCGCCGAAGCCAAGGACAGGCACCTGCGCCTGGCCGCCGACTTCGACAACTACAAGAAGCGCTCGCGCCAGGAGCACCTGGAGACGATCCAGCACGCCTCGGCCGACTTGATCGCCAGGCTGCTGCCGGGGCTGGATGACCTCCACAAGGCGCTGGACCACAAGCCTGAGGGCATCGACGACGCCTGGGTCAGGGGCCTCGAGCTGAGCGTTCGGACGCTCGAACAGGCGCTGCACGCCCACGGGCTCGAAACGATCGAAGCGATGGGTAAGCCTTTCGATCCCGCGGTGCATGAGGCGATCGGACACGAGGAATCCTCGGAGCACCCCGAAGACACAGTCGTCGAGGAGCTGCGCCGTGGCTATCGCATTCGCGACCGTGTGGTCAGGCCTGCGCTCGTGAAAGTCTCTCGCCCGCCGGCTCTCCCCGCCGCCGACGGCGGCTCGCGCTCTCACTAAACTGCGGTAGGCAGTGGCGGTCAAGCGCGACTATTACGAGGTCCTTGGCGTGGGCCGCCAGGCATCGGCGGACGACCTCAAGAAAGCCTTTCGCAAGATCGCGATGGACTCTCATCCCGATCGCTTTCCCAATGACTCTGTTGCCGCCGCCCGTTTCAAAGAGGCGAGCGAGGCGTACACGGTGCTGTCGGACCCCGGACGCCGGCGCACCTATGACATGTTCGGCCATGCGGCCGTGGAGGGAAGCGGTCCGGCCGTCGACTTCTCCGACATGCCGTTCGCAGACATCTTCGACACCTTTTTCGGGGGTGGCGGTCGAGGGGGTGGGCGCCGCCAGCGGTCGAATCGAGGTGACGACCTTCGCTACGACATGACCATCTCTTTCGAAGAGGCATTCCTTGGAGTCGAAAAGCAGATCGACGTTCCGCGCCTGACGACATGCGACAGATGCGCGGGAAGCGGCGCCGAACCCGGAAGCGGCGAAGAGACTTGCCCGGGGTGCCGTGGGTCGGGGCAGATCCGGCGAACGGCGCAGTCGATCTTCGGGTCGGTGGTCACTGCCGCCACCTGCCCGACGTGCGGCGGCGCCGGGCGACTGCTGAAGAACCCGTGCGCGCAGTGCCGCGGGCAGGGGCGCCTCGAAAGGGCTCACCGCCTGTCGGTGAGAATCCCGGCGGGCGTCGACACCGGATCACAGATACGTCTGAGCGGAGAGGGCGAAGCGGGGATCAGAGGTGGGCCGCCTGGCGACCTCTACGTCGTGCTGAGGGTCAAGGCTCATGCGCAGCTCGCCCGGCGCGACCAGGAGGTCATATACGAGCTGCGGGTCAACATGGTCCAGGCGGCGCTGGGGGACCGCATCGAGATACCGACGCTGGACGGTCCGGTCGAGATAGCGATACCGGCCGGGACCCAGAACGGGCAGTCCTTCAGGATGGCCGGGCGCGGCATGCCGGACGTTCGCGGAGGGCGCCGGGGCGACCAGTACGTGGTCGTCCAGGTGGTGGTGCCGAAGGACCTGACAGCCGAGCAAAAGGCGCTGCTGCGCAAGGTCGGCGGCCTGACCGGCAAGCCCGAAAAGGTCTCCAAGGGCTTCTTCGAAAAGCTCCGGGACGCGATCTCCCTGGACTGAGGACCCGCCAAGGGCTCGAATCGCGCCACCCTGGGGCGCTGCCGGGCGGCCTTCCGGGGCCTGGGCGGCGGCAAGGGGCGCTTCCTCCCAGGCACTTCTAAGGTTTTAGGCATAACCTGTGCTTCCGCGGGGTAGTTATTAGGTTGAGTAGCTCTCAAACGTATTAGGAAAGAAGGAAGAAGTGGCAAAAACTATCGATCTCGAGCTGACTCGCGCCGAAGTGGAGGTGCTGGAGCTGGAAGCCCGCCTCCGGGTGGTGCCCATGAACGACACCCAGCTGTCGGATGCCCTCAAGACCGCGCTTTCCGCCAAGAAGGAGCGGCTGGACCGGCTCCGCACACTGCACGCCGCTTCGAGCCGACCGAAGGATCTGGAAGCTGCCCGCGCCAGCCAGCCCCCGCCGGCCCACGCGGGTCGCCGGGCACCCCTGAAGCGGTCCGTGCCGCAGCGTTCGAAGGCCAAAACGGGCAAGTAGGCCCCACGATCGCCCCACGCAGGCGAAAGGCGCCTGCGCCAGAAGCACCGGGTCCCAGCGTTGACCGCTATCGTGGTCGTGGTTTGGCGAGCGATTTGATCCTGTCCCAGCCGGCCGTCACCGAGTCGCTGTTCAGCGATTCTCGGTCCGGCGCTACCGAGTCACGGCGTCCGGCGTTCCTCACGTCCCGGCGGCTTCCCCTCATCACCAGCCTGGCCGCCGCGGTCATCATCGGGGCCGTCGCGCTGCGCCTTTGGGAGGCCGGCCTGCCCCGGGTGGTCCTCCAGGAGGAAGGCGTCCTGATCGCCTTCGGCGTCGCCTACGGCGCTGTCGCGGTGGCGATCAGGGCGTCCAGGTTCTCCGGCCGCCCGGCGGTACAGGTGGGCCTGATGGTGGTCAACGTTCTGCTGGCGGTGGCCACGCTCGGAGTCGCCGGGCCGTGGCTCGGCAGCGACCTGTTACCCCTGTCCGCCGCTCTGTTCGCGACGATGCTCCTCTATTTCGACCTCGGCTTCCTGACGCGCTACTTCCCCTACGTGATCGGCATCGCGGGCCTTGGTTTGGCGGCGCTGTGGACTGACGCGCTGGTCATGCTGCATGTGCCGGCGCCGGAGGTGGTGAGCTGGGCGCTGGTCTTCATCGGCCTGGCGCTCCTGGCTTACATCACGCGCGACGTTGTCGCGCGCAACCTCAGCATGCAGTCGGGGCGCCAGGCGTCGCTCCTGAATGCGATCAGCGACATCGGTGAAGGAGTGGTGATCACCGAGGGCGGCAGGTTCGTCGCTGGGAATGCCGCCTACCAGGCGCTCACCGGGTACACGTCGACCGAGCTTGCCGCGTTCGGTTCGCTCATCGAGCTCGCGCCCGTCGATGAGCGGCAGCGTCTCAGCGACCAGCTGGCGGCACGGCTCCCAGGTGGAGTCGTGCCATTCCGGTACGAGTCCGCGCTGGTCACCAAAGAGGGGCGGCGCATCCAGGTCGAAACCGCGGTGCGCTCCTTGAGCGCGGAAAGCAATCACCGCCTCATCGCGCTCGTCCACGACATCACCGACCGCCACCGCTCGGAAGTCGCCGAGCGCGATAGCGAGAGGCGCTTCCGCACGCTGTTCGAGCAGGCTCAGGCCGCCATGGCTTTTGCCCGGCCGGACGGGCACATCTTCTCGGTCAACCCTGCCTTTTACGAATGGCTTGGTTATTCAGAGAGCGAGCTGCGGAGCCTGTCGCTCTTCGACGTCACCCATCCCGCCGACGTGACGAAGACGCACGATGCCTGGCATCGCGTCACTGGGGGGGAGGCGCCCGGCTTTCGCTTCGACATGCGGTTCATCCGGCGGGACGGCCAGTCGTTGTGGGCCGATGTCAACGCCCGCCTGGTCAGGGATGACAGCGGCAAACCTCTCCACTTCCAGACGGTGGCGGTCGACATCGGCGACCGCAAGAGAAGCGAGGTGCTCCAGGCCGCCCGGTTCGCCGTCACTCACGCGCTGGTGACCTCGCCGGGCTGGGAAGCCGCAGCGCCCAACGTTCTCGAAGGCCTTTGCATTGCGCTCGACTGGGAGCTGGCCGAGTACTGGGAGGTCGACGCCGCCCGCGACGCCATGCACTTCGTCGCTGCGTGGAAGCGTCCGGGCCGGGACACCTCTGCTTACGAAGCCACGGCATCCGAGGCGACCTTCAAACGTGGGGAGGGCCTTCCCGGCAGAGTCTGGGAGGCTGCAGCCCCGATGTCGGTCGGTGACCTGGCTGCGGACGGCTCGGCGCGGGCCGCAGCCGCGTTGGCGGCGGGTCTCCACGGAATTGCCGGATTCCCTGTACGCAGCGGACGCCGGGTCGTCGGAATGATCTCCCTTCACACCTGGGCGGCCCGCGAGCTGGATGAAGGCCTGGTCGCCGTGATGAACGACGTTGGCTCCCAGATCGGCGAGTTCGTGGAGCGCAAGCGTGCGGAGGTGGCTCTTCAGGACAGCGAGAAGCGGATG
>DATARC010000148.1:0-4555 GCA_036264335.1 Candidatus Dormiibacterota bacterium
AGCAGCCCGAGCACCTCGGGCTGGTCGGGCATCAAGACCGCCACCAAGCCCGTGAGCCACGCCGCATCCTCGGCCAGGTCGCGCCGCGCCGCCAACTCCGCGCCGCGGCTCAGGTAACCCTCGTTGAACATCAGGTACAACACCGCCAGCACCGAATCGAGACGAGCTGGCAGTTCCTCGCCCTCGGGGACACGGTATGGAATGTTGGCTGCGACGATCTTGCGCTTGGCCCTTACGATGCGCTGCGCCATAGTCGGCTCCCCGACAAGAAACGCGGCCGCGATCTCGGCTGTCGTGAATCCTGCAACCGCGCGAAGGGTCAGCGCGATTTGCGCCTCCGCTGACAGCGCGGGATGGCAGCAGGTGAAGATCAGCCGCAACCTGTCATCGGCCTCGACTGGATCAGCGGGTCGCATCGACCGCTCCAGAAGCGCGACCTTGTCGCGGTACCGCTTGTCCCTTCGCAGGATGTCGATGGCACGCCGCCGGGCGGCAGTCATCAACCATGCGCCGGGTTTGCCGGGAATGCCTTGGAGTGGCCATGTTTCCAACGCCGAGACGAGGCTGTCCTGAACGACCTCCTCGGCGAGGTCGAAATCGCCGATGAGTCGGACGAGGGCGGCGGTCAAGCGCCCGGCCTCCTCGCGGAAGACGGCGCTGACCGCCTGGCCTGTCAGCGCGCCAGCTTTCTCGCCCTTCAGCGCGCCGGCTCTGCCGAGTGATCGACGACGGGGCGAACCTCGACCAGGTTGCCACCCGGCCACGACTTCGCCATGGCAAGAGCCTCGTCCAGATCTTTGACGTCGACGATCGCGAAGCCGCCGAGGACCTCTTTCGACTCGATGAAAGGTCCGTCGGTCACCGTCACCTTGCCGTTCTTGCGGCGGACCGTGGTCGCGGTGTGGGGACCCTGCAGCTCCTCGCCGCCGACGATCTTGCCGGACTTGCTGTGCTCCTCGAACCATTGTCCGACTCGCGCGTAAGCGGCTTCAGCCTCGGCCTTGGGCATCTTCTCCCACTGCTCCTGCTCGTCCGCCGATCCCGCGAACATGATGATGTACTTCATCCCTGCCTCCAGTTTTGGCGGTCCTTCGTTGCCGCTTCACCCAGACGACGAACGGGCGATCCGGAAATCGACAAGTGCCTCAGGATCCCGTGAACTCCGGCTCCTGCTTGCCGAGAAAGCTCATGATCCCGATCGCGGCGTCGGTGCTGAGGGCTGCGCGCGCAAAGTTCTTGGCCTCGATCTCCAGCCCTTGATCTAACGGCAGGTCGTAACCCCTGTGCACCGCATCCTTGATCATCGCGATCGCGAACGTGGCCGCTTTCGCCAGCTTGCCGGCCAGCCCGTCGACGGTGGACTGGAACTCCTCCGGGCTCACGGCCTTGTCAACCCAACCGACGGCTTCGGCCTCTCTGGCCGACAGCCGTGTCGATTCGATCAGGTAGCGCGTCGCCCTGGCCCTACCGATCAGGCGCGGCAGCCGCTGCGTCCCGCCGGCCCCCGGGATGATCCCCAGCGAGGATTCCGTCTGGCCGATCCTCGCGCGTCCGTCTTCGACCATGATGCGGAAGTCGCAGCACAGGGTGAGCTCGCTGCCGCCGCCGAGGGCGTGGCCGTTGATGGCCGCGATGACCGGCTTGGGGCACCTCTCGATGGCTGAGAAGTGGGCGTTCATGCGTTTCATGAAAGCGGCGATCTGGTCCGTCGCGTCGGCCGCATCGCGGTCGATGCCCGCGAGCATGGTCAGGTCGGCGCCGACGCTGAAGTACTTCTCATACTCCGATGCGAGCACGATCACGCGCACGGCGGGGTCGTCGCCAAGCTCGGTGAAGGCGGCCGAGAGCTCCGACATGAGGTCTTCGGCGATGCCGTTGTTGCCTTTACGGTGCATCACGACACGCGCGACCGGACCGTCGCGCTTGATGTCGATGAGCTCGGGCATCAGCTCACGCCGTAAAAAGCGGTATGCCGCCGGCCACCTCGATGACCGCGCCCGTGATGTACCCAGCCTCCTCCGAGCATAGGAACGCGATGGTGTTGGCGATGTCCTCCGGCTGGCCGAAGCGCTTGAACACCGTGCGCTGCTTGAAGCGCTCGTACATCGGGTTGTTCTCGGCCGCCGCCTTGCCTGCCTCACTTTCGATGATCCCTGGCGCGATCGCATTCGCGGTGATGTTGTGACGCCCCCCCTCAAGTGCGGCAGTCTTCGCCAGGCCGATCAGAGCGGCTTTCGTCGATGAGTAGCTCGCCTGGCCAAACCCGCCGAGGGTTCCGGCCACCGAGGACATGAAGACCAGGCGCCCCCATTTGTGCTCGACCATGTACGGCCACACCTCTTTGGTGCAGTTGAAGGCGCCCGTCAGGTTGACCCTGACGTCGCGGTCCCATAGCTCGTAAGACTGGTTCGGAATCTGTGCGGCGTGGTCGAGCGTGGCCGCGTTGTTGATCAGAATGTCGATGCGGCCGAATTCCTCGCGCACCTTCTTGAAAACTTCTCGGATCTGGTCGCGGTTGGTGACGTCCATCTTGATGGCGGAAGACTTGCGGCCCATCTTGCGGATCTCCTCCGCCGTCTGGTTTGAATGGACCCAGCCGAATGAAACGGCCGCCTGGGCCAGCATGCTGCCCTGCGACTCGGCGGTCTTCTGCAGCTCCGGGTCGTCCTCGACCAGCACGTCGGTGATGACGACGTCGGCGCCCGCGCGCGCGAGCGTCAGGGCGTCCTGCCGGCCGAGGCCGCGTGAAGCTCCCGTGACCACTGCAACTTTTCCCGAAAGGTCGAACATCCCTACCCCCTCAACCTGATGGTCCCGCGCGAGCCGGAGATCGCGCGCGAGATGACCAGCCGCTGTATCTCTGCGGTGCCTTCCCAGATCTGATAGATCTTGGCATCCCGGAACCACTTCTCAACCGGGTACTCCTTTATGTATCCGTAGCCACCGAGGACCTGGATGGCGTCGGTCGTGACCTCCATCGCCACGTCCGCAGCGAAGCACTTCGCCATCGATCCCTCGGCTCGCTGAAACGGCTGCCCCTGCGTCGCCATCCAGCCGGCGCGCCAGATGAGCAGCCGCGCGGCGTCGATCTTCATCGCCATGTCGGCGAGCTTGAAACCGATGGCCTCGTGCTGCCACAGCGGCTTGCCGAACTGCTTGCGGTCTTGCGCGTAGTCGAGCGCGAACTCGAACGCGGCGCGCGCGATGCCCAGCGCGCCGGCGGCGACTCCAGGCCGCGTCGCCTCCAGCGTCATCAGTGCACCGAGCGCGCCCGGACCTGCGTTCTCGGCGTCGGGCTCCCCGCCAAGCCGGTGGTCGAGCGGGATCTGGCAGTCCTCGAAGATCACCTGGGCGGTGTGGCTGGCTCGGACGCCGAGCTTCTGCTCCTTGCGGCCCATGCGCATGCCGGGCGTGCCCTTAGGCACCAGGAATGAGGCGATGCCCGCCGGGCCCTTCGACGGATCGGTGTTGGCATAGATCACGTGGTAGTCGGCGATGCCCCCATTGGTGCAGAACTGCTTGGTCCCGTTCAGCACATAGCTGTCGCCGGTCCGCGTGGCCCGCGTCTTCATCGCCAGGGCATCCGACCCTGAGTCGGGCTCGGTCAGGCCGAGGCCTCCGAGCACCAGCCTGTCCGGGTTGGTGAACTCGGGCAGCCAGCGCTTCTTCTGCTCCTCAGTGCCGCTCGCACGAATGCCCGCCATCGCCAGCGCCATCGACTGGATGCAGACGGCGATGCCGGCGCAGCCCCAGTGCAGCTCCTCGTTGATCATCAGCTCGGTTAGGAAGTCGAGGTTCTGGCCGCCGTACTCCTCCGGGAGGAACGCGGCCGGCGTCAGGCCGAGCCGGTGCGCCTTCTTGACGACCTCGTACGGAAACTCCTCGGTTTCGTCGTGATGCGCTGCCACCGGCCTGATCTCTTTTTCGGCGAACTCATGCGCGAGCTGCCTGATCGCCTCTTGCTCCGGAGTCGGTGAGAAGTCGAGCGTCATCGGCGGTTAAACGTACTCTGCCGACGACTTGGTGAGCACCGCCTCACCGTTCTCCTTCACCGCCCGGACGTCGAGCTTGCTCGGTCCGTTCGGCTCCGCCGTGAACGTCACGCTGTCTCCGGGGACGACCATCCCGGCGAAACGGCACGCGAGACGGCGCAATCGCTCTGGCCCACCGGCTGCCTCGGCAGCCACGGTGGCCGCAATTCCCATCTGCAGCATGCCGTGGGCGATGACGCCTGGGAGGCCGACCGAACGCGCGAGATCGTCATCGAGGTGAATGGGGTTGTGATCGCCCGATGCCTCTGCGTATGCGGCTATCTGCTCCCTGCTGAATGTGACGGTCCGCTTCACAGGCGGATCACGAAGAGGGCGCGCGATTTGCAGACATCGTCGCCACCTTCACCTTTCGTCGCGGTCTCGAACGAAACGAAACGCATGCCGCGCCGGCTGATGTCGGACGCGATTCGCCCCTCCGACACGACGGTCTCGCCCGGATGCGGATGGCGCGTCCATTCGAACTCCTGCTCCGCATGCAGGAGCCGCGCGAAATCGATGGCTGC
>DATARC010000152.1:0-15548 GCA_036264335.1 Candidatus Dormiibacterota bacterium
CGCGAGGGCGGCCTTCTGGGTGATCGATGACGCGCCGGAGGTGACCTGACTCTGAAAGCTCGACATCGCTTCCGCGATCTCGGGATTGGCCGCGGCATAGCCCATCCGCCACCCGGTCATCGCGTAGGCCTTGGAGAACCCGTTGACGGTGACTGTGCGATCGAGAATCTCCGGGCCGAGCGATGCGATGCTGATGAACTCCGCTCCATACGTCAGCTTTTCGTAGATCTCATCGCTGATCACGTACAGGTCATTGCTCACGGCCAGCTCCGCGACCATCCTGAGCTCGGCGTCCGAGTAGACGACCCCGGTCGGGTTGCTGGGATTGTTCAGGATGATCAGCTTGGTGCGCGGGGTGATCGCAGCCGCCAGCGACGCTGCCTCGAGGCGGTACCCGTCCGGCTGGGTGTCGACAGTGACCGGGACACCTCCCGCCAGCTTGGCCATCTCGGGGTAGCTCACCCACGCCGGCGTCGGGATCACGACCTCGTCGCCAGGGTCCAGCAAGACCATCAGAGCGTTGTAGATCGACTGCTTGGCGCCGTTGGAGACCACGATCTGAGCGGCCTTGTAATCAAGACCGTTGTCATCCTTGAGCTTCTTCGCGATCGCCTCGCGAAGCTCCGCGATGCCGGCCACCGCGGTGTAGCGGGTGAAGCCGTTCTCGATGGCCGCGATGCCGCCGTCCCGCGCAGACGGCAGGGTGTCGAAATCGGGTTCCCCCGCGGTTAGGTTGACGACGTCGACACCCTGCGCCACCAGCGCCTTGGCACGAGCGTCGACCGCGATGGTCGCCGACGGCTGCAGGGAGCGGGCCCTCAGCGAAAGCAGGGAGCGCACCTAGTCTTTGATCAGCAGCGAGCGGCCGCCGTCGATGGTGATGAGCTGCCCGTTGACAAAGCCCGCATCCTCAGAGGCGAGAAAGCGATACAGGGCCGCCACGTCCTTGGGCTTGCCCCCCCGGCCGACAGGGTTGACGCGGCCGGCCAGCGCCACCCCATCGACGCCAAGGGAGTTGACAGGGTCCAGGGACTGCGGGCTCTCGATGACGCCTGGCGCGACGGCGTTCACAGTCACGCCACGGTTGCCGACCTCGATCGCGAGGCTTTTGACCAACCCCACGATTCCCGCTTTGGACGCTGTGTAGTGGACGTGCTCCGTCCACGACTGGGCGGTGCCCGCCACCGACGAGGTCGCGAGGAGCCGGCCGTACCCGGCATCGAGCATGTGCGGAAGGGCGGCTCGGAAGCAGCGCCACACGCCGAGAAGGTTCAGGTCGACAACCTTGTTCCAGGCCTCGTCGGTCAGCTCCAGTGACGGCACCGTTCGAGCGATACCCGCGTTGGCGACGAGAATGTCGATGCGGCCGAAGCTCTTGAAAGCCCCGGCGACGAACGAGTCGACCGAGGCCGTGGAGGTGACATCCAGTTCGCTGACGTGCGCCTTTCGCCCGGCGGCTTCGATGGCCTTCACAACCGGGCGTATGTCGTGAGGGTCGCTGGGAAGCCAGCCCAGGGCGACGTCGGCGCCGGCTTCTGCAAACGAGATTGCGGTCGCCGCGCCGATGCCCGAGGCGGCGCCCGTGACCAGGGCTGTGCGTCCTTTCAGATCACACACCGGGTCAGAGCATCACGTCGCCGCCGTTGGGCCCCAGCGTCTGACCGACGTAGTAGGAGGAGTCGTCAGAGGCGAGGAAGACGGCGGTCGGCGCCACCTCGTGAGCCTCGCCGAACCGGCCGATCGGCATCTCGCCGAGCTTCTTGTTCTTCCACTCGTCAGTCTCGTCTTTCATCATGTCGGTGAGGATCGGGCCGGGCGCGATCGCGTTGACGCGTACGCCCTTCGTCGAAACCTCTCGCGCGAGAGCCTTCGTGAACGCGAGCACCCCGCCCTTGCTGGCGCTGTAGTGGACCATCTCGTGGCCGCCGATCTGGCCGAGCTGCGATCCGATGTTGATGATCTTCCCGCTGCCCCGCTCGAGCATCTGCGGCAGGACGTATCGGGTGCACAGGAATACGGCGCGCAAATTCACGTTCATGACCTTGTCCCACTGCTCTGACGACATCTCGTGCAGCAGTACCTGCGAAAAGATGCCCGCATCGTTGACCAGGATCTCGACCGGGCCAAGCTCATTTTCGACTCGCTTGACCATGGCCTGGACCTCGGGTTCCTTGGTGACGTCCGTCTGCACGTAGATCGCGCGGCGGCCGCCCTTGCGCAGGGCGGACAGGAGCTCGGCGGTCCCGCTCTCCGGGGCCTTGTCCGCGACGGCCACGTCGGCGCCTTCCGCCACGAATGCCTCGGCGATCGCGCGGCCGATGCCGCGGGCGCCGCCGGTGATGATCGCCACCTGGTTTTCGAGCTTTCCCATGTTCTCCTCAGGCGCTCGCGGCGCCAGACCACATCTCGAGAATTTCTGACGAGGGCACAACGTCGAAGCGGTGGCGCATGAGGAGCAGAGACGCGTCGTGCTGGGCCGGATCGTCGCTGGCCACACAGTCCTCGGGCACGATCACGTAGTAGTCGTTGAAGAGGCCGTCGCGCGCGGTGGACTCGACGCATCCCTCGGTGGTTGCCCCGGTGACGACGATGCTCTTGATGGCGTTGCTGCGAAGGAGCATGTCGAGGTTCGTGCCCCAGAACCCGCTGGAGCGGTACTTGCGCACTATCACGTCACCCGGTTGGGGAGCCAGCTCCGGGATTATCTGCTGGCCTTCGGTCCCCTCGACGGTGTACTTGAGCGGCTTCAGCGGACCTCGGGTCGCGAAGTGCAGCCGCATGGTGAACCGCAGCTGCGCCGGCGATTCGATCTTCGAATCGGGAAGCCGCGTCATCATGATGTAGATCACGGGCACCGACGCGGCCCGCGCGCTCTCGATCAAGCGCGCAAGCTTCGGCACCATCGCCGGATACATCGAGATGTCGATCCCCTGCTGCGCAAAGTTATAGCCCGCCCTGCAGAAATCGTTCTGCATGTCGACGACGACGAGCGCAGTGTGGCTCGGATCGACAAGCTCCTCGAGCGTCGAGAAGACCTGCTTACCGTCGACCTCGACCATGGCTACCTGTTTTGAATGTGGGGTGACCTGTCGTCGAAGAGCCCGCCCTCCTCGGCGTGGGTGATCGGCTCGTCGGCCACCACTGAGCCAAACGCCGCCAGCTTTTGCGGTGAGCGCCCTCGGAGGTAGAAGTACGCCACGAGGCCGGCGATCACATAGACGCCGACGACGTACGGCACAAGGCTGTATGGGTATGCCTGACCCGGGGCCACCACGACCCACAGCGGGTAGAGGAGGCCGAGGCAGCCGAGGATCGGGGCGACGACGTGCAGCAGGATGTTTCGGTCGGTTCGACTCGAGAAGTAGCGGATGAGCGCGATGTTGCAAAGGATGTATACGAGCACCACTCCCACCGTGCCGATGGTGCCTGTGAAGCCGTAGAGGCCGGTCGCGCCGGGGCCAAGCCACGCGGCGCCAACCAGTCCGGCGAGGACTGTGAACACGGTGAGGGCGTAGATGGCGGTGTCAGGCGAGTGGAAGCGCGGGTGCACGTGGCCGAGGGCCGAGGGGAGCGCGCCCTCGCGGCCCATCGAGAAGAGCACGCGGACAGTGGTGTTCTGCAAGGCGAGGAAGGCAGAGAAGAGGCCGGCGATCGCGCACAGGTCGACCAGCTGCTCGAGCCAGGGCGCGTAGTGGTGCGCCAGGGTCACGAAGGGTGTGCTGTCCTTGAGGAAGTTGGACATCTGCGCCGGGTCGTTGAGGTGGTAGCCCGCGGTGAGGCCGTACATGACGTAGACGTAGAAGACACCGACGCCGATCACCGAGCCTCCCACCGCGAGCGGAATGATCCGGCGCGGATCCCTCGATTCCTCTCCGAGCACGGCCGCGGCATCGAAGCCGATGAAGGAAAGGATGCCGAAGACGACACCCAAACCGACACCGGAAAGGCCGTTGGGTGCGGAGCTCGGGTTGAAGGCCGCGAAGGTGTTGCCGTTGCCGGCGTTGGCGATGGCGATGGTCGCCAGGAGGAAGAACACGATCACCTCGACAGTGAGCAGCGTGAGGTCGACACGCACCGAGGTCCTGATGCTGCGGACCGAGAGCACGACGACGATCGCCATGAACACGAAGGCGTAGATCCACCAGGGGATCTCGGCGTTGAAGGTGGTCTTGACGTAGTCGTGCGCGAAAGCGGCCACGGCGCCGAAGAGGCCGGGCATCAAGAGGGCGTACGCGCCGAAGAACATCCAGCCGGTGAAGAAGCCGGCCCCGCCGCCAAGTCCGCGCGCGGTGAAGGTGTAGAAGGAGCCTGAGGAGGGCAGCACCCGTGAGAACTGGACGACAGTGTTGCCAACAAAGATGATGACGATCAGCGCGATGAGGAAGGCCAGAGGCATGGCCGCGCCCGTCGACGGACCGGCGGCGGGGGCATTGAGAACGACTGCGAGCACCGGGCCCATGAGGGCCACCGAGAGAGCGATGCAGTTCCAGACGCTGAGAACGTTCTTCTGCAGGCGTGCGCCCTGGGCGCCCGTGGGTGCGCTAGACATGTGCTCCCCCTCGAATCTCCCCTCCGAAAACCCGGCCAGTATATTTGATCAGGAATCGTTGTCAACTTCCATTTATGCGGCCGCGGCCTCGGCTCGAAACCGAGGCTTCAAAACGGAGGCTCGAGATGGCCACAGCCAGGGCAAAGACGACTCGCCGCACGGTTGAAGATCGGCTCGACCGGCTGGAATCGGAGCGCGAGATCCATGCGCTCGTTCACCGGTACGCCGAGCTTTGCGACGACGCCTATGACCCGGACGGCCTGGCGGACCTCTTCACCGAAGACGCGACATGGTCGTCACGGACGCGTGACGGGTCGGTCGACTTCGGGCGTTACGAAGGTCGCGAGGCGATCAGGGCTTTCTTCGCCGGCGCATCGGACGACCTGGGGCCGATGACGCTGCACTATCTCCTGGCGCCGCGAATCGAGCTCACAGAGGATGGGGTTTCGGCGACGGGCACCTGCTACCTGCTGGCGATACTGGACCAGCGGCCGTCGTCATCACCACCCGGGTCCACGGAGCGCGAGCGCGTCCTGCTGGGCGGCGTCTACTCGCATCGGTTCCGGCGCGTCGATGGACGCTGGCTGATCAGCGGGTCGGCGTGCGATCTCAGCCTGGAGGAGAAACTCGGGAGTGCGCCTTCACCGACGCTTTGAAGGCATTCAACAGGAACACCGAGTCGCTGCCGCCAGTGAGAAACCAGGCGCCCTGATCGCGCAGCTCGGCCGCCGTCAGCCGGTAGCCGCCGTGCTCGACCGGCATTCCAAACTTCACGCCTGCGTCGCCGCTCGCTTTGAATATCCGGTCGACGGCCGCCGCCAGTCGCGGATCCTTGGGTTGTCCGATCACACCGAGGGACGCCGACAGGTCGCTCGGCCCGACGACGACGAGGTCGATGCCGGGGGTCGTGACTATTGCTTCGATCTGGTCGACGGCTGAAGCTTCTTCGATCATCACCGCCAGCACGGTGTTCCGGTTGAGCGTTTGCGTGAGCTCGGCCACGCCTGGGAGTCCGTGCTCGCCGAAATCCGCTGCCGCCGAGGCCGGATACATGCCGCGGTGGCCATCCGGAGGGAAGCGCACGTCACTCGCCGCACGGGCGGCCGCCCCGGCATCCGAGATGTGCGGGACCAACACGCCCTCGGCGCCGATGTCGAGGACGCGCTGGATGAAACCGTGGTCGCCGGCAGGCACCCTTACCAGCGTGCCCAGCCCGCGGGCGCGCGCCGCGCGGAGATGGCCCTGGACCGTCTCGAGGCTGAGACCGGCATGCTCGCACTCGATGACGACGAACTCGAAACCTGCGAGGCCCGCCAGCTCGACCGCGGCAGGGTCCGCGAGCGTGATGAAGGTGCCGAGCGCGCTTGGCCTTTCGTCGATCAGCTCCCGCAGCCGGTTGCGCAGCATCAGCGTTGCCCCTCGCGCAGCAGCTGCCTGGCGCGTTCCGCCACCGGCTTGTCGACGAACTCGCCGGAGGCCGTCTTCGTCGCCGCGCCGCCCGACTGCTCGAATGCCCACATCACCTGCTGGGCCCAGGCAAGCTGTTCCGCGGTTGGCGTGAAAACCTGGTGAATGATCGGCACCTGACGCGGGTGGATGGCCGACTTGCCGAAGAAGCCGATCCGCTTTGCCGATTCAGCCTCCAGGCGCAGACCGTCATCATCGTCGAGCAGCGGATGCACGCCGTCGCTCGGCCTGGGCTTGCCGGCGGAGCGTGCCGCGACGACCAGGTGGGAGCGCGCATACAGCGTCTCCTGGTCGCCCGCCGAGCTTCCAAGATCAGCCGCGAGATCGAGGGCGCCAAAAGACAGGAGGGTGCAGGCCGGTGCGGATGCGATCTCGAACGCCATCAGCACGCCGCGCGCAGACTCGACAGTGCAATCGAGGGCGATGCCGGGCGCGCGTTCCGCAACCCACGCGACCTCGCCGGCGGATTCGACCTTCGGGATGCGAATCGCCAGAACACGATCGGCGATGGCTGCGAGGTCCCGCTCGCATTCATCTGTGCGAGCTCGATTGACACGGACCCAGCAGCGCCTGGTTGACGCCACCTCGGCGACCATGCCGCGCGCGCGATCCTTCAGGGCGGCGGGCACGGCATCTTCGAGGTCGAGGAGGACGGCGTCGGCGCCGACATCGAAGACCTTGCCGAGAAGCTTCTCGTCGTGGCCCGGGGCGAAGAGCCAGCTCCGCGGCTGAGCCATCTCAGGCACGTGCATCGACCGGGCGCGCGAACGGTTCGTCCTGCGACGGCAGGGGGGTATTGAACGCGAGGTGAATCGTGGCCTCGGCGCCGCCGTTCCAGTTGCGGTGCGGGACGCCGGCCGGAAACACCACGAGCGTGCCCGGGTCCGCGGTGTAGGGCCTGCCCTCGATCTCCAGGCTCATCTGCCCGCTCAGGATGTAGAAGATCTGGTCGACGACGTGGGTGTGCATCCCGGCCGGCGAGCCCTCGCCCGGCGGCGTCTTGATGCAGTTCACGCTGCAAGTGGTCGCTCCCGAGTCCCAATCCAGGAGCGGCTGGGTCACGCGGTCGTCGACGGCGGTGAGCAGCGCGAAATCGACCTTGCGCAAATACTTCACGTGGTCCCTCCTGTCAGGAATGGGGCCCTGTAAGACCCTGCCTAATGATCGTCGCGGACGAGCTGACGCGCGATCACGGTGCGGAGAATGTCGTTGGTGCCCTCGCCGATCGCCATCAGCGGCGCATCGCGGTAAAACCTCTCGACCTCGTACTCGGTGGAGTAGCCATAGCCCCCGTGGATGCGCATCGCCTCCAGTGAGGCGGTGATGCAAACCTCGGATGCATAGAGCTTCGCCATCCCGGTCTCCAGGTCGGCCCGCCGGCCCGAGTCCAGCGCTGAGGCCGCCCACCACGTGAGCAGGCGTGCCGCCTGCACCTCGGTCGCCATGTCGGCCAGCTTGAGCTGGATCGCCTGGAACTCCGCGATGGGCCGGCCGAACGCGTGGCGTTCTCGGGCGTACGCGAGCGAGCGATCGAGACTCGCCTGCGCGACGCCGACGGCCCTGCCTGCGATGTTGACGCGGCCAAACTCGAGCGCCGAAAGCGCTTGCTGCAGGCCTTGGCCCTCTTCCCCACCCAGGAGGTTCTCGACCGGCACGCGACAGTCGCTGAAGAAAACCTCTGAGGACTCAGGTCCCTTGTAGCCAAGCTTGTCCAGGTCCTTGCCGACTGTGAAGCCCGGCGTCCCCTGCTCGATCATCAACACGGTCATGCCGCGATGACGTGGCTGCGCGTTGGGGTCGGTCTTGACGAGCACCGGCAGCGGGTCGGCGTGGCGCGCGTTGGTGATCCAGGTCTTGGAGCCATTGACGACGTAGTGGTCGCCCTCGAGCTTTGCCAGGGTGGTGATCCCCTGAAGGTCGCTGCCTGCCTGCGGCTCGGTCAGCGCGATGCCCGAACGCCGCTTGCCGGTGGCGAGGTCCGGCAGCCAGCGGGCGCGCTGTTCAGCGGTGCCGAACCTGGACAGCATCAGGGTGGCCAGCGAGTGGGAGCCCAGGATCCCCGCCACGCCCATCCACGCCTTGGAGATCTCCTCGAAGACCACTGAGTACGAGACCGCGTCGATCGCGATGCCGCCGAACTCCTCCGGCACCAGCATCCCGAACAGGCCCATCGCCTTCATCTCGTCGACTATCTCTTCGGGGTAGCGGCCCGCCAGCTCCCAGTCGCGGGCGACCGGGCTGATGCTCTTGCGGGCAAAGTCGCGCATTAGGTCGCGGAAGGCGGCCTGCTGTTCGGTGAGCTCGAAATCCATCGGCTAGCGCCTCGGCGCTTTCGCGCTTGCTTTACCCTGCCGGCGCACCGACCGGGGTGCGACCGATCTTCTCTTGTAGATCAGGGCGGTCCGCTTGAAGGAGATCACCTCGGTGCCGTCCTGGTTGAAGCCGGTCGTGAGCACGGTCACGATGCCGACGTTCGGGCGCGATCGCGACGCGCGGATCTCGAGCACCTCTGAACGCGAGTGGATGGTGTCCCCCTCGAACACCGGGTGAGGCAGGCGCACCTCGTCCCACCCGAGATTCGCCATCACGTTCTGCGACACGTCGCTGACGCTCTGTCCGGTAACCAGCGAGAGCGTGAGGCAGCTGTTGACGAGCGGCTTGCCGAACTCTGAGTGCGCCGCGTACTCGTGGTCAAAGTGAATTGGCTGCGTGTTCTGGGTGAGCAGCGTGAACCAGATGTTGTCGGTGGTCGTGATCGTCCTGCCCAGCGCATGCTCGTACACGTCCCCGACTTCAAAGTCCTCGAAGAAGCGCCCTCGCCATCCTTCTTTGACCGTCATCAGTTTTCTTCGCCGAGATCATGGCACGCAAACGATTCGCACATCGATACAAGGTTCTGAAAACCGCAGCGCCGCAAGGACCTCCAGGTTCTAGGATTCGGTGACGTCGACAGCACGGATTGGGGAGTGGACCAATGGCTCGTCGTTTCCGATTCGGCATCTGCACCGACCAGAACATGACCTGGGAGAAAAACGTCGAGCGCTGGCAGCTGTTCGAGCGGCTCGGCTACGAGAGCGCGTGGCTCTGCGATCACCTGGTTCAGCCCAGCCGCCCGAAGGGCCCCTATTTCGAGGCGTGGTCGTTGCTCGGCGGCCTTGCGGCGCGGACCGAGAAGATCCGGGTCGGGGTGTTGGTGACGTCAAACACCTTCCGCCACCCATCCGTGCTCGCCAAGATGGCCGTCACCGTCGACCACATCTCCAACGGCAGGTTGGAGGTTGGGCTTGGAGCCGGATGGTACGAACCGGAGCATGAGATGTTCGGCATCCCCTTTCCGGAGACCAGGGAGCTGGTCGCGCGTTTCCGCGAGGCGGTCCAGGTCGTCGACCGCCTCCTGCGCGACGACACCGCCTCGTTCGAAGGCTCGTACTACCAGCTGAAGAACGCCCAATCGCGACCGTCCAGCATCCAGAACCCCCGTCCCCCCCTCGTCCTGGGCGCGTTTGGGCCGAGGATGCTCAAGATCGTCGCCACCTATGCGGACACCTGGAATGCGTTCGGCACCCCCAAGGAGATGCGGGAGCGCAACCAGATGCTGGACGACTACTGCCGCGAGATCGGGCGCGACCCGGACACTCTGGATCGCTCGCTCTACTACTGGGTGCCCACCACCGACGCCGATCCCTGGGCATCGAAAGAGGCGTTCTACAAGGTGATCGATCCTTACGTCGAGGCCGGGGTCAACCAGTTCATCATCGACCAGCCTCGGGACGACCAGGTCGAGATGCTGGAGTGGGTGGCTGCCGAGGTGCTGCCGCAGTTCGCGCTCAAGGTGCCGCAGTCAGTCGAGAAGGCAACCGCCGCGCAGATCGACACCTCGGACTGGAGGAAGCCCCAGGACCACCTGTAAGCGCATCAGGCTTGCAGCGTTTTTCTCGCCGCCGTCAGGACCCGCTCCACCGACGGCAGGTAATAGTCCTCGAGTGAGGCGGCCGGGTAGGGCACGTCAAACGCCGTGACTCGCATGACGGGCGCGTCCAGGTCGTAAAAGACATTTTCCATGAGGGTGGCGACCACCTCCGCCCCGAAGCCGGCGGAGAGAGGGGCCTCGTGCACGACCACGCAGCGGCCGGTTCTCGCCACCTCGCGGCAAAGGGTCTCCAGGTCTAGCGGCACTATCGTGCGCAGATCCAACACCGAAGCCGAGACGCCCTCTTCGGCCAATCGGTCCGCGGCCCGCAGGCACAGCTCGACCGCGGCGCTCCAGGCCACGAGCGTGAGGTGCGTGCCCTCCCGCACCAGTGACGCCTTGCCAAACGGAACCGTGTATTCGCCGTCCGGCACCTCGGCCCGCCCGACGCGATAGAGGCGGTCCGGCTCGCAGAAGAGGACCGGATCCGGGTCGCGGATCGCCTCGAGCAGCAGACCCTTGGCGTCGTAAGGGTTGGAGGGCATGACGATCTTGAGCCCCGGGGTCTGCACGAAATGCGCCTCCACCGCATCCGAATGGAACTCGGGGCTGCGGATCCCGCCTCCGAACGGCGCCCGGATCGTGACCTGGCAGTGATACCGGCCGCGCGAGCGCTGGCGGTACTTGGCGAGCTGGGGACCGAGCTGGTGGAAAGCCTGGGCGCTGAAGCCGAGAAACTGGATCTCAGCCACGGGCACCATGCCGGCCAGGGCGAGGCCCAGCGATGCGCCGACGATGCCGGCCTCGGCGAGCGGCGTGTCGACGACGCGCGCGCCGCCGAAGCGCTCCACCAGCCCGCTCGTCGTGCGAAAGACGCCGCCCAGCTTGCCCACGTCCAGTCCGAGGACCATGACGCGAGGGTCCCGGTCCATCTCCTCGGCGAGGCAGCTGTTGATCGCCTCGACGATGTTGCGCTGCGGCATGTCAGTCCGTCCCCTCGGCGAGCAACTCCTCGCGCTGCTGAACAACGCGCGACGGCAGCTGTTCGTAGATGTTGGCGAAGAGGTCCTGTGGGCCCGGGACCGGCGACGCCATGGCGGCGGCCAGCGCGGCGTCGATCTCCTCGGACAGCTCCTCGGTCATCTTCGCCTCGCGACCTGGATCCCACAGTCTCAGTGACGCCAGGTATTTCTGGACCCGCTCGATCGGGTCGCGCCGGCGTGCCTCCTCGTACTCGTCAGGATTCTGGTATCGCGACGGGTTGTCGGTCGTGTTGTGGAAGCTCATGCGGTAGGTAACCGCTTCGATGAGGGTCGGGCCTTCACCCTTACGCGCTCGCTCGACGGCGGCGACCGCGACGTCGTAGACGGCCATCACATCGTTGCCGTCCACTTCGACGCCCTCGAAGCCGTACCCGGCAGCCCGGAGCGCGAAGCTCGATGTCGCCGACTGGACCCGGCGCGAGGTCGAGATCGCCCACTGGTTGTTCGAGAGGAAGAAGACCACCGGGGCCTTCGTCACGCCGGCGAGGTTTAGCGCCTCGTGGAAGTCGCCTTCGGACGAACCTCCGTCGCCGATGTATGTCAGCACCACGGAGTCCTCGCCGCGGAGACGCAACCCCCACGCGAGGCCCGTGGCGTGCGGCAGCTGGGCGGCGATGGAAACCTGGCTGGGCAGCACCCTGACCCCATCCGGGATCCGGGCGGGTGCAATCCGCCCGAGGTAGTGGGCCGAGATGACCTCGAGCGGAAGGCCATGATGCACTGTCGCCATCAGCTCGCGGTACTGGGGGACCATCCAGTCGCGAGCCGGATCCACGGCCATGGCGGAGCCGATGATCGATGCCTCCTGGCCGGTCCCTGGCGAGTACACGCCGAACTGGCCCTGGCGCTGGAGGGCGATCACGCGCCTGTCGTACAGGCGCGATTTCATCATCCACCTGAGCGCCTCGAGCAGGAACTCTTCCTCCATGAGGGACTTCACACCCGCCACGCGTGTCCCCTCCGCGGTCAGCACGGAGTGACGCTTCTGCACGGCGCTATTCTTGCTCACCCTCGTGCCGCTTACGATGCGGTGACCGATGACCGTGACCAACCTGAGGAGCTGATTTGGCACGCACCACAGCGGCGGTCCCACTGAGCGCCGATCGCATCACAGCCCTCATCGCGCGCGAGGAGGCTGCGTTCCGCGCGGCCCGGCCACGCTCCAACGACGAGTGGCACGAGGCGCGCCTGGTCGAGCCGCGCGGCGTGCCCTCCTCCCACCAGGATGCGGCGCCGCACCCGATATTCGTCGCCCGCGGCCAGGGCAGCCGCACGTGGGACGTCGATGGCAACGAGTACGTCGATTTCCACAACGGGTTTGGGGTCATGGTCGTCGGCCACGCCCACCCGCTGATCGTGAAGGCGGTCAGCGCGCAGATCGCCAACGGCTCGCACTTCGCGCAGCCGGCGCACGACGTGGCGGTGGTGGCGCGCAACCTCGCGCGGCGGTTTGGGCAGCCGCAATGGCGCTTTGGCAACAGCGGGACCGAGGCGACCAGCGACGCGGTTCGACTCGCGCGGGCATTCACCGGCCGGGAGCGCATCCTCAAGATCGAGGCGTCCTACCACGGCCACCACGACTCGCTGATGGTCTCGGTCAAGCCTAAACCCGAGCTTATGGGGCCGCCCGACGCCCCGGCCTCCGTGCCGCAGAGCGAAGGGATTCCACGCGCCCTTGTCGACCTGGTCACGATCGTTCCCTTCAACGACCTGGATGCGCTCGAGGCTGCGTTCAGCCGCCACCCGGGCGAGGTCGCGGCGCTGATAGTTGAGCCGGCGATGATGAACGTTGGCATCGCGCTGCCCGACATCGGGTACCTCGAGGCGGCGAGTGAGATCGTCCATCGCCACGGCGCGCTGCTCATCTTCGATGAGGTCAAAACCGGCATCACCATCGCGCCTGGCGGCGCCAGCGAGCGATTCGGGGTGAAGCCGGACATCGTCGCGCTGGCCAAGGCGATCGGCGGCGGCCTGCCGTGCGGCGCCATTGGCGGGCGCGAAGACGTGATGGCGCTGATCGACCAGAAGCGGGTCAGCCAGATGGGAACCTTCAACGGCAACCCGCTCACCATCGCGGCCGCGAAGGTCACCCTCGAGGACATATTGACGCCGAGCGCATACGCGCACTTTGAAGCGCTGTCCGAAGTTCTCCGCGGCGGCCTCGAGGCGGCGATCGCGGAGCACCGCCTGCCCTTCCACGTGACGACCATGGCGGCGCGCGGGGGCGTCGGCTACCGCACGGAACGGGTTCGCAACTATCGCGACTATCTCGACATGGACAGATCCGCGGCGTACCTTGCGTGGCTTTACCAGTGCAATCGCGGCGTACTGATGGCGCCTGGCGCCGAAGAGAACTGGACGCTGTCGGTCCAGCACAGCGAGGCGGACGTGCAGCGCTACGTCGACAACTTTGCCGAGATGGCCCGCGACCTCCGGGCTTGAAGTTGCTTGACCCTCACCCCCTTGGTGCCTACCATCCACCCCACCGTGGCATCAACCGCTAGGCCCGCCGACGCCAGGGCGGCTTTGGTGGCCCGCGCCAAGAAGGATGGCGTCACCGAGCTGTGGGTCATCTGTCACGACCTGAGCGGCCGCCCCCAGGCGAGAAGCGTTCCCCGCGAGCGGTTGGAGCGGGTTCTCGCCGATGGAGTGTCATTCGCGCGAGCGAATTTCGATTTCAACGTCCTCGATCACCAGGTCCCCGACTTTGCATTCGGAGCCGACACCGGCGAGTTCCTTGCGGTCCCAGACCTGGCGACGTATGCGCGGGTGCCGCACCATCCGGGCGCGGCGCGCACCTATTCGTTCCTGCACGAGGCCGACGGCAAGCCGTGGGCGGGCTGTGCGCGCGCTGCGCTGGTCGCGATCGACGCGCTGTATGTGAAACGTGGCCTTGCGCTGCGCGCGGCGTTCGAACCAGAGTGCTACCTGCTGGCGATGGCCGAAAAGGGCAACAGGCCCACCGGGCGGGCCACGATGTTCTCCCTCAACGGGCTCGAGAGCCAACGCCCGCTGCTGTCGCTGCTGATGACCTCGCTGGCGGAGATGGGAGTCGAGCTGGAACAGGTGGCTCCGGAATTCGGGCCTGGGCAGTACGAGATCAACATCGCCCACCAGCCCCCGCTCCGAGCCGCGGACGACCTGATGACGGTGAAGGAAGAGCTGCGGGCGCTGGCGCGCGCCGCGGGCTTCATCGCGACCTTCATGCCCAAGCTCTTCGCCGACATGCCCGGATGCGGCCTGCACGTTCATCTCGGCGCGCTCTCAGATGACGGACGCAACGCCATGGAGGGCGATGGTCCGGTCGGCCTCAGCGATCTCGGCGCCTCGTTTGTGGCCGGCCTTCTCAAGCACGCTCGCGGCCTGAGCGGTCTCGCCGCGCCAAGCGTGAACTCCTACAAGCGGCTGCTTCCCGGGTCGTGGGCGCCCAGCCACATCTGTTACGGCGCCAGCAACCGCGCCGTGCTCGTCCGAGTCCCCGATTCGGGGAGCAGGCATATCGAGTTTCGGGCCGGCGACAGCACCGGCAATCCGTATCTCACGCTGATCGGTCTTCTCGCCGCGGGTCTCGACGGCATCGAACACGAGCTCCGCGTTGGCGAGCCGACGCTCGAGGACATCGGCCACCTCAGCGAGGCCGAATTGTCGGCTCGGGGAGTCGAGCCGCTGCCGCGCTCGGCGCCAGAGGCGCTCGACGCCCTCGAGGCGGACGCGGTGTTGATGGATGCGCTGGGGCCGGTCATCGGTCCAGGCTTCCTGCGGCTGCGGCGGTCAGAGGTGGCCGCGTACTCGCTGGAGGTGGGCGACTGGGAGCGCGCCACCTACCTGGAGTGGTCCTGAGACGGCTTCATGATTGATCACACGCTTGAGCTGAACGACCTGCCGCTGATCGACCAGCACGTTCACATCTTCAAGGGGGAGTCGAACCAGCCAACCTTCGATCCGCTGGCGACCTTCTCGCTGGGCGGGGACTGGGTCGAGTTCCTTGAATCGGGTGGCCACACGCCGACGGACGAGGAGAAGCGGCAGCTGGTCATCAACCAGCGCGAGACGATGATCTACCACGAGGCGATGCACGCTGTCGCCCACTACCTGGGTTGCGAACCGAACCGTGAAGCGATCGTGGCGGCGCGACGCGTGAAGGTCGCCGATTACCCGGCTTACGTTCGCGGCCTGTATCGCGACATCAATCTCGAGTCCAACATCGTCGACCTGGGCTACCCCAAGAACGCCAACTTCGAGGCATACGAGGCACTCACCGGCGTGCCGGCTTTCAAGCTCTTCCGGATCGAACCCCTGATCGGGGAGCTCTGGGATCGCCACGACAGCCTCGCGGACCTGCAGACAGACTTCGATGAGCGCATCCGCGTTCTCGCGTCCGACCCGAAGACGATCGGGCTCAAGAGCGTCATCGCCTACCGGACCGGTTTGGAGCTCCACCCGCTGTCGACGAAGGAAGTGTCGGCGTCGGCGGACAGGCTCAAGCGCAGCCCTGACTCCGCAGGGTTGTTCGCGCGAATCCATGTGTCCCGATCAAACCGCGAGGACGTGAAGCGCGTGCGCGACTACATCCTGTGGC
>DATARC010000192.1:0-7303 GCA_036264335.1 Candidatus Dormiibacterota bacterium
GCCGTCAGATCTTCGGCCCGAAGTGAGGTTCGGCGCGGACCAGCGAGTCGATGTAGCGGAACCGCTCGTAACGGTGCTGGAGGAGCTCCTCGGTGGGTTGCGCCAGCAGCGGTTGGAGATGGCGGTGGAGCGCCTCATCGAGCGCGACCGCGGTCGCCTCGTAATCCAGGCGCGCGCTGCCTTCGGGCTCGGTCACGACCTCCTCCACCACGCCCATCGCCAGAAGGTCGCGGGAGGTGAGCTGGAGCTGCTCCGCGGCCTCAACCTTCCGCGCGTTGTCGCGCCACACGATCGACGCCGCCGCCTCAGGAGAGGCCACGGAGTAGATGGAGTTCTCGAGCATGATCACGCGGTCGGCGACGCCCATCCCCAGCGCCCCGCCGCTGCCGCCCTCGCCGATGACCGCAGCGACTATCGGGACCGGGATCCGGAACCACTCCATGATCGCCGCCGCGATCGCCGAGGCTATCCCGCGCTCTTCCGCACCCGCCCCGGGATACGCGCCAGGCGTGTCGATCAACGACACGATCGGAAAGTTGAACTTGGCCGCGTGGTGGGCGAGCCGTATCGCTTTTCGATAGCCGTCGGGGTGCATCATCCCCCAGTTCCGGGCGACTCGTTCTTTGAGGCTCCGCCCTTTCTGATGGCCGAGAAACATCGTCGTCCTGCCGTGCCACGTCCCGACTCCGCCAATCAGGGCAGGGTCGTCGCCCGAGATGCGGTCGCCATGCATCTCGACGAAGTCCGGCGCCATCCGGCGTATGTAGTCGAGCGAGTACGGGCGGTCAGGGTGGCGCGCAAGCTCCACGACCTGCCAGACGGTGAGCGTGGTCTCTTCGGGGCGGCGGCCGTGCAGCTTCATGGATAGATCTCGAGGAGATGCGCCAGCAGGCGTCGGAGGTCAGGCCTCGCGACGACCATGTCAACCTGCCCGCGCGCCAGCTGGAAGTCGGCGCTCTGGAACCCCGGGGGCAGATCCGCGTAGGTGGCCTGCTTGATCACCCGCGGGCCTGTGAAGCCGATCGCAGCATTCGGCTCGGCGATGTTGATGTCTCCGAGCAAGGCCAGGGACGCCGCTGTGCCGCCGAACGTCGGGTCCGTGAGGACTGAGAAATAGGGGACGCCGGCAGCGTCCAGGCGCCCGACGGCGGCGTTGACCTTGGCCATCTGCATCAGAGCCAGCACGCCTTCCTGCATCCGGGCGCCTCCGGACGCAGCAATCAACAGGTAAGGCAAGCCGGAAGCGGCCGCCTGCTCCATGCCACGTGCAAGGCGTTCGCCGGCCACTATCGACAGGGTGCCGCCGACGAAGCGGAAATCGAACGACGCCAGCCAGATCTCGCGGCCACCCAGGCTGCAGGTGCCGGTGCGGACGGCCTCGTTCAAACCCTCATCCCGAAGCTGCTCGAGCGTCTCCTGATACGGCTTCGGCACCTTCCAGTTGAGGAGGTCGTGAGAGCGAACGTCGCCGTAGCGCTCCTTCCACGTGCCGCGGTCGGCGATCAGGGCGATCCAGGCATCGGCCCCCATGCGGAAGTGATGGCCGCACGACGTGCAGACGTATGTGTTACGTCGAAGCTCCTCGAGGTCGAGGCCGACTCCGCAGCCCGGGCAGTTGGTCGGCAGCTGGATCGGAGGCAGCTTGCCACCGGAGATCCGGACTTCCATCGGCTTCTTGGTCGCGACCATCACAGGCTCAGGCCTCCGTCGACCGCGATCACCTGGCCTGTGATGAAGCCCGCCCGCTCCGAGCAGAGGAAGGCCACGATGGCGGCAATGTCCTCCGTCGTGCCCTCCCGCTTGATCGGTGTCGCCTTGACCAGCTCCTCGACCATCACGTCAGTCAGTGATCCCGACGTCAGCTCTGTCCGTACATAGCCAGGCGCCACGGCATTGCATGTGATGTTGCGCGAACCGTACTCGCGCGCCACCGATTTGGTGAACCCGATGAGGCCTGCTTTCGCGGCGGCGTAGTTCGACTGACCCGCGTTGCCGGTGATCCCGACGATCGACGAGATGTTGACGATCCGGCCCCATCGCCCGCGCATCATCCCGGACATGATCGCCGCTCTGGTGGTGGCGAACGCAGACATCAAATCGGTGCGGATGAGCTCCTCCCAGTCTGCGGGCGCCATCTGGATCAGCAGCTTGTCGCGGACGGCTCCCGCGTTGTTGACGAGGATGTCGACCCGGCCGATGGCCTTGACCATCGCTTCGACCTGGGCGGGGTCGCCAACGTCCGCCCTGTGGGCGGTGCCACCGGGAAGCGACGACGCCGTCTCTTCGGCTGCGGCCTTGTCGGACCTGTAGTTGACCGCCACCTTCGCGCCCATGGCCCCAAGCGCCAGGCTGATGGCTCGGCCGATGCCCTTGCCGCCGCCTGTGACCAGCGCCGTCTTGCCCTCGAGCGAATCGCCCTGCAGCGGGTCAGTCATGCCGGCGCTGGGCGCGGAACGTCCACGAAATCGATGAAGAGCTCTTCCGCGTTCCACGTGTCCACACCCGGGATGTGCTTCGCCGCCAGGCTCGCGAGCACGCGTCCCGGTCCGAGCTCGACGACCGTCCTCACCTTCATCGTCCGCATCGCGACCATGGTGCGCGCCCAATCCACCTGCCGGAGCATCTGGTGGCGCAGCTCCTCCTGCAGGCTCGAAATGGAGCGCATCGCCTCGCCTGAAGCATTCGCGAGGATCGGGATCGACGGCGCTTTCAACGGCAGCTTGTCGACCACTTTCCTAAAGGCCGCCGCTGCCTGCGCCATGAGGGGCGTATGAGCAGGGAGGGGAATCGTGAGGATCAGCGCTCGGCGGGCTCCCGCGGCCAGCGCCAGCGGCTCAGCCGCTTCGACCGCCGCCTTCTCGCCCGACAGCACGAACTGCACATCCGCATTTCGGTTGGCGACCCAGAGCTGGCCCTTGGCGGATGCCTCTACACGGATCGCCTCGACCTGCGCCTCATTCAGGCCCACGATCGCGATCATGCCCCCTGGCTGCTCGTGCGCGGCCTGGGCCATGATTCGGCCTCGCTCTTTGACGAGCAGCAGGGCGGTCTCCCACGGGATCGAGCCTGCGGCAGCAAGAGCGCCGATCTCACCCAGGCTGTGTCCGGCAGTGACCTGCACGTTCTCGAGACCGTAGCTCTCGCGCCAGACCTCGTACGCCGCCCAGGACACCGCCATGACGCACGGCTGGATGATGTCGGTTCGGTTGAGCTCCTCGACCGGGCCCTCGAAGCACAGGCGGCGGATGGGCATCTCCAGCACCTCTTCGGCCCGCTCGAAGGCGCGGCGCGCCGCCGGGTACCTGTCGTGCAGGTTCTTGCCCATCCCCGGCTTCTGCACGCCCTGGCCCGGAAACAGAAGAGCGATTGGGGCTGTGAGCTTTACACCCACTTGAGTAGGCTGGCGCCCCACGTCAGGCCGGAGCCGAAGCCCGCCAGCAGCACGTGGTCGCCAGTCTTGACGCGGCCCTTTCGGATCGCCTCTTCGAGAGCGATCGGGATCGACGCGCTTGACGTGTTGCCGTACTCGTCGATGTTGACCGCGACCTTCTCGAGCGGCAGCCCAATGCGGCGGGCGGCGGCGTCGATGATCCGGAAGTTGGCCTGGTGGGGAACCCACAGATCGATGTCGTCCATCGCGATTCCAGCCGTGTTGCAGACCTCATTGGCCTGACGGATGAAGATGTCGACCGCGAACTTGAAAACGTCAGGGCCTTCCATCTCGATGATCGGAGCAGGGTCCTTGGCCGCGTACGCGCCAAATTCTTTGTTGCCCGCCGTGACCTGAAGATAGCCGCGTCCGTCGCTGCCGAGGCACCACGACAGGAAGCCGGCGCCGTCAGGAGCGGGCTTCACCACAGCGGCACCAGCGCCATCGCCAAAGATCACGGCAGTGCCGCGGTTGCTGTAGTCGAGCATGCGGGACAGCACCTCTGCCCCGATGACGAGGACGTTGTCGGCCCTCTCGGTCGCGATGAACGAGTCAGCGGTCGCGAGGCCATACATGAAGCTGGTGCAAGCGGCCAGCATGTCCCATGCCACCGCGCCCGGCGCGTCGAGCTCATCCTGGATGCGACATGCGATCGACGGAAACGGACCATCCGGCGACGACGTGCCGACCAGGATCATGTCCAGCTCGTTGGCCGTGATGCCGGCCGCATCCAGCGCCGCGCGCGCGGCCTTGGTTGCAAGCGCGAGCGTCGTGGTGCCGGGCTCCGCGATGTGCCGTGTGCGGATGCCGGTCCGCTCGGTGATCCACTGGTCGGACGTATCCATCATCTTCTCGAGGTCGAAGTTGGTGATCACCTTGTCGGGGGCGTAGACGCCCATGCCGGCAATCGCGCTGTGCCGGCCCTTTGTCTTGAACGAGCGAAGCGGGACAGCCCCGGAACGCGTGCGATATGCGGTCGTCATCGCCATGTCATCTAGGCCTCCAGCCGTTCGGCGGTCTTCTGCTCCAGAAACTTCCAGAGGTCGCCGATGACTTTCATCTTCTCGAGCTCTTCCTCGGAAAGCTCGACGTCGTATTTGTCCTCAACAGCGGCGATGAGCTCGACAAGGTCGAGCGAGTCTGCCGCAAGGTCTTTGGCGAAGCTCTTGTCGAGCTGAACCTGGTCGGGTTCGATGCCCAGGATCTCGGCGGCGAGGTCCTGTAGCTCTTTGAAGTCCAGAGGGGTTGCCATTGCGTCTTTCTCCTAGTTGGCCTCAGGGCCTTTGATGACGAGCGTTGCGTTGTGGCCGCCGAAGCCGAACGAGTTCGACACGGCCACCTTGATGTCTGCCTTGCGCGCCTTGTTGGGTACGTAGTCGAGGTCGCACTCGGGGTCGGGATCGTCGAGGTTGATGGTCGGAGGGAGCAGACCGCGATCCAGGGCGAGCACGCAGGCCGCTGCTTCGATGGCGCCGGCCGCGCCCAACAGGTGGCCGTGGACCGACTTGGTCGAGCTCACAGCGAGCTTGTACGCGTGGTCACCGAACACGGCCTTGATCGCTCTCGTTTCCGCCACGTCACCGAGCTTGGTCGAGGTGCCGTGCGCGTTGATGTATCCGACGTCGCTCAGCTCGACTCCGCTCTTTTCGAGCGCGCGGCGCATCGCGCGGATCGCGCCTTTGCCCTCGGGTTGAGGTGCCGTGAAGTGGTACATGTCGGCGCTGGCGCCGTAACCGGCGATCTCGGCGTAGATCTTCGCGCCGCGCTTCTTCGCGTGCTCCATCTCTTCGAGCACCAGCATCACCGAGCCCTCGCTCATCACGAATCCATCGCGGCCGAGATCGAACGGCCGGCAGGCCTTCTCCGGCTCATCGTTCCGCTCACTGACGGCCTTGATCTGGCAGAACGCGCCCATCGTCAGGGGAGTGATGGTGGCTTCGGAGCCGCCCGCGAGCATCGCGACGGCGTCACCGCGCTTGATGATCTCCGAGGCCTCTCCGATTCCATGTGACCCGGAGGCGCAGGCGCTGACGATCGCGTAGTTGGGGCCCCCCGCATGACAGTGGATGGCGACGATGCCGGCGGCCATGTCCGCGATCATCATCGGCACCGTGAACGGGCTGATCCGCTTCGGCCCTCGCTCCATGAGCTGGGTGTGGCTTTTCTCGATCTCCTCCATGCCGCCGATGCCGGAGCTGACGATCACGCCGACGTCATCAGGGTCCATCTCCGCGGGGTCGAGACCCGCGTGGGCCAGCGCCTGCTTCGATGCTCCGAGGGCGAACTGGCAGTAACGACCGATATGTCGCGCGGTCTTCCTGTCCATGTAGTCCTCGGGATTGAAGCCCTTGACCTCGCCGGCGATCTTGGTGTCGAAGTTGGTGGTGTCGAAATGGGTGATCTGGCCGATTCCAGACACTCCTTCGACGAGGTTCGACCACACGGTCTCGAGATCATTTCCGATCGGAGTTACGAAGCCCATGCCGGTCACGACGACGCGGCGGCCGCTGGCGCCATTGGAGTGGTTTGTCACGATTTGAAGCTTACCGACGCCAGGGCCTATCCACATTGGCACCCTGTGGGAAAACCTGGGTCATTGTTTGGACACTTGGTCCAATTCCAGCGCTAAAGCAGCTTGCGAAGATCCAGCGCAAGCTGCAAGCGCAGGCGACTCGCCGGCGAGTCCAGGTCGGCGCCGAGCAGCTCGCGCAGCTTGTCGAGGCGATACAGCACCGTGTGCCGGTGCAGCTTCAGCGCCGCCGCAGCCTCCTTCACCGAGCCCTGGGCCACATAAACCTGCAGGGTCTCGAGGAGCTGGTCTCGGTTGCGAGTCTTCGCCTCGAGAAGGCGGCCGAGGCTGTGGACGACGAAGCGTTCGGCCAGCCGCGGGTTCTGCGCCAGCACGAGCTGTGGGATGAGCTCGTCGTGCCGGTGAGCGACTGCATCGGGTCGAAGCTTTCGCCCGACCTCGATTGCCTGCTGGGCCTCGAGGTATGAGCCCGCAATCCCCCGCAAACCGGCGTGGTAGCCGCCGATGCCCGCGCGGACCCGAGCGCGCGCTGAACCCGAGCGCTTCACCGCCTCTTCCTGCAGGCTCATGACCAGCTGACTTGCGCCTTCGACGTCGGCGGCGGACTCGGCCGGCCACAGGATGACGAGGGTCGTTGGATCCGTGGCGTGATAGATCGCGCCGCGAGGCAGGGGCAGCGATGCCGCCACCTCGGCAAGGCCTTCGCCTCCCTGTTCGCCGTCGCGGCTGCGAATCACGAGCTTGCAGACCGCCGCCACATAACCGGCGGGCGCGATCGGCATGTTCAGCGCCAGCGCCTGCTTCTGGAGCTCGAGCTCGGAGTCGAAGTTGTCGCTGATCAGTGCATGGAAGAGGCGAGCCCGCGCGCGGGTGCCACGCTGCATGTGGTGCTCACGCGCATTCAGGTAGGTCTTGGTGACCTCGGCGGCCACCTGGTCCAGGGCGCCGAACACGTAATTTGCGGTCAGCATGATCGCCTCGGGGGTCGCCTCCGGGTGACCCCGCCAGGCGGCCAGGATGGCGTCCCACGCAACGCGCGCCGCGATTCGATACGCATTGAGGATTGGCTCGACCGACTGGCTGCTGCGGGCCTGAAGGATTCCGAGCTGAGCGACTCTTCGAAGCTCCTCGGCAGTGGCGGGTCGCGCCTCCCTGGCGGTGGCCAGGAACAGGTCGAGCCCTGCCTCGCAGGCCTTCGCGATCGCGGAGCGTTGAGGCGGCACGCCAGTCGAGTTGTCCCAGCGAACCAGCATCACCACCGCCCGCGCCATGTGGCGGGCCATTCCCGCCCTCCTACGCTCCAGCTCCGCGACCAGGGCGACCGGGAGCTGCGCCGACGGTTT
>DATARC010000194.1:0-6778 GCA_036264335.1 Candidatus Dormiibacterota bacterium
ACGGTAAAGCGGCACGATCACCGATACGGTCGGCGAATCCGCAGGGGTTCCGAACTGTTCGACCATCTCCAGCTCCGCCGCTCGCAGGCGGGCCTGCTGCAGGCGCCTCATCGCCGGCACCACCTGGCCCGTCCTGAGCGCGGTCGCCGGGAGGGCTTCGACGCTCAGATCCTCGAGGATGGTGCGGATGACATCCGCCGCGTGGGTGGTGATACGTGGCGCTCCGACCTCGAGCAGCTCGCCCGAACTCGTCTCCAGCTCGACCAGCCATCCGTTCGGACGCAGGCTGGGGGCGCACGTGAAAAACGCCGCGAAACCCTTCCAGGCACTCGCCAAGTGCGCGTCGTCCGGCGCTTTGAGGTCGTACCAGTAGGCGCTCTTCAGGAGGTCGACCCCGCTTCCCTCCGGCGACACGGCAGTCACCCGCACGAACCTCGATGTCCCAACCCGGACGCGTCCGCGAATAAAGAAAGCGTCGCGGTCGACCATCGCCACGGAGTCGATGAGCCCCATCGGTCCGTCGCTTGTCAGGCTGACCGGGAGGCGCTCGCGCAGCGCCTCGCGCAGAGCATGAAGGTTGGCGCTCAGGCGGACCTCGCGATCGGCTGCAATGAGCGCGCCGCCTCGCGACGGTCGCCGTCGGGATGGAACGTCGATGGCGATGGCGGGCACGGCGAATTCCAGTACCTCTGAGCGGGTCTGCGGATCGTGCCAGGCAAGACCTTCCCGCGCGAAATCCTGGATGGCGGCGGTGCGATCCCTCACCTCGGCTGCGGCGATCATCACGCCGGACGCACCCGGAGTCGCCCCGCTCGATGGCAGCGCTCCCGCCAACGGCCAATGGACCAGCACGCGGGCCGTGCCTGTATAGTCCTCGCCTGGGCGGCAGGGCAGCGACAGGAAGCGAAGGCCCCCGGGCGCGAGACCGCGGCCGGCCGCGGCAGCCACTGCTGCGGGCAAGCGCCCGATCACGAGCAGATCGGACTCGCTGAGCCAGGTTGCGATCTCGATCGCCAGCCGGGGCGAAGGCGCAGCTTTGGCACGCGCCGCGCCGTTGGGCCCACCGGCCGATTTGACGCGGGTCTTCATGCTGGAACCCGCGATGCGAGGCTCGTGTAGAGATCCCGGATGGTGGCGGCGTGATGGTCCATCGAGTAGTCCGGCGGCGGCGCCGATGCGAGCTTTTCCCATAGCGCTCGGTTGCCGGCGGCCCTGGTCAGCACATCAGCGAGACTGCGCGGATTCCCCGCGCGGAAGTGCAATCCATTGACTCCATCGGCCACCTTCTCGGCCATGCCGCCGATATCGCTGCAGATCACCGGCCGCCCGTACATGAAGGCCTCCTGGATGACCAGCGGCGAGTTCTCCCACCAGATCGACGGCACCACGACCCAGTCGATATCGGACATGATCCCGGGCAGCTGATCGGACTGGAACCTGCCGACAAGGGTCACGTTCGTCGCCCTGTCCAGCAGCTCCTTGAGCTCACGCTGGAACTCCTCACGCTGGACGTCGAGGTTGGCTCCATGAAGGTAGAGATGCGGCTTCGGCCTGGACGCGCTCCGGGTTCCCTTGATGGGCGCGGCGGTCTCGTCGCCATCCTCCTGCAGGAGGCCCATGGCGCGGACGGCAAGGTCGACGCCCTTGTACTTGCTCAGCTGCCCGAGGAAGGCGAATCGATCTGGAAACCGGCGCGACGGGCGCTCCGCCCGTCGGGACACGGGCAGGCGCCCGTATTCCTCGACCCGCATCTTCGCGGGGTCGAGGCCCCAATCGACGTATCGGTCGCGCAGGAACTTGCTCGGCGCGATGAACATGTCGACCATCGCCATCTGCGATTGGATGAATCGCTTCCTGAGGAAGAAGGTCTGCGGCGCGATGTGCGGGAAGCACTCGTGGCAGCGCTGCGGAGACGCCTCCATGCAGGGCTTGTCGTCCACTGTTCTAACCAGCTGGCCGTCGCGGTGACAGATTGGGAGGTACTCGTGGAGGGTGTACACGATGCCCGCGTTCGGAGCCGCCTGGTGGACCGCGCGGATCAGGTCGTAGCCCATGAACTGTGTGTGCTGGAAGTGAATGATGTCGGGATCGAAGGCTCGCACGAAACCCTCGATGTGACGGGTCAGAAACTCCTTGTCCGTGACGGTCCCGTATACCCAGTCGTAGTGATAGCCGTTCGTGTGCACGAAATACTGGCCGGGATCCGACCCGATCAGCGAGAAGATGGTGCCGGAACGAGGATTGTGGACACCGTCGCCGACGCGGCACACCAGCGCTGCATCGATGCCGGGCTGGTCGCGCATGGCCAGGTAGAGCTCATGGGCATAGGCCTCCGCGCCACCTGGACGCACAGACGGATGGCCGTGTGCGAAGTAAAGGACCCGCAGTCGCGTCATCGATGCGCCTCCACGGTCGAGGGAATCGCGAACACAGCGCATACATGGCGTTGGTCGAGGACCGTCGTCCAGGTCGCCCGGCATCGATCGGCCAGCGTTTCGCGCTGCCTCCGCCCGGGCGGGGGCGCCGGGACGACCAGGTACTCGGCGCCGCTGCCTTGAATCATGGCCTTCAGGCTGGAAAACGCGGTCTCCCCGCTAGCATCGCCCGCGGGTGACGCCAGCAGCCGAAAGTCGCCGGTGTCGGCAAGCGCGGCCTGCGACCAGCCGAACGCCACGATCGTGCTCCCGTGCGGCAGCACGCCGGCGACCAGGTCGCGGAGCTGGCGTTCCGCCGCTGTCTTGGTCGTCGCCGACGTGAGCTCACGCTTGACCAGACCGTAGATCGCGCAGTTCTCGTCGCGGTGGATCAGCTCACCCTCCCGGCTCAGGTGGGCACGGAGATCCGTGTAGTAGTCCAGGAACCACGCGTAGATGGACGGGACGACCAGGTACTGCGCGCCGCGCAGGCGCATCGACTCGAGATAGGCGACCGCCGATGCGCCTGTGTCGGGGTGATGCCCCAGGTACTGGCCCGCCCCGGTCTGCGGGTAGTGCCAGCCGGTGCGCTGGTCGAAGACGAGCAGCTCCGGATCACCCTTGCTCACCACGGCCACGATGGAGCCGGCCGGGACGTGCTGCCAGACCAGCTCCCGGACCCTGTGCACCAGCGACGCGTAATCCATGCTGCTCAGTCGCGCCGGCCGTTGGCGGAGCTGTCAATCGGAGCTTTTGGCGCAGCCGGCTCAAACAGCGTCGGCAGAGCGTCGGCGATTCGCTCCACCTTGCCGCGTTCGTACTCGACCTGGGCAGCGATCCCGACCAGGTCGTTGCTGCGGACGAACCCGATCTCCGTCTCCAGCCGGGCGACCACCGCCGCCAGGCGCTGGAGGTCGACGTGAACGTCGCGAATCGCCAGGTCGAGGCCCGAAAGCGCGGCCGGGATGGTGCGGAGCGCTTCGAGCAGCTGCTCGCCCACTCCAGCGGTGCCCTCCTCGGGGTGTGCTGCGGGCTTGATGGCCTCGCTGCGAAGCTGGTCGTAAAGCTCCAGCACGTCGCTCGGCGCACCCTGCGCCTCAAGGCTGGTCAGCGTGGCGCGAAAGTGTCGGAGCGGCATGTTCACCGAAGCGCGAGCTGCATCCGCGTCGACTGAGCGCAGCCCGGGCAGACCGAAGAGCAGGGACCGGGCTGCACCCACCGGGTCCGCGCAGAACGCTTCGTACTCCACCACGATCCGGGTCGCCGGAGTCGTGTGTGCGAGAAGCGAGCGGTAGTGGGCACTCCACAGCGCCATCCCCTGCTGCAACGGCATGTGATCGCGGCGGTTCAGGGATTGCGCTGTTTCGAGCGGGTTGCGCAGGGTCACGATGACTGTGAGCTCGCCCAACGCCGAGAGCCAGAAAGGCAGCGTCAACGCGGCGCGGGGGTCCTTGAATCCCCATCGCCGGCCGCTTGCTGCCAGGCGTTGCCCCTTCGCGCGCGCGTCCTCTAATATGCCGGCCAGCCGCGAGTCTTCGGTCCAGGCGTCGGGAAACTCCGGCGGCGAGCTCCAGCTGCCACCGAACAGCGCCAGGATGGCGTCGTCGATCTCCACCAGGCGGTCGTTCTCAAAATAACCGTCGGGATTGAACGGGTTGGCCTGCATGATGTCGGCCTCGTCACCCAGCCACAGACCATGGCGGTGCAGCAGCCCGGCTACGAGCGAGGTCCCGGTCCGGTGCATGCCTGTGATGCAAATGCACCCCATGGGCTGATCGCCCTTGCTCACTGCCCCCCAGCCATCCATCCCGGCCGATCGTAGACGCGCCAGGTTAACGACTCGTGTTGAGCGGAGTAAGAGTTCTGGCCCGCAACGTTACCAGTCGCTAACGTCCCCATAAAGTTCGCTTCTCACGCACTTCATGGTCGACCCAGATACTTCGGGGTCGCGCGGCAAGTCGTCGGGCGCCCATTTTCATGGCTCGTTGGAGGGGTTAGTGTCTGTACTTGTTCGGCGGGTCCAGCCTGCGGAGTCGCGCCGGACGATCGTCACCAGAAGGGCCACTGCCGATCTGATCTATCGCTCGTTGGCGTCGGGCGCCGGAATTCTCACCCTGGTGCTGCTGGTGCTCATCGGACTCTTCCTCGTCTTTCAGAGCGCCCCGGCCTTCAGGCTGGCCGGCTTGAACTTCCTGACCACGAAGGCATGGCAGCCCGACGGCACCACACACCAGTTCGGCATCGAGGCCATCATGTATTGGACGCTGGTCATCGCCGTCATCGCGCTGGTGATCGCAGTGCCGGTCTCGATCGCCACGGCGCTGTTCATCAATGAGTACGCGCCCCGAAGCACGCGCCGCACGCTCACGGCCCTTGTCGACTTGCTGGCCGCGGTTCCAAGCGTCATCTACGGCATCTGGGGACTGGTGTTCCTCGAGGCATACCTGGTACAGGTGGCATCGTGGCTGACGGACAACGCCTCGTTCATCCCCATCTTCAAGACGGATATCCCGATCTACGCCGGCTCTGCATTCATCGCGGGCGTGGTCGTGTCGCTGATGGTGCAGCCCATCTGCACGTCGGTGATGCGCGAGGTGTTCGCCCAGGCGCCCCCCGCCGAGCGTGAGGCGGCGCTGGCGCTGGGCGCGACGCGCTGGGGCATGATCCGGACAGTCGTGCTGCCGTTCGGCGCCGGCGGGATGATCGGCGGTTCGATGCTCGGCCTCGGGCGAGCGCTGGGAGAGACGATTGCGGTGGCGCTGATCATCTCCCCGGTCACGGTGATCACGTTTCCCCCGCAGATCCTGGGAACGGGCGCGAACTCGGTCGCGGCGCTGATCGCCCTGCAGTTCGGCGAGGCGAGCCGGACCTACGGGATCCCGGCTCTCATGGCGGCCGGGCTGTCGCTGTTCGTGGTCACGCTCCTGGTTAACTTCGTCGCGTCGCTGATCGTGGCCAGGTCGCGCTCGGGCAAGGGTGTCGAGATATAGGCGATGACTGAAATACGAGCCTCGATCCGATGCCTGTGCGCCGCCGCGATTGCGGGTCTGCTCCTGGCGCCCCTGGGCGTTTCGGCAGCGCCAACCCCGTCACCGACGCTCGACACGATTCTGGCCAAGCCGCCCAGCTCTGACTTCAGGGAGGTGCCTACCGCGAAGCTCCATGGCTCGTTCACAGCCCACGACTGGGCGACGGTGAACGCCGGCGCTGTGAGCGCGACGGAGATCGAGACCACTCTGAATTTCGAGGGCTTTGTGGCGGGATACAGCAGCGCCTGGATCCAACCCGCCTCGGGTAAGAGGCTGACCGAGACGGTGATGGCATTCGCCGGCGGCCTGGGAGCGAGGAACGTGCTGGCCGCGCTCGAACGCGGGGACAAGGCGTCGGCCACCTACAAGTACGCTGACACGCTGTCCGGGGTCGATCAGTCTTACGGCGCCCACCTGGTCGACGTGACGAACAAGGCCATCTCGGATGGGTTCGCCTTCGTCAAGGGCAACGACGTCTTCGTGATCGTCGCCGTTTCCGCGAAAGACGACGTGCTCGCGCTGGCCACCACGCAGGCCCAAACGCAGTTCGACGCGGCTCCCGACAGCACGATTCCGAGCGCGCAGTGGCCCGAGAACGCCTTCCCGAAAGGTGGCGCCTCCGATCCCGGCCGATGGATTGCCGTGAGCCTTATCCTCGCCGGCCTCTTCGTCCTTGCGGGCGTGGTGCTCGCCGTCGTTCTGGGGTCGCGGCGAGCAGCGTTCGCGACCGCCAATCCCGGGGCCATGAGCCTGGCCGCGGCGAGCGCGCATCCAGGAAGCGGCGTGCTGGAGCTCGAGGCGCCGCAGCTTCACGGGCCCGCGGCGGCGTCCACAATCGCGGCGGTGCCGGCTGCCGCCCACCGGCCCGTCCGGATACCGACCATCCATCCCGACGACCTCTACACCGTCGGCGGGGCGGCCGTCTCGTCGTTATGCCTCGCCTGGCTCACCTACTGGCAGCTGGCGCCCGAGCCCGGCGTCCTGGGCTTTGTGCTCGCCTGGCTGGGAGCCTTCGCGGCGATGTACTGGCTGGCGACCCGCCGAATCCTGGGGAGGCTCTTCGCCAAGGACCGGCTGATCTCGGTGGTCATCACCTCAGGGGCGGTGGTCATGCTGGCCCCGTTGCTTCTCATCGTCAGCTTTGTCGCCTACAAGGGCTTTTCGGTGATCACCCCCCACTTCTTCACCGAGACAGCGCAGTTTTGCGGCCAGCTCGACGCGGCGACTTGCGGCGGGGTCGGCCACGCCATCGTCGGCACGCTCGAACAGGTCGGCATCGCCACCCTGATGTCGGTGCCGCTGGCGGTCCTGTGCGCGGTGTTCCTCAACGAGATC
>DATARC010000206.1:0-8976 GCA_036264335.1 Candidatus Dormiibacterota bacterium
AGCTGCCGCGCTGGACGCTGACGAAGATTTCCTCCCGCTCTTCTAGAGACAGGTACCGACCGACGCGCTTGGCTTGGACGTGTGCAGGGACCACACCGCCAGCCTGACTGAACCACCGCCTGCCGGTGTGCTCGGCAAGACGGCAGCTTCAGTTCGTAACTGACCGGCCCGGACAAGACCCCAGAACCTGCGTTGTAGTTCACGTCTTGGCGGAAGTCCTTTCATTTCCAACACTCCTAAATCTCAGAGTGTTGCGACGACTCCTTGACACTAAGCTGAAAAAACCAAGCCAAAAGGGCACGAATGGCGCGTTCTGCCGCCCAGGCGCCACCCGCTCGCCTGCGGGTTAGTCCCCTGGTTTCAGGAAGATCGCGCCCAGGGGCGGTAGCGTCAGCGTCACGCTGTGCAGGTGGCCGTGCCGCCCCACGGGCGAAGCGTCGACACCGCCCAGGTTGCCTTGCCCGCTCCCCCCGTACATCGGCGCATCGCTGTTCAGCAGCTCGCGCCAGTGGCCGCCCTTCGGCGCCCCGATCTGGTAGTTGTGCCGCGGCACGGGCGTGAAGTTGAACGCTGCGATGAGCAGGTCGTCGGGCGATGAGCCCTTCCGCAGGACGCTGACCACGCTCTGCTCGTTGTCGCTTGCGTCGATCCAGCTGAAGCCGGCCGGGTCGAAGTCGATCTCGTGCAGAGCGTTCTCCTCGCGCAGCACGCGGTTGAGGTCTCCCACCCAGTGGCTCAGCCCAGCATGGGGCGCGTGGTTGAGCAGGTGCCAGTCGAGACTGCTCTCGACGTCCCACTCGTCCCACTGCCCGAACTCGCTGCCCATGAACAGCAGCTTTTTTCCGGGCTGTGCGTACATCCAGGCAAAAAGCAGCCTCATGTTGGCGAACTTCTGCCAGTCGTCCCCGGGCATCTTCCGGATCAGCGAGCCTTTGCCATGCACCACCTCGTCGTGGGACAGCGGCAGCATGAAGTTCTCGTTGAAGGCGTACAGCATCCGGAACGTCAAGTCGTTGTGGTGTAACCTGCGGTGCACCGGATCCTCCGACATGTACTTCAACGTGTCGTGCATCCAGCCCATGTCCCACTTCATCCCAAAACCGAGACCCCCTAGATAGGTCGGCCGCGACACCATGGGCCACGACGTCGACTCCTCGGCAATCGTCTGGGTGCTGGGCTGCTCCTTGTAGACCTCGATGTTGAACCGGCGCAGGAAGTCGACAGCCTCGAGGTTCTCGCGGCCGCCAAACTTGTTCGGGATCCACTCCCCTTGCTTTCGCGAGTAGTCGAGATACAGCATCGAGGCCACGCCATCGACCCGCAGGCCGTCCGCGTGATAACGGTTGAGCCATGACAGGGCGCTGCTCATCAAGAAGCCGCGCACCTCGTTGCGCCCGTAGTTGAAAATTGAGGACCCCCAATCGGGATGCAGTCCAAGGCGCGGGTCTGCATGCTCGAAAAGGTGAGTGCCATCGAAGTTCTGCAGCCCGAACTCGTCGGTGGGAAAGTGCGATGGCACCCAGTCGAGGATCACCCCGACGCCTCGCTGGTGCAGATGGTCCACGAGGTACATGAAGTCCTGCGGAGTGCCGTACCGGCTCGTCGGCGCGAAGTAGCCCTCAACCTGGTAGCCCCACGATTGGTACAGCGGGTGCTCCATCACCGGCATGAGCTCGACGTGAGTGAAGCCGAGGCTCAGAACGTAGTCGGCCAGCTTTGGCGCCAGCTCGCGGTACGTCAGCCAGCGATTGTTGTCCTCAGGCACCCGCATCCATGAGCCGATGTGCAGCTCGTAGACAGACCACGCCGCCTGCCGTCCGTTCGCACGCGAGCGCTCCGACATCCACGCGCCATCGCCCCAGTCGTACGTGAGGTCCCAGACCACCGATGCCTGGCGCGGGGGCGCTTCCGAAAAGGAGGCGAAGGGGTCGGCCTTGTCCTGGCCCGCGCGCGTGACCCGCGAATGGACGTGGTACTTGTACAGCGCGCCATGGCGCACGCCGGGCACGAAGCCCTCCCAGATCCCGGACTGCTCGCGCGGGTGGAGCTGGTTGGCGTTCTTGTCCCAGAAATTGAAGTCGCCGATCACGCTGACGGCGTCGGCGTTCGGCGCCCAGACCGCGAAGGTGGCGCCCTCCGGCTCGTTCGACAGGTGCGCCCCCATCTTCTCGTACAGGTGCCCGTGGGTACCCTCGTTGAACAGATGCAGGTCGAACGGGGTCAGCAACGAGGGCGCAATCATGCCGGCGCCATCAGATCAAGAATGCCACGAAGCGGGATGCGCACCCAATCCGGCCGCGTGTTCAGCTCATAACGCAGCTCGTACAGGGCCTTCTCCAGGAGCATTGTCTTGAGCTCCATCTCGAGGTCGTCGCTGGCGTGGGGGACGAACGACGCAGGGCCGGCGGTGCTCAGGTAGGTCCGTAGGAAGGTCGCGGACACCGACTCGACCCAGAGCCGCGACCAGGCCTGTGAGCGCACGGTCGACTCGGCTGGAATGTTCTCGGACTTCAGCGCTGTCTCGCTGGCGTAATGGAACGACCGCAGCATCCCAGCCACGTCCCTGAGCGCAAGCCGCTTGAGCCGCCGCTCGTAGAGCGTGCGCGTCGGCTCGCCCTCGAAATCAATGATGACGAAGTCGTTTCCCGTGTAGAGCACCTGGCCCAGGTGGTAGTCGCCATGGACGCGTATGCGCGTCGTGGTCAGCCTCCGGCCGAGGAACGCGCGGAGCGTTGACATGATGCTCGGCTCCATCTCGAGCACCTGGCGGGCATCTTCGCGCGCGTCGTCGGGTAGGCGCTTGAGCTGGCTGCGGAGCAGCTCGAGAGACCGCAGCGCCACACCGTTCAGGGATTGATAGATCGAGCGCTGGTCCTGCTGCGAGATGTGCTCCGGAGCGAAGGCCGGGTCCTCTGGGTCCGATGCGAGCGCTGCGTGCAGCTCGGCGGTTCGCTGTCCGAGCAGCCGGGCGGACTCGAGATAGGCGCCGACGGTCCGGGTTGCCACCTCCGGCAGCTCATGCGCGCTCGCCTGCACAAGGCCTCGGCGTGAGGTCGAGGGCGCATCGGTGGACGAAACCTCGGCGCCCGCCAGAAAATGGGCGAGCGTCGTCAGCGTGTACTGCCACGCGTCGCCCTGGTTGGGCACATAGCCCTGGAGGATCGCCAGCGTCACCGCCTCGGACCGCTGACGGCGGAACTCCAGGCTGCCGGCGATCGGGGCGATGTGGGCGAAGTCGGTCTTCTCTGTGAGGAAGCGCCCGACCTCAAGCTCCGGATTCATGCCCTCCTCGAGACGACGCGAGACCTTGAGGATCAGCCGCTCGCCAAAGACCACCGAATTGTTGGTCTGCTCCGTCACCGACAGTGCGGCCTCCAGCCTGATGGTCTCTGGGCCGCGCAGGCGCGCGAACGCCTTGGTCGTCGAGCCCACCAGCATCCCGTTCGGGCTGGTCGAGCGGCGTCGACGGGCGATCGCAGCGAGTAACGAGTCGGTAAACCCTGGCGGGCCCAGGGCGTCGTAGAGGAGGCCGCGCTGCTCTGCTTCGTCAGAGCGCAGCCAGGCCACTGCCGCGTGCGGCCACCGCTCGAGGATTTGCGGCGCTTCGGCAGCGCTGGCGTAAGCCATCGGCACCAGGTACGTGTCGGGGTCGCCCTCCGAGTATGAGATGACCACGGTGACCAGGTAGGCGGTCCCTTCGACGCCCGGCACGGTGATGACGTCCTGGATCTGGGCGGCCTTGAGGCGGCGCGCCTTGCCCGCGAACCACCGACGCTGCCTGATGTAGTTCACGAGGACCCCTTCCAGCCTTTCCCGGGCAGAGCCGACGAATACCGAGTCCCAGTCCGAGATGACCTTGATCTCGGGTACGGCAGGCGTTCCGGCGGTCTGGCCGTCGCCGCCCAGCTGCGCCGTCGCGCGGGGCTGCAGGCTGAACCAGAAGAAGGAGTGGGGACCAAGCGTGAGGAAGTAGGGTGCATCGCCGATCACGGGAAGCTCGGTTGAGCCGAACAGCTCCAGCGGCACCATTCCCTTCCACGCCGAAAGGTCGAGCTCCACCGTCTGCAGGAAGCGCGAAAGGTTGGCGATCACGAGTATCTGCTCCGACTCATAGCGCCGAATGAACGCGAGGATCTTGCGATTCTCGGGACGCAGCAGCTCGAGCGTGCCTCGACCGAAGGCCCGGTGGCGCTTGCGCAGCGCGATGACCCTCTTCATCCACGAAAGGAGGGAGTGAGGGTTCTGGTGCTGCGTCTCGACGTTGACCGTCTCGTAGTGGTACTCGGGGTCGGTGATGACCGGCAGGTACAGGCGCTGCCGGTTGGCGTCTGAGAAGCCCGCGTTGCGGTCGCCGCTCCACTGCATGGGCGTGCGCACGCCGTTTCTATCGCCGAGAAAGATGTTGTCGCCCATGCCGATCTCGTCGCCGTAGTAGATGACGGGCGTGCCGGGCAGAGAGAAGAGCAGGCCGTTCATCAGCTCGATGCGGCGGCGTTCGTTGCCCAGCAGCGGCGCGAGCCGTCGCCGGATCCCCAGATTGATTCGGGCAGCGCGGTCCTGCGTGTACGCGCGGTACATGTAGTCGCGCTCCTCGTCGGTCACCATCTCGAGCGTCAGCTCATCGTGGTTTCTAAGGAACAGCGCCCACTGTGAGTTGTCCGGTATGGCGGGCGTCTGGGCCAGGATGTCGATGATCGGGAACCGGTCTTCCATGCGGATCGACATGAACAGGCGCGGCATGAGCGGGAAGTGGAAGCCCATGTTGCACTCGTCGCCCTGGCCGAAGTAGGCGACAGCGTCCTCAGGCCACTGGTTCGCTTCAGACAGCAGCATGCGATTGCGGTACCCGGTATCGATGTGGTTGCGCAGCTCACGCAGAAAGCCGTGCGTCTCCGGGAGGTTCTCGCAGTTCGTGCCTTCGCGCTCGTACAGGTAGGGGACGGCGTCGAGCCGCATCCCGTCGATGCCCATGTCCAGCCAGAAATCGCACACCTTGAACAGCGCTTCCTTGACGCGCGGGTTGTCGTAGTTGAGGTCTGGTTGGTGAGAGAAGAAGCGGTGCCAGTAGTACGCGTTGGCGATGTGGTCCCAGGTCCAGTTGGAGACCTCGAAGTCCTTGAAGATGATGCGAGCGTCCTGGTATTTCTGGTTGGTCTCGCTCCATACGTACATCTCGCGCATGGCGCTGCCAGGACGCGAACGCCGCGCTTTCTGGAACCACGGGTGCTGGTCCGAGGTGTGGTTGCAGACGAGCTCGTTGATCACGCGCATGCCGCGACTGTGCGCTTCAGCGATGAACTGGCGGACGTCCGGCAGCCTGCCGTACATCGGGTTCACGTCCCCGTAATCGGCGATGTCGTAGCCGTCGTCGCGTAGAGGGGAGGGGTAAAAGGGCAGCAGCCAGATCGCGCTGACGCCAAGCTCCTGGAGGTACGGCAGCTTTTCGATCAGGCCTTTGAAGTCGCCGCTTCCGTCGCCGTTGCTGTCGTAGAAGGCCCGGACGTGGACCTCGTAGATGATCGCGTCCTTGTACCAGAGCGGATCGTCATCGAGCTGGAAGGAAGCCTCGGGCTTGCGCCGCTTGGCGGCCTTGCCGTTTGGGATTGCCCCCTCCACGCGACCGGCAATCAAAGGAAGTACTCGAAGTCGTGCTCGCTGCGGACGCGGCGCCGGAACCTGAAGATCTGTGCCGGGGCGGCATGTGGGTTGATCTCCACGTAATTTCGAGTGCCGCTCCACATGTAGCGCGCCCCGCTCAGCAGCTCGTGCGCCTGGTAGCTCTTGTCCGTCTCCAGGCCCAGGTCTTTGAGCGGCAGGGTGACCATGCCCGCCTGCGTGTGGTGCGGGTCGAGGTTGACCACCGTCAGCACCACGTCAGCGAGGTCGGTGGTGCTTTTTGTGTAAGCGATCAGGTTCTCGTTCTCGGTGGTGTGGAATCTCAGACCGCGGTCGCTCTGCAGCGCCAGGTTCTCGTGGCGGATCTCATTGACGAGCGTGATCATCTCTCGAAGGCTATCGGGAGCGTCGAGGTTCCAGGTGCGCAGCTGGTATTTCTCCGAGTCGAGGTACTCCTCCGATCCGGCCTCCTTGGCCCGCGCCTCGCCCAGCTCGAACGCCGGCCCATAGACACCGTAGTTGGCCCCCAGCGTGGCGGCCAGCACCAGTCGCGCCCCGAATGCCGGCCTCCCACCTGTCTGCAGGTACTCGGTGAGGATGTCGGGCGTGTTAGGCCACAGGTTGGGCCGAAAGAAGTCGCTGACGGGCGACCGGGTCAGCTCGGTGAAGTACTGCGTGAGGTCCCACGCCGTGTGGCGCCACGCGAAGTACGTGTACGACTGTGTGAAGCCGCACTTCGCCAAGCGGTACATGACTTTGGGACGCGTGAAGGCCTCGGCCAGAAAGATGATGTCAGGCGCATCGCGCTTGACTTCGCCGATGAGCCACTCCCAGAACGGGAAGGGCTTCGTGTGGGGGTTGTCGATCCGGAAGATGCGCACCCCCTTGTCGATCCAGTAGGTGACGATCGAGTGGAGCTCGGCCCAAAGCTCGCGCCAGGCCTCGCCTTCGAAATCGAATGGCACTATGTCCTCGTATTTCTTGGGCGGGTTCTCCGCGAACTGAATCGATCCGTCGGGTCGGTGGCGAAACCACTCCGGGTGCTCGCGAACGTAAGGGTGGTCGGGGGAGCATTGGAATGCGATGTCGAGCGCCACGTCGAGCCCTTTCTCTTTGGCCGCCCCGAGCAGGTGTCGAAAGTCGTCAAGCGTGCCGAGCTCCGGCGCGATCGACTTGTGGCCACCAGCCTCCGATCCGATTGCCCACGGGCTCCCGGGCTCGCCGGGTGACGCCTTGACGCTGTTGTTGGCGCCCTTGCGGTTCGTGCGCCCGATGGGATGGATCGGCGGCATGTACAGGACGTCGAAGCCCATGCCCGCGATGTAGGGGAGGCGCTTCTCGACGTCGCGAAAGGTGCCGTGCCGGCCGGCCTCGCCGGCCGATCTCGGGAACAGCTCGTACCAGGCGCTGAAGCGCGCGCGCTGCGGATCGACCAGCATCTCGAGCTCGCGAGGATATGTGACGGCCTCGCTCCTGTCGCTGTACCGCTCCATGAGCTCCGCCAGGTCTTTGCCGATCGATGCCTCCCCATCCGAAAGCGCCGCAGCGTGCTTGATCAATCGCGCAGCGTCGGCTGCCGGCGCTCGTTTCGCCCCCGCCTCGACGAGCTGGGCGCCAACCTTGAGCTCCAGCGCCACGTCCTGGCCGGCCGCGACTCGCTTGGCGAGCTGCAGCCGCCAGGTCTGGAAGCGGTCGACCCACCCTTCGACTGTGTATACATACCGGCCAAGCCGGTCCGGGACGACCTCGGCCCGCCATCTGTCGTTGCCCAGGGGCGCCATCGGCACCTCGGTCCACCCACCCTCCGATTGGTGCCGGTAGCGAATGACGCAAGCGACGGCGTCATGGCCGTCGGCGAAAACGTCTGCTTCGATCGCGACCTTCTCGCCCAGCGAGCGCTTGGCGGGAAAGCGCCCCGACTCGACCTCGGGCGAAACCGCCTCGATCGCCACCCGGCGCCGCCCGCCGATCTGCCCGTCCGGTGCTTTGGGGGTCTCAGCCGAAAGCGCTTCCGGGCGTCTCTTGACTGGTGAACGGGCCATCTCTGCAAATCGTAGCGATCTGCACCGCGGCCACCCTTGGGTGCCGCCTACCGGCTCGCCAGATCGATCAGGCCAAGGCGCGCGGCAGCGATCAGTGCTTGGAGCTTGGAGTGGACGTGCAGCTTTTCGATCAGATGCCTGATGTGCCACTGGACCGTATGCGGCGCGATGCCCAGATGTTGAGCTATGGAGACCGTGTCGAGCCCCTCTGCGAGGAGCTTCAGAACCTGAAGCTCCCTGTCCGTGAATTGAGTCGATAGGCGGCCCCGATCCTTTTGCCTGGCCTCCAGATTCCGGTGGCGCGCGATGGCCTTGGCGAAAAGTGCGGCTGGAATCAGTACCTCGCCCCGGCCGCCACGTCTGACAGCGTGGATTATTTCGCCTTCTGTCGCCGCTTTGGTCAGGTAGGCGGTGGCACCGGCGTCGATGGCATCAAGCAGCGCCGTCTCGGATTCCTCTGCGCTGTGGAAGACGATCGCCACCTCTGGGCTCCCGGCGTGTATTAGGGCGGCCGCAGCCGCCCCGCTCATGTCAGGAAGGTTGGAGTCAATGACCACGACGGTGGCCTTGCTGCGCGAGGCGGCCGCCGCGGCCTCCGCGCCGGTTCGCGCGATGCCGCAGATGCTAATGTCCGCTTCGTTTCCGAGAATCCCGGCGATCGCCGAAGCGAGCAGCGGGTGGCTCTGGACCACCAGGACCTGGAGCCCGTCCCCCCGGCCGGCCCCGCCGGAACGTTGGTCGGATCCCGATTGCACCTGGCGCGACCCTACGATCAGTTTCGACGTCAGTCCAATTCGATTATCTAACCGGCCGATAAGCTTGAGAGTGCGAACGATTGCTTGTGAGCTAGACCAGCTCACCGTCTGCAGGCATGGTCGACTCATCGATGGCGATCTCGTCGACGACCTGCAGCAGATTTGCCAGATTGGGCGATGGATCATCCCGGCGGTAGGCGACCGCGAGCTCGACAAGAGGCGCGGGCGATATCGATCGATAGGCGACGCCGGCCTTTGGCATCGGGGCATATCGGCGAATGACCAGGAGCGTCGCAATACCTGATCTGGCGACGGTCTCGATTGCGAGCTCATTTGGTTGCTCGGAGACGACGTTCAACTCTTCACCGGTGTGGCGCACGAGCCAGCTCCGCAGCGCTCCGATCAAATCTGGGTTGGCGGCTGCCGGAGGCAAGCTCATCGGCACACCGCGAAGCGCTTCGACCGGCACTGGTTCCATCTTGGCCAGAGGGTGATCCGCTCGCAGCGCCAGCATGATCTCCTCACGACGAATCGTTCGCGCCTCGAGGCCGTCGGGGCGAGCG
>DATARC010000007.1:0-24785 GCA_036264335.1 Candidatus Dormiibacterota bacterium
CTTCCCGAAAAAACACCCTTGCGCTAATTAACGACTCGTGCTAGGGTCCTGTAAGCGCTTACCGGTAAGCGCTTACAGGTGCGCCGGTAGACGGTGGCGAGGGATATCCATCAGCCGATGCCAGAACCCAAGAAGGCCAAAGGGACCCTGACCATCTACGACGTCGCCACCCGCGCCGGCGTGTCCATCGCCTCCGTGTCCCGTGTCCTTAACGGGCTGGGTACCCCCCGCGCCGAGACGCGCGAGCGGGTACTGAAGGCGGTTCACGAGCTGAGCTTCGTCCGCGACGGCTCTGCACGAGCCCTGTCCAACGGCCTCAAAGAAGTGGTCGGCGTCGTGTTCCGCCGCGGCGACGAGGCCCTTTTCGAAGACGAGTACGAGAGCTTCCTCTATATCGACGTCATCAATCGGGGCATCGAGACCGAGTCACAGCGACGGGGATTCGACGTGTTGATGAGCTCGGTCGCCTTTAACGACGAGAACGCTCTCCAGCGACTGACCGCCATGGCGGGCAAGACCGACGGCCTCGTCCTGCACGACCGGATGCTGTCGGCGGTTGGGATCGCCCGAGTGGCCAGCATCGTGCCGGTCGTGACGCTCGCCGGCAGCCCGACCCCGGAATCGATGAACGTCCGCTGCGACAACGAGTCAGGCATGCGCGCGCTCGTTCGACACCTGGTGGTCGACCACCACTACCGCAGCGTTGCGTACCTCTCCGGTCGCGGCGATAGCCCCGACAACCGTGCCCGCGCCCGGATCTTCGAGGCCGAGGTGGCTGCCGCGGGCGCCGACATGCAGACCGGGCCCGCCTGGCACGGCAACTACAGCGCCGCGGGCGGAGCAGCGGTGGTCGCATCACTCCTGGACGCCGGCACCGCGCTGCCGCGCGCCATCGTCTGCGCCAGCGACCAGACCGCCATCGGCGCCATGCACGCGCTCGCGCAACGTGGGATACGGGTGCCCCAGGACGTCGCCATCACCGGATTCGACGACGTCCCTGTAGCGCGCCACCTGCGCCCGCCCCTGACCACGGTCCGCCAGCCCATGCAGGAGCTCGGCGCGAAGGCGTTCGAGGTTCTGTACTCGCGAATCAACGGAGCTGACGGCGCGAGGGAAATCGTGCTCCCCGTCCAGCTGGTCGTGCGCGAGAGCTGCGGCTGCCCCCGCAGCGCGTCGACGGTAGCGAGCCGGGGATCGCTCGTCGGGAAGGAGGGGTAGCGATGGCCGCCGTCGTGCGCCGCCTCGGTGTCTACCTCCTGGCCGCATGGGTCGCCATCTCCGTCAGCTTCCTGCTGCCGCGCGTGGTGCCGGGCAACCCGGTCGCCGGCGCGGTCGCGAGGGCTTCGCTGTCGGGGAACTGCAACTCGGCGTGCGTCCAGGCCGTCGAAGAGCAGCTCGGCTTCAACGTCCACACGAGCCTGTGGGACCAGTACGTGCAGTATCTCGGCAACCTCGCGCACGGCAACCTCGGCCAGTCGTGGTCGGAGAACGCCCCGGTGAGCAGCCTCATCCTTTCTTACATTCCCTGGACTCTGGGCCTGCTCGTGGTCGCGACGACGGTGAGCTTCTTCATCGGCACCGCCCTCGGCATCTGGATGGCCTGGCGACGCGGCTCCTGGTTTGAGTGGGTGCTGCCGGTTGCCACCTTCTTCCAGGCGCTGCCCTACTTCTTCCTGGCGCTGGTCCTCGTCCTGATCTTCGGCCAGACCGGAACGATGCTCAAGTGGTTCCCGAGCCTCTTCGGCTACGACATCTACCTCGTCACACCCGGCTACAACTGGCCCTACATCAGCAGCGTCGTCGGCCACGCGATCCTGCCCGCGGCCACTGTGGTCCTCGCCTCCATCGCGGGCTTCATCCTGTCGATGCGCAACCAGATGGTCACCACCATGGACGAGGACTTCGTCCTGGTGGCCGCGGCCAAAGGCCTGCCTACCCGAAGCGTCATCTGGTACGCGGCGCGCAACGCGCTGCTGCCCGTCGTCTCCAACTTCACCATCGCCATCAGCCTGGTGGTCGCGGGCCAGATCCTGGTCGAGATCGTCTTCAACTATCCAGGGATCGGCTTCCACCTCTATGACGCACTCGGCAAGCTCGACTACTCGCTGGTGCAGGGAATCTTCGTGGTCATCACCCTGGTGGTGCTCGGCGCCAATCTGCTGGCGGACGTCGTCTATGTCCTGATCGATCCGCGCGCGAGGCAGACGGCCTGATGACGATCGACAGCACCGCCCTCGCGCAGGCCCCGCTCGCCGGCCCGGCCCCCAAGCCGATGCTGCCGAAGGCGGGCGTCCTCCGGCTGCCGCGCTCCCCGAAGGTGATCGCCGGCCTGGTGCTGCTGGCGCCATTCGTCGTGGTCGCCGTCATCGGCGAGTGGATCTCGCCTTACTCGCCGAACAAGACCGACCCGCAGCACTGGGTGCAGCATGTGCTGGTCCCGGGCACCGGGCCGGGCACGACCGTCACGGCCAACTACTACCCGCTACCGCTGCCGCCCTCCGCCGCCCACTGGCTCGGCACCACAGTCTTTGCGCAGGACGTTCTGTCGCAGCTGCTGGTCTCCACGCAGGCCACGATGTTCGTGGGCCTCCTGGCCGCCGCCATCGCGACCGTGCTGTCCATCGTGTTCGGGGTCACGGCGGGCTACTTCGGCGGCAACACCGACGAGGTCCTCTCGCTCATCTCCAACGTCTTCCTCGCGATCCCCGGCCTGCCGCTGCTGATCGTGCTGGCCGACTACGTGCCGAGTGCGGGCTCGAGCATCCTGCTCGTCGCTTTCATCATCGCGGTGACCGCGTGGGCCTACAGCTCGCGCGTGCTGCGCGCCCAGACGCTGTCCCTCCGCAACCGCGATTTCGTCGAGGCGGCCAGGGTCACAGGCGAGGGGCGCCTTCGGATCATCGTCGCCGAGGTCCTGCCGAACCTCATCCCGATCGTGGCCGCATCCTTTCTGTTCACCACCCTCTACGCCATCTACGCCTACGTGGCGATCGCCTTCCTTGGGCTCGGCGGTTCGCCCACCTCGTCGCCGCCCGGGCTGTGGAACTGGGGCGAGATGCTGCGCGAGGGCTTCGCCAACAACGCCATCCGCGGCGGGTGGTGGTGGTGGTGGGCGCCGCCCGGCGTCTGCGTCGCCCTTCTCGGCACCGGCCTCGCGCTGGTGAACTTCGGCATCGACGAGTTCATCAACCCGCGCCTCCGCGTCGCGGGCCTCACGCGAAAGGCCGCGAAGAAGGCCGGCATCACCTCGCGCGTGAAACTGGGCATGACGCCGGTCGTCGGTACCCGGCCGGCGGTGCCGGCGCTGTCGGCCCGAGCGCAGGCCGCAGGCGATGCCGTGCTCGAGATCCGCGGCCTCAGCGTCGATTACGGCTACGGAGAAGACAGCGTCCACGCGGTGATGGATTGCGACCTGGTCCTCCGGCGCGGCAAGGTGCTGGGCCTTGCGGGCGAGAGCGGCAGCGGCAAGACCACGCTGGCGCTCGCCGCCATCCGTCTCCTTCGCGCCCCGGCCGTCATCACCGGCGGCCAGGTGCTCTTCCATTCCAAACCGCTCAACGGGGACGGGCCGAGCGGGACGATCGACATGCTGGCCACTGACGAGGAGGAGCTGCGGTCGGTCCGGTGGTCGGAGATCTCGGTCGTCCTGCAGAGCTCGATGAACGCGCTCAACCCCGTGATCACCATCGGCGCGCAATTCGACGACCTGCTGCGCGTGCATCGCCCCAAGCTCTCGCGCGCCGACCGCCTGGCGAGGTCGGGGGAGCTGCTCGACATGGTGGGCATCAACGCCGACCGCCTGCGCAGCTATCCGCATGAGCTGTCGGGTGGCATGCGGCAGCGGGCGATGATCGCGATCGCGCTCGCGCTCGAGCCGCAGGTCATGATCCTGGACGAGCCGACCACCGCCCTCGACGTGGTCACCCAGCGCGAGATCCTCGAGGAGCTCATCGGCCTGCGCGACCGGCTCGGCTTCGCCGCCCTCTTCATCACGCACGACCTCTCCTTATTGGTGGAGCTCGCCGACGAGATAGCGGTCATGTACGCGGGCCGGCTCATGGAGCGCGCTCCTGCGAACTCGCTGTTCAACGCTCCGCGATTGCCGTACACGCATGGCTTGATCCACTGCTTCCCGCCGATGCACGGCGCGCGCGCACGCATGCAGGGCATTCCTGGTTCGCCGCCCGACCTCAAGGATCTGCCGCAGGGCTGCGCCTTCCATCCGCGCTGCGAGTGGGCGATGGAGCAGTGCCGCCACGACGTGCCGCAGCTCGCGCCGCTGAACGGCTCGGCGAGAGAGGTCGCGTGCTGGCTTCACAGGGGCGGCGCGACAGTGCCCGCCGAGCTGGCGCGGCCGGATCCCGGCGTTGCCGAGGTGCACGCGCGATGAATGCCGTGACACCACTGCTCGAGGGTCGCGACCTCACCAAGTACTTCTGGGTCAAACAGGCCAGCGGCCCGCTGGCGCGGCGCGTGCCGGTGCACGCCGTGGAGCGCGTGTCGGTACGGCTGGACGCGGGGAAGGTCACGGCGGTGGTGGGCGAGAGCGGCGCGGGGAAGACGACGGTCGCGCGCCTGCTCGCGAAGATCATCAAGCCCGACGAGGGGCAGATCCTGCTCGACGGACAGCCGGCCCCGCGCGGCCGGCCGCGCTCGTACGCGGCCAAGGTCCAGATGGTGTTCCAGGACCCGTTCGCCTCGCTGAACCCGGTGCACACGATCCGCCACCACCTCATCCGGCCGCTGGAGATCCACCACATGGCGGGCAGCAACCCGGAGGCCACGGTCGACGACCTGCTCAAGCGCGTCGCGCTGAGGCCGCCGGCAAGCTTCAAGGCCAAGTTCCCGCACGAGCTGTCCGGCGGCCAGCGGCAGCGTGTGGCCATCGCGCGCGCGCTGGCGGTCCGGCCCCGCGTGCTGATCGCCGACGAGCCGGTGTCGATGCTCGACGTGTCGATCCGCCTGGGCGTGCTCAACCTGCTCGCGGAGCTCCGCGACGAGGAGCGCCTCGCGATCCTCTATGTGACCCACGACATCGCGTCGGCGCGCTACCTGGCCGACACGATCGTCGTGATGTACGCGGGCCAGCTGGTGGAGTCGGCCCCCAGCACGAGCCTGACCGACAGTCCGGCGCATCCGTACACGCAGCTGTTGCTGTCCGCCGCTCCGGATCCCGACCGGGTGATACCCCCCCACCTGCAGGGGCGCGGAGCGCCACCCAGCCTCAGCGCGCCGCCGAGCGGCTGCCGCTTTCACCCGCGATGTCCGTTCGTGATGGACATCTGTAAGCGTGAGGTCCCGCCGAGCATCGCGGTCTCGCCGGGACATGTCGCCGCGTGCTGGCTTCACGTCAACGCTGCCGATCGGGGCGGCAGCGACACCGGCGTCCTTGCAACCCCCGTCGCGTCGATGGAGAACGAAAAAAAGAGGTGAGGAAGGTTGGATCAAACCGTGGTGTTTCGGGCGCCGCCGGCGGGCGGCGGCGATGGAGGGATGTGGTGTCCCAATGCCGGTACCCCGGCCAAATTTCACCGCCCGTCAGCGGGCTGTTCGTCATGGAGGTGACAAATCGATGAAACGGAGACCGTATCTGTGGCTGACTGCGGCTGCCGCCCTGGCTGTCGCGGTCAGCGCCTGCAACTCGTCGCCCAGCTCGGGGACAACGTCAGGCGGTGGCAAACCGCTGATCGCCGAGCCGACCACGGGCGTCACCTTCTCGCAGGACTTCAACCCCTACGACACCAACTCGGTGTCTTCCAGCATGGGCACGCGGACGATGGTCAACGAGCCACTGGTGGAGTACGACCAGCTCGATGCGACCGACTCCGGCACGCACTACTGGCTGGCGACCGCATACGCGTTCCAGAACGGCGGCAAGGACCTGCAGGTCACCATCCGCCAGAACGTGAAGTTCAATGACGGCTCGGCGTTCGGCCCGGCCGACGTCGCCGCCACCTTCAAGGCGCTCGAGAACCCGAAGATGGACACCACGGGTGTGCCGCCACAGGCGTCGGACCCGACAGTGTCCGGAAACACCGTGACGCTTCACTTCAAGGACGCTCAGTACACCGGGCTGTTCCCGATCCTGGGCAACACCTACATCCTCAAGGCGTCGGTGGCGGCCGCGATCGGCGCCAACCCGACGATGACGATCGACAACCCGGTCGGCACCGGACCGTTCATGTTGAAGAGCTACTCGAGCTCGCTGATCAAGTGGAAGCCGAACCCGAACTACTGGGGCGGCACCCCGCCGGAATCCGAGATCGACACGCCGTCCATCGCCACCAACGCCGCGGCGAGCGACGCGCTCGTGAGCGGGCAGCTGGACTGGGCCGGCAACGACATCCCCAACGTGTACGCGAACTACGTCAACCTCGACCCACTTCACAACCACGCCTGGTTCGCCGCGGGCAGCACCGTCACGCTCTGGTTCAACCTGAACCCAGGGAACGGCGGCGCGACTGGAATCAACGAGGCCGCCGTGCGCAGGGCAGTCGCGTACGGCGTGGACCGCAACGCTCTCGCACAGCTGGGCGAGTCGGGCTACGAGCAGCCCGCGAGCTCGACCAGCTCGCTGATCCTTCCCAACCAGGCCGCGTTCATGCCGTCTGACGGCAGCTACAAGAACGACCTTTCCATCAGCGGCAACGTGCCGGACGCCGCCACGGCCAAGGCACAGAACCTGCCCGCAGGCGCCGACGTCTACGACATTCTCACCGCGGGCGGCTGGACCGCTCCGGCGAGCTCGCATTACGACAGCAGCACCGGGACCTTCAAGTCGGGCGGGAACTGCGATGGCAGCAACCGCGCCAACTGCTGGACCAAGGGCGGCAAGATCATCAAGTTCTCCGTCTACGACCCAGTGCCCTTCTCGGACTACTGGGAAAACGCCGCGCTCATGTCACAGGAGCTTCAGCCCCTCGGCATGGATGTGACCACCAAGCCCGCGCAGGGCTACTCCGACTGGAACACCAACATCACCTCGCAGCCCGCGAACTGGCAGACGGCCATTCACTGGGGCTCGGGCGGCAGCATCCCCTACATCCAGTACCAGAACTGGCTGGACAACACCGACGCCAACTCGACCGCGCATTTCATCGGCTACTCGAACCCGGCGGCGCAGTCGGCGCTGACGCAGTACGCGAGCACCGATCCCAGCAACACGAGCGCGCTGTACCCGATCGTGCAGCAGCTCGAGAAGATCATGTCGACCGACATGCCTGAGGCCCCGCTCCTTTATGGCGCCGACTGGAACGTCTTCAGCAGCACGAAGTACGAAGGCTGGCCCAACCAGTCGCACCCGTACATGAACCCGTCGCCAAGCGATCCGCAAATGCCGTACATCCTGATGCAGCTCAAGCCGGTTTCCTAACCAACCGGATTCAAGACAATGTCGCGGCCGGCAACGCGCCGGCCGCGATCTTCCACAAGCGAGGAGAAACGTTATGACCGGTGTTGCCACAGGTGCGCAGGGCGATGAGTCGGGGCTGGTAGCCCGGCTGTCGCTGGAGCAGAAGGTCCGGCTGCTCACGGGCCTGGACGCGTGGGTGCTCCACGGCGAGAGCGCGATCGGCCTGCGGCCGATGGTGGTTTCCGACGGCCCGGCCGGCGTGCGGGGCACGCGTTTCGACTCGGCCAATCCGTCCACGTCGCTGCCGAGCCCGATCGGGATGGGCGCGACGTGGGACGAGCGATTGATCGAAGAGCTCGGCCAGGCGCTGGGGCGCGAGGCGCGGTCGAAAGGGATCGATGTGGTCCTCGGTCCGACCGTGAACATCGTGCGCACTCCGCTGAGCGGCCGTGGCTTCGAGTGCTTCTCCGAGGATCCGCTGCTGACGTCGCGCATCGCGGTCGCCTACGTGAAGGGCGTGCAGTCAGAGGGTGTGGGGGCCACGGTGAAGCACTATGTGGCGAACGACTCCGAGACGGAGCGGCGCACGTATGACGCTCGTGTTTCTGAACAGGTGCTCCGGGAGCTGTACCTGCCGCCGTTCGAAGCGTGCGTCGCGGAAGCGGACGTGTTCCTGGTGATGGCCGCGTACAACTCCGTCAACGGCGCGTTCATGACCACCAACGCGCTGCTGCTGCGGGACCTGCTCAAGACGGAGTGGGGATTCAAAGGGGTGGTGGTGTCGGACTGGTCGGCCACCGACACGACGGTGGCGAGCGCGAGCGGAGGGCTGGACCTGATCATGCCGGGCCCGGACGGGCCTTGGGGGGATCTCTTGGTGGCGGCGGTGCGGGCGGGCAAGGTGCCGGAGGCGGAGGTGGACGACAAGGTGGCGCGGCTGCTGGGCCTGGCGCGGCGCGTCGGCGCCCTGAACGGCGCAAGCCCTGACGGCCAGTCAGCGCCGGTGCTTGTCGACCCTGACCTTCTGCGCAAGGCGACCGCGCAATCTTTCGTTCTGCTTACCAACCCAAACGGTCTTCTGCCGCTGGAATCTGGCAAGGTTCGAAAGATCGCGCTGATCGGCCCGAATGCAATCGACCCGACGACCCAGGGCGGCGGCAGCGTGCGCGTCCTACCGTCAGTCCTCACAGACCTTGCGAAGTCGCTGCGCGACGCCTTCGGAAAGGACGCGATCAGCGTGCACCAGGGCTGCATCACCAGCGCGACGACCGCAGCCCCGGCGCCGGGAACCCTCAAAGACCCGCTGAGCGGGAAAGAGGGCATCCGCCTGGAAGCAAGGACGGCCGACGGCGCAACCATCTACAACGAGCACTTCCCGCGAACCACCGTCACGTGGTGGGACGGCGTGCCCGAAGAGGTGCACCTCCCCGGCTCCGCCATTTCGATCCGCGGGCGATATAAGCCCGAGGTGGATGGCCCTCACATCGTGGGCGTGTCGGGGGTAGGTCTGCTGCGCGTGAGCGTGGACGGCACGCTCGTTGCCGAAGCCAGGAACCTCCCACCAAGAGACGTGGTGGAGGCACTGTCGCGACCCCCCGAGTTGCGCGTCCCACTGCAGCTCAAAAAGGGACGAGACGTGGAGGTGACGTTCGAGCACGGCCCGAATGCGCGAGGCCACAACCAGGGCTTCGCCGCCATGCGCCTGGGCATCACGTCAAAAGTCGACGACGAAACCCTGCTGGACCAAGCAGTCCAGGCAGCCAAGGAAGCCGATGTGGCTGTGGTGGTAATCGGCTCGCCAGAAGGGGAAGAGAGCGAGGGCTACGACCGGGAGACGATGGCCCTACCAGGCCGACAGGACGAGCTGGTGAGGCGAGTCGCGGCCGCCAACAAGAACACGGTGGTGGTGGTCAACACAGGCATGCCGGTCCTGATGCCGTGGGCAGGCGAGGTCGCGGCCATCCTCCAGGTGTGGCTGGCGGGCCAAGCCTTCGGCGATGCCCTGGCCGACGTCTTAACGGGAGTTGTGGAGCCGGGAGGACGGCTCCCGATATCGATGCCGCGCGCAGAGGCGGACTCGCCGGTACTCGATGCCCACCCACAGGGCGGCACCCTCACGTATGGCGAGGGCCTACTGGTTGGCTACCGGGGCTATGACCGAAGCGGGAACAATCCGCTCTTCAGCTTCGGCCACGGCCTGGGCTACACGGAGTGGAGCTACGAATCATTCGCGCCGGACACCGACACGATCAAGGCGGAAGAGGACCTCCACCTCAACGTCACGGTCAGGAACACGGGCCAACGCTCGGGACGCGAAGTGGTGCAGATCTACATAGAGGGACCTGACGATGACCCGGGCCGCCCGCACCAGGTGCTGGCGGCGTTCTCATCGGTCGTGGCGGGTCCGGGTAACCAGCAGAAAGTGCGTTTGACGGTGCCGGCTCGCGCATTCGCGCGCTTCGACGAAGCGCGACGCAACTGGACATGGCGCCGAGGCGCTTACAAAGTGCGGGCGGGGCGTTCGTCCAGAGACCTGAGACTGATCACAGAGGTGGTGCTGCGCTGAGACGTGGGTGGTCTGTTCACCATTCGCTAGCGACCGCCTTCCCGCCCAAGTAATCGGGCTGCGCGTCCAGTTAGCCTGGATACGTGAGCGTTTCGATCGAGCGCGTTCCTTGGACGCCCCAGCTCTATCGCGTTATGGCTGGGCTTATGGTTTCGCTCTTTGTGGCTGCCATGGACGCGACAGTTGTTGGGACTGCTCTGCCCACCATTGCTCGCGATCTTGGCAGTTTTCAGCTTTATCCCTGGATCGTTGCCGGCTACCTCATCACCGCCACCACCACCGTGCCACTTTGGGGGCGCCTGGCAGATCTTCACGGGCGTCGTCGCGTCCTGCTTGTCGGGATCGTTGTCTTTGTTGCCGCCTCCGCGCTTTGCGCGACCAGCCCCTCCATGGTCTGGCTGATCGCCTTCCGCACCCTTCAGGGCGTCGGGGCGGGGTGTATTCAGCCGGTTGTTTTCACCATCCTCGGCGACATCTTTCCGCTCAAGCAGCGCGCTCCACTCTCTGGGCTCTTCAGTTCGATGTGGGCGATTGCTGCGATCATCGGGCCTGCCCTCGGCGCGCTCTTCGTGTCCACCATCGGTTGGCGTTGGATCTTCCTCATCAACCTTCCTCTCGGCTTGGTGGCCGCTGGGCTGGTGTGGGGTTACAAGGAGCGCCGGCCTGAGAAATCCGGGGCTCGTGGACTTGATGTCCGCGGATCGCTGCTGCTCACCGCTGGCGTCGTCCTTCTTCTTGTTGGGCTCGGGGCAGGCAGCCAGTCGGCCTCGCCCAATTGGGTTCTCGTGGTTGCCGCCGTTGCCCTTCTTGCGGTGTTCGGGTGGGTGGAGTGGGGGAGTGCCAACCCCACGGTGCCGCTCGACCTGCTCCGCAATCGCGTGATCGGTCCCGCCATTGCCGTCGGCGCGCTGATGGGCACCGTTATGTTTGGCGTCACCACCTACGTACCGCTCTGGGTGCAGGAGGTGCTGGGCGGCTCGCCCTTCCAGGCCGGTGCTGCCGTTGGGGCGATGTCCATCGGTTGGCCCATCGTTTCCGCGCTGGCCGGCATCTTCATGGTGCGGATCGGGTACCAGCGCCTCGTGGTCGCTGGGACCATCACCCTCGTTGTTGGCACCCTCATGCTCGCCGTCGGGTCGCTCGATCGCGGTTTCCTGTGGACCGGCGCGGCCTCATTGGTGGTCGGCGCCGGCATGGGCGCGATCGCTGCACCGCTGCTCATCGTGATTCAGAACATCGTCGATTGGAGCCGCCGTGGCGCTGCTACCGCCCTGAACCAGTTCTCACGCACCATCGGTGGCGCAGTTGGCGTCTCTTTGATGGGCGTTCTGCTGCAGGGCTTTGTCAACTCGTCCAAGGATCCTCTCAGTGCACGCGGACAGCTCCAGGCTGGGCTGCACGCCGATTTCGTTGTCCTCGTCGTGCTCGCGGCCTTGATGTTGGCGATCGCCATCGCGATCCTCGTGGTGGCGCAGCGGGCGGATAGAGACAAAGCAAGAGTTGCGGCTGCCGCCGCCGGCTCGGTAGGCGCCAGCGCCGACTAAGGTGACGGGTAGGAGATACGCGACCCGCTCGCGGGCGTGTCAACCCGGCTGCCTGAGGCAGGGCCCTTGGCGGCTTGTGCGTTGCACGCCGTCATGAGTGCGATCAACAGGGCGACGAGTGCCAGCTTGCGCATGAACATAGAACCCAACGGGCAACGAGGGTACGCGGGCCGGCGTGATGCCGGCCCGCGCCTTGGGTTGTCGGTTACCTGGTCGGCTCTTCCATCTTCAGGAGGCCGAACGCTGCGCCCTGCGGGTCGCTCACGATCGCGAAGCGGCCGCCTGGCATGTCCTGCGGGGACAGCATCTCCTTGCCGCCCTCCGCGATCACCTTGTCGAACGCCTTGTCGACGTTGTCGACGTTGAAGTAGACCATCCAGTAGCTCGGCACCTCGGCCGGCACCATCGGGTTCATCTCCATGCCGCCGGCGATGCTCTCGCCGCCAGCTTGGAACTCCGTGTACTCGGGGTTCTCGTTTACCGCCGGGGTCTTCTTCTCGCCCCAGCTGAAGAGCTTCTTGTAGAAGGACTCGGCCTTGTCGAAGCCACGCGCGTTGAGCTCGGCCCAACCCATGGCGTTCGAGCCCATTGACTGCGAGCCCTGCATCTTCCCGGCCTGCCACAGGCCGAGGTATGCGCCGCTCGGGTCCTGAATGATGGCCATGTGGCCCTGGTCGCCCACTTCCATCACCGGCGCGATGATCTTGGCGCCGGCAGCCTCCGCCTTCTTGGCCGTGTCGGCCGCATTGGCAGTGCCGATGTAGACCGTCCATGCGGTCGGGGCCTCGTCCATCTGCTTCGGGCCGATGCCCGCCACATCCTTGCCGTGCGCCTTCGCGAGCGCATAGCCGCCGTACTGGGGGTCAGGGTTGACCTCGACCTTCCAGCCGAAGACCGCCGAGTAGAACTCTGCCGCTCCCTTGGGATCGCTTGTCGACAGGTCCGTCCATACGGGCTTGTGGACTACTGCGGTTTTGGCTTCTGCCATGTCTCGCCTCCTTGAATCCCCGTGATTGCCAAGCGCAAACCCATTACACCAGTGGTTGATGAAGCGACGGTTATGAGTTGGCGATGGCGAAATCGGTCGTCACGTTGACTCCGTTACGAAGCGTCTGCAGGGTTGAGCAGTAACGCTCCGCACTTCCCAGCATACGCCGCGCTCGCTCCTCGTCCAGCCCCTCTTTTAGCCTCACTCTCGTCCGCATGCGGATCCCTGTTGCGCCCACGGGAACGTCCCGATCGGTGGCCATCGTGCCCCTGAAATCCCAGTCGATGTCAACCTGCACCTCGACCCCCTCCAGCTCGATGCCCATGTTCGCCGCGACCGACCTCAAAGTGCTCTCCTCGCAGATCGCGAGTGCCGCGGCCAGGATGTCGCCCGAGCAGGGCGTGTCGCCGGCGCCGCCCGCAGCGGGGTGGAGGCCAGAGCGGATCACCACGCTCGTGTGCTCGGTTGGCGCGACGGCGCAGTGCCGGGGGTCGGACAGGTCGGATGGCACGCTTTTCGCCGAGGTGGTGACGAGGGCGGTCTTGGGGTCGGTCTTGTAGCTCTCCTTCAATGGAGCCTGGATCGCTTTGAGGTCGATGGAATAAGGCATCTGTATATTCTGCTCCAAGCCAGCTCTGGCTCAAAGATTGAATAACTTGACAAACAACCCGCACGTCCTTAATAATTTCAATCTAGCGATGGCAAAGACTCAAGAATGGCAAGAGCTCACCAAGATCACTCAGGGTCGACAGGTGGTCGTGGAGCGGGTTCGCCTTGGCGAGAGTGGGGCTGCCGTCGAAGGGGCTTGGGAGCTGCCCCAGCTCGCTCGCCTCAGCGCCGATGACCAGGTGTTCGTCATCGCGTTCGTGCGGTCGCACGGCTCCATCAAAGAGATGGAGAGGGTGTTCGGGGTTAGCTACCCGACCATCAAGGCCCGCCTGAACCGCATCGGCGAACAGCTGGAGTTTGTTGAAACCAACCCCGCGCCGTCGCGCCTGGAGATCCTCGAGCGGCTGCGCCGCGGCGAGATCACGGCCGACGACGCTGTTCGCCAATTGGAGGCATTGAAATGACGGAAGAGCGCAGGCAGATCCTCGAGATGCTGGCCGGCGGCAAGATCAACGCCGATGAGGCCGACCGCCTTCTGGGCGCGCTGGGTGGTGGGTCCGCCTCCGCCACGGCGACCGCCGTGCAGGCCAGGCCATTGCCCAAGTTCATTCGGGTGATGGTGGACAGTCAGGACGGTCGGGACGGGAAGCCCGTCCATATCAACGTGCGGGTGCCGATCCAGCTGCTGCGGGCCGGGGTCCGGCTTGCCAGCCTGATCCCGCCCAAGGCGCAGGAGAAGGTCAACGAGGAGCTGCGGAAGAACGGCATGGACTTTGACGTGAGCACGATCAAGCCAGAGAACATCACCGAGCTCATCGACCAGCTCCAGGACCTCTCGATCGACATCGACCACGCTGAGGACGACGTCAAGATCCGGATCTTTTGCGAGTAGGTAGCTAGCTGACCGGGGCGCCCAGGTGTGCCAGCCCGGGCGTCCCCTCCGGCCCTACGCGCACCTCCCCGGCGAGCGGGGAACACAAGAGCCAGCCTCGCCCTTTTGGCGTTTTTGCGGCGATTTACTGTTCTTTTGGGGGCTGTCGTCGATATTCGACTCCGTGCTTCCGGGTTCGTGCTAACTTCGCCCATTAAGTCCCGTCAATCCGACTGGTGTGGAGGAGTACTTTTGCATATTCGAGCCCGAATTCTTGGTGTCGCCGCGTCCGTCTGTCTTCTCGGTCTGGCCCTCCCGGCCCAGGCCGCACCGTCCACCAGGGCCACCCTCGCCGGCAGCGTGCCGTCCTGGGCCAAGGCCGCCAACTTCAAAGGCGCCGCTGCCGCCACGGACTCGATCGGCTTCCGGGTCTACCTCGGGTGGCAGAACCCCGGCCAGGTCGAAGCCCTCGCCAAAGCGGTATCCGATCCCAAGAGCGCCTCGTACAAGCAGTTCCTGACGCCACAGCAATTCCGGCAGCAGTTCTCACCCTCGCAGGCGCAGGTCGGCGCCGTGCAGAGCTGGCTCAAGAGCCAGGGTTTCAGCGTCAACTACACCCCGACCAACAACCACTACGTCTCGGCTGAGGGCACGATCGCCCAGGCCAGCGCGGCCTTCGGCACGACCTTCGGCATGTACAGCTACGGCGGCATGACCCTCCGGTCGCCCTCGTTCGCCGCCACCGTGCCGTCCAGCCTCGCGAGCATCGTCTCCGGCGTCGTCGGACTTGATGACAGCGCCCAGCTTGTCTTCAGCAACCGGGCGAACGACCCCAAGGCGCCGCCGTCGGCCGCCTTCGTCTCCGCCCAGCCGTGCCAGGACTACTGGGGTCAGTCCGACACCTCGAGCATTTCCGGCTTCACGACCACCAACCCGCCCGGCTACTCGCTGCCCTTGCCGCTGGCTCCTTGCGGCTACGTGCCGAGCCAGATCCTGGGCGCTTACGGCCTCGCCGGTAGCGGGCTCACAGGCGCGGGCCAGACCGTCGCCATCATCGACGCGTACGCCTCGCCGACGATCCAGTCCGACCTCAACTCGTGGTCCGCGGCTCGCGGCATGGGTTCCTCCAACATCACGCAGGTCGTCGCCCCGGGCACCTACAACCACCCGGAGCGCGGCCAGAAGCAGGACCCGCAGGGCTGGTACGGCGAAGAGACTCTTGACGTCGAAGCCGTGCACGGCATGGCGCCCGCAGCCCACATCGTCTTCGTCGGCGCTCCCAACAACTTCCAGGACCTGGACGCCGCCCTCAACCACGTGGTTGACAGGCACCTTGCGTCCATCGTCACCAACTCCTACGGCTGGACCACCGAGGCGCTGCCCTTCGGGTTCATCAAGCCCTACGAGGACACGATCCTCCAGGGCGTGGCCGAAGGCATCGGCATCTACTTCTCGTCCGGCGACAACAGCGACGAGTCGCTGGTCATGGGCTACCGGACGGTCGACTGGCCGGCATCCAGCCCATTCGTGACCGCGGTCGGCGGCACGAGCATCGGCATCGACGCCGGCAACAGCCGGGCGCTCGAAACCGGCTGGGGCACCTTCACCTCCAGCCTCAAGAGCGACGGGTCGTGGACCACGCCAAGCTGGCTTTACGGCGCGGGTGGTGGCGTCAGCCGCCTCTTCGCAGAGCCGTGGTATCAGCAGGGGACCAACCTCTCGGGCGTCTTTGCCGCGCAAGGACACTCGGGACGGGCGGTGCCTGACATCGCCGCCATCGCCGACCCAAACACCGGCTACCTCATCGGGCAGACACAGACTTTCCCGGATGGGACCAGCAGGTACTCCGAGTACCGCATTGGCGGCACCAGCCTTTCCTCGCCGATCATGGCGGGCATCATGGCGCTGGCCGACCAGGCGAGCGGCTCGCCTCACGGTTTCGCCAACCCCGCGTTCTATGCGGCGGGCGGCACGTCGGCGTTTTACGACGTGCTTGACCAGCAGACGGCCGTCGTTCGCGCCAATTACGTCAACAGCATCGACAACTCCGCGGGCACCGTTTACCGCCTGCGGACCTTCGACCAGGGCCTCAGCCTGGTGGCCGCCCCCGGTTACGACGACGTGACTGGCCTTGGTACCCCGGGCCCCTCGTTCATCGCATCGATTAGCTAGTCGGACGGCAGGAGAAGGCCGCGCTTTCGGGCGCGGCCTTTCTCTTGCCCTGCGTTTGCAGGGATCGGATCGTTGCCGCGTTTGGTAGGGTGCGGTGGTGCTCGAGACTGCTTTCACGCGGCTTGTCGGTTGCGCCGTGCCCATCCAGCTCGCGGGCATGGGCAGCATCCTTTCCCCCGAGCTCGCCGCCGCGGTCTCCAACGCCGGCGCTCTCGGCCAGATCACCCTCGCGGGCGTCGAGGTCGATGACGCCAAGGTTCGACTCGACAAGCTCGCCTCGCTGACCGACAAGCCTTTCGGCGTCAACCAGCTCATCCCTTATCTCGACCGCGAGGTCCTCGAGATGTCCGCGCACAGGGCCAAGGTCGTCGACTTCTTCTGGGGCGATCCCGACTCCGAGCTCGTACGTCTCGTGCATGAGGCAGGCGCGCTGGCCTCCTGGCAGGTCGGCTCGGTGGTCGAGGCCATCGCCGCAGAGAAGGCCGGCTGCGATTTCATCATTGCCCAGGGCGTCGAGGCCGGCGGGCACATCAGGGGCACGCTCGGTTTGATGCCGCTGCTGGCGCAGGTGCTGGACAAGGTGTCGATTCCCGTGCTCGGCGCGGGTGGCATCGGCAGCGGGCGAGTGATGGCCGCGGTAATCGCATCGGGCGCCGCTGGCGTTCGCATGGGCACCCGCTTCATCGCGGCCGCCGAGTCCAACGCGCACCCCGATTACGTGAGGGCGATCATCTCGGCTCAGGCTGAGGACAGCATCCGCACCAACCGCTTCGAGGTCGAGTGCCCGCTCTGTCCGTCGACCCACGGCGTGCTGCGACAGGCGCTCGACGCCGCCGAGGCCTTCGACGGCTCGTTTGTGGCCGAGTTGAATGGCGAGCCCATCGCCAGGTTCCGTGGCATCCCGCCCTTCAAGGGCTTCACGGGCAACATCGGCGCCATGGCGTGCTACGCCGGGCAGTCGGTAGGCGAGGTGCGGGGCGTGCAGCCCGCGGCCGAGATCGTGGCGGAGCTGGCCGATCAGGCCGAACGACTCCTCAAGGGCACCGCGACCGCGCCTGTCTGAGCGCGCCGTGCTGAGCGACGACGTGGTGCGCCGGATGCGCACCGCCGCGCAGCTCCTGCATCGCCCCGCGCGACATTCTCCTGTCGAGCTCGTCACGCACCTGACCGGCGTCCAGGCCCAGGTTCTGTCGGCGGCCGGGCTTGCATTGCGCGCACGCACGGTTGGCCTGAAGGCCGCGAGCGTCGATCGCGCTCGCGTGGATCAGAGATCGATCGTGCTCACCTGGGCGATGCGCGGAACCCTGCACCTCATCGCCGCCGACGACTACTCGTGGCTGGTGCCGCTCACCACCGAGCCGTCGATCGCCAGCGCGTATCGCCGGCTCAAGCAGGAACGGGTGCCTGACGCCCAGGTCGCCAGGGGGCTCCCGTTGATCTCGCGAATGCTGAAACGCGAGGGACCGCTGACGCGGGCGGAGATCGCCCAGCGATTGGAGAGCCATGGAATCAGGACCGCCGGCCAGGCGATCGCGCACCTGGTCTGGCTCGCGGCCGCGCACGCAGCGATTTGCTACGGGCCGGACCGCGACGGCGAGCGGTCCTTTGTTCTCGTTGCGGACTGGCTGCCAAGATCGAAGCCGCTTGATCGCGAAGCCGCGCTGGCCGAGCTCGCTGTCAGGTATCTGCGGTCGCACGGGCCTGCGGCGCCAGCCGACTTTGCGTGGTGGTCGGGTGTGCGGGCCGGCGATGCCAACAAGGCGTGGAAAGCGATCGCGGACCGGCTCGTCGAGGTCGAGACGGAGCGAGGCAAGGCATGGGTGCTGCGGTCGAAAGCGAGCGAGGCGCAAAAGGGCATCGTCAGGTTGCTGCCCGCGTTCGACGAGTACGTGCTCGGTTGGAAGGATCGAGACCTGGCTGCGCTGCCCGAGCATCGCGCGAAGATCAATCGCGGCGGCGGCTGGCTGCATCCGGTCGTGTTCGTCGACGGACGGCTTGTGGCCACCTGGAAGTTGAACCGAGCGCCCCTGCGCCAAACGGTGATGATCGAGCCGTTCACCCTGCTGTCGTCCGCGGTGATGCGTGGCGTGAGGGCGGAGGCGAAAGACCTCGCGACCTTTACCGGCGTCCCGGTGGAGCTGGGCGCCTAGGCTTTCGCCGCCAGGCAGTCGTCGGTCACGAAGGCGGCGAACGAGCCGTTGGTCACCGTCAGCGTCCCGGTCCACGTCCCCTTGAAGTAGTACTTCCGCGAGCCGTCGACCGTCATCGTGAAGTTGCACGTGCCGCTCGCGGTGACCTTGTTCACGTCCGCGCTCACTGTGAGCTTGATGTTCTTGGTGGGGTCACTCGTCAGGGTCATGACGTACCTGGTGTAGTCGATCTCGCCATAACCGGGCATCGTGAAGTAGTAGATGAAGCCCGGCTGGTTCGCCGCGTAATAGGTGTGACCGAGGCAACCCTTGTCCGCATTCAACGCCTTGTCGCACGTGCTGAAAGCTCTCTTGACTGCAGCCTTCGAGGCCGTGGTCGCAGTTGCGCTGACCGTGCTTGGAAATGTGACCGACGCACCCGCCACGATCGCGTCAGCGTCGACCGATACCTTGTCGTAGAGAGTGGTGGAGTCCATCGTCACCTTGTGGAAGCCCTGCATGACCTGGATGTCCGACAGCGCTCCCTGAGGCAACCCCAAGCCATCCACGGCGATGCTTCCTGGTTGGTTGGGAAGGGTCACCTTGATCGACTGGAACGGGATGTCGATGCGCCACGAGTTGTAGAAGTTGTAGTGGACGCGGGCGAGGTCTCGGTGCACCGTGTACGCCTGCACGACGCGGTGTCCGGCCCAGGTCAGCGTGACATTGACCGTGGTCGTGTTGCTGTCGACGACCGTGGTCGACGCGACGTGGACGTCCTGGATGTCCATGTTCTGCGGGATCGCCAGCATGGCTTTGAGGCCGCCCTCGTCGAAGTACTCGCTGTACGAGCCATCGCCCTTGAGGAAGTTGGCATTGGCCAGCATGTAGGAGGTGTTGCCGCCCTTCTGGGCCGCGAAGTAGTCGGTCACTGTGCGCTGCGCGCTGTAGGTGCCCATGAGCGAGGCGTTGGCCAGCACCGCGACCACGCCGCCTGCCCCCAGTAAGAGCACGAGGACGATGCCGATGATCAGGAGGGTCCGGCCGGTCCGCCGCGGCTTGGCCGGCGGGGCCGCTACGGGGTCGGGCGCGTAGGCCTGGGCCGGCTGGGCGTAACCCGGTGGCGCCGGGTAGGTGGGCGGAGGGGAGTCGACGGGTGGTGGGGCGTAGGCGGGGGGCGGGGCGTAGGCGGGCGGCGGTGACGCGACCGCGGGCTGCCCTTCGGCGCCCTCGGTTCCGTTATGCCCGGCCTCGGTTGGGTTCTGGCCCTCCATGTCCGGGCGCCACGATACAGCCGAAAGGCACCCAGTAACCGGATCCGGTGAGTTAGAAGTTAACCTCGATCAGGGGGCTGGTCTCGACCATCTTATCGACGTCCTTGCGCTTCCAGATCCTGGCGATGTGGGGCATGACCTCGCGGCGCTCCGCCTCGCCGCTGATCACACGCGCCGTGGCCGGAATGTCGGCGCTAACCGGGCCCTTCAGGTGGAAGGTGAATTTCGGGTCCTTCTTGAGGTTGGCCAGCCAGCCTCGAGGGAAGCCGGGCATGCCGCTGATGTACGTCTTGCCGTCGATCACGTGGTAGACGATCTCGATCCGACGGGGCTTGCCGGACTTGGCGCCGGCCGTCGTGATGTCGATCACGCCGCCACGGGACAGGGCTTTGGCGATTTCGGGGGAAAGGGCGGCTTTGTTCACAACCTCTACAACTCGGGCTGCGACCGTTTATTCACCCACGAGGGAATAATCCTGAATAAGGTAATATTGAAGTACTTCAGATATGCCAGCTAAGACCGAACCGCCCTTTATCGAGACCGACGCCGCCGGCTGTCTCTATGACCGCCGCATCCGGCAGAACATCTCGCGCGCCGTCCCGCAGGAGGAGGTGGCCGCCTCGGAGGCGCTCGCCGCTCTGCGCATGGCCTCGCACGGCTTCCGCACGATGATGGACCGCTGGCTGGAGCGCCACGGCATGAGCGAAGGCCGCCTCAGCGTCCTGTGGCTCCTGCGCGTCAAGAACGACATGACCCTTGGCGAGCTCGCCGAGAGGCTGGACGTCAGCCCGCGCAACATCACCGGCCTGGTCGACCACCTCGAGCAGGACTCGCTCGTCGAGCGCATCCCCGACCCCGACGACCGGCGCGCCGTCCGCGTGCGCCTCGCCCCGGGCGGGAAGCAGAAGCTCTCCGAGGTCAAGAAGGAGATGGGCAGCTCGCGCTACGGAGTGGTCGCAGGTTTCACCGATGAGGAGCTGGTCCAGCTCCGCCACCTTTGTCTGAAGTTGGTCCAGAACATGAATGCAACCAAGGAGCTCGAAAAGGTATGACCGCCGCAGTTGAGATGCCCCGCCGCCGATTGATCCTCGTCACCGTTGGCGTCATGCTGGCCCTGCTCCTGGCCGCCCTCGACCAGACCATCGTCGGCACCGCGATGCCGAGGATCATCGCCGAGCTCAACGGTTTCGACCGCTACGCCTGGGTCACCACGGCGTACCTGCTCACATCCACCGTCACCGTCCCGATCGCCGGCAAGCTCGGCGACCTGTTCGGCCGCAAGCCGTTCATCCTCGCCGGCATGGCCGGGTTCATGGCCATGAGCTGGCTATGCGGATTCAGCCAGAACATGACGGAGCTCATCATCTTTCGCGGCGCGCAAGGCCTCTTCGGCGGCGTGCTGTTCGCCTCGGTCTTCACCGTTCTCGCCGACATCTTCACGCCGCAGACCCGAGCCCGGATGCAGGGCGTCTTCGGTGGCGTGTTCGGCCTCGCGTCGATCATCGGACCGACCGCCGGCGGATTCATCACCGACAACTGGGGCTGGCGCTGGGTGTTCTACGTGAACATTCCCGTCGGCGTCCTCGGCATCGCGCTGCTCGCGATGTTCCTGCCCTTCGTCCGCACCCAGGCCTCCTGGCGCAACATCGACTTCGCCGGCGCCGGCCTTCTCGCGCTGGCCTTGACGCCGATCCTCATCGCACTTTCCGAGACGACGACCTATGGCTGGACCAGCTGGCAGACTTTGGCTCCGCTGATCGGCGGCATCGTCGTGCTGTTCGTCTTCATCTGGGTCGAGTTCCGTGAGGAGGAGCCGATCGTTCCGATCCAGCTCTTCAAGAACCGCGCATACGCGGTGTCGATCCTGATCGGTTTCATCATGTCCTTCGGGATGTTCGGCACGATCATCTTCGTGCCGCTGATCTACCAGGGCGTCCTCGGCATCAGCGCCACCAACTCCGGCGCGCTGATCACGCCGCTGATGTTCGGCCTCATCGGCGCGAGCATCCTGACCGGCCAGCTGATGGTCCGCATCAAGCACTACCAGTACCTGGGCACGGTCGGCGCGGCCGTCACCGCGGTTGGGATGTACCTGCTGTCGGAAATCACAGTTCACTCGACCCAGCTCGAGGTCACCGCCTCGCTGGTGTTCGTCGGTATCGGTCTCGGCGTGACGATGCCGCTTTACATCCAGGCCGTGCAGAGCGCGGTGGACCGGAAGTTCCTGGGCGTCGTTACCAGCAACATCCAGTTCTTCCGCAACGTCGGTGGCACGATCGCGACAGCGATCTTCGGTTCGATCCTGGCCAGCCGGCTGGCCCCGAACATCCAGAGCCAGGTCGCAGCCCTCAACCTGCCGCCGGCGGCGGGGAACTTCTTCAAGGTGAGCGGCCAGAGCGCGCAGCAGATCTTCAACCCCGCCAACCTGGCGGCTGCCCGCGCAGCGCTGCCCGCGGCGACACGGCCGCTGTTCGACCAGGTGATCGTCGCCGTCAAGGCGGGCCTGGCCGTGACGCTGCATGAGATGTTCCTCATCGGCACCGTCGCGATCCTCATCTCGCTCGTGGTCACGCTCTTCATGCCGACCGTGCCGCTGCTGGCGACGAAGAAGGGCCCGGGCGCGAATCTCGGCGAAGGCTCGCCGATACCCGAGGCCGAGGAAGACGTGGAAGCCCGAGAGCTGGAGCCGGCGAAGGCTTCATAGCCGACCGCCGGGCGGGTTAGGGTTTCGGGTTGATGCACCCGCCTATCCACTACGCCCGGAGCGGCGATCTGAAGATCGCCTACCAGGTCACCGGCGACGGCCCGATTGACCTGGTCTGGACCCCGGGCACCGTGTCCCAGCTGGACATGGAGTGGGACTGGCCGCCGCGCGCGCGGGTGCTCGAAGGCTTCGGCGCTTTCTGCCGCCTCATCCGTTTCGACAAGCGCGGCACCGGCCTGTCCGATCGGCCCAGCCACATCGCGACCCTCGAGGAGCGCACCGACGACATCCGCGCGGTAATGGATGCGGCGCGCAGCACTCGAGCCGTGATCTTCGGCGTGTCGGAAGGCTCGTCGATGGCATGCCTCTTCGCAGCGACGTATCCCGAGCGGACGCGAGCACTGGTCATCTGGGGCGGCCAGGCGCGGTGGGTCAAGACCGAGACCTATCGGTGGGGCGTCACGCCCGAGCGGCTCGAGCGCGACCTGGCCGAGATCAACGAGAACGGCGTCACCACCGACTACGTTTTCCCGCACGGCACGCCTGACGATCCCGCATACGCGGACTGGCTCATCCGCTGGTTTCGCGCGGGCGCGAGCCCGGCGGCGCTGGTCGCCATCGAGCGCATGAACTCCGAGATCGACATCGTCGACATCCTCCCGCACATTCGCGTGCCCACCCTCGTGATGAATCGCAGGGGAGACCCCGTGGCCCACATCGACGCGGCACGCGACCTGGCCTCGCGCATACCGGGCGCGAAGTTCATGGAGTTCGAAGGTGACACGCATTCCCTCATCACCCTCGAGCCGGACCGCGTGCTCGCGGCGATCGAGGAGTTCATCACCGGCGCCCCCGCGCATCTGAGGACGAACCGGGTGCTGGCATCGATCATGGTGCTCGACATGGTCGACTCCACCCGGCGCGCGGCCGCGCTGGGTGACGAGGCCTGGAAGGACTTGCTGTTTCGACACCGCGCCACCACCGACGGCCTGGTTGCTTACTACGGTGGGGCGGTGGTCGACCACGCGGGTGACGGCGTGCTGGCCACGTTCGACGGGCCTGCGAGATCCATCCGATGCGCCATGGATTCGATCGACAAGGCTCACGAGCTCGGCCTGCAGCTACGCGGTGGGATTCACACGGGCGAGGTCGAGAAGGAGGGGCAGGCGGCGGCGGGCATCGCGGTCCACATGGCGGCGCGCATCAGCGCCTTTGCCGAAGCGGACGAGGTGCTCGTGTCGAGCACGGTGCGGGACCTGGTGGCGGGGTCGGGCATCGAGTTCGAGGATCGCGGCTCTCACCAGTTCAAGGGCATCGACGAGCCCCGTCGCGTCTATCGCGTCGCCGGGGTGTGACGTCCGTGAGCACGCTCGCGTCGCAGCTCGTCGGCACGTGGCGCCTGGTTTCGCGTGAGGACCGCACGGCGGGCGGGGAGCGGCGCATCGACCCGGGGCTGGGCACCGACCCGGTGGCGATCCTGATCTACGACAGCGCCGGGAACTTCGCGGCCCAGTTCATGAAGCGGGATCGCTCGGCGGACGACGTGGTGGTGAACCGCGAGGCGAGCGCCAACAACAGCGCATCCGTCAACGGGTACGACGCGTACTTTGGAACGTACTCAGTGCATGAAGCGACCCACGAGGTGAGGCAGGTCCTGCAGGGATCGCTGTCGCCGGGCGACGTGGGGAAGGTGGTGACGCGCGAGATGCACGTCGACGGCAACACCCTGACCATCGAGCTGGCGACTACCAGCGGCGATGGGGAGCCGGTCACCCGCACGCTGGTGTGGCGCCGGTCCGGCCAAAGATAGTCAGCGTCGGCTGAAGAATTGGGGCCAATGGGTGGTAACGTCCATCGCATCCCAACCGCCACTTCATCTGCGATCTTTGGACTACCCAGCAAGCTGGTTGGCGGCGTGGCGGCCGTCGGCCTCATTTTCCTGATGGTGGTCTCGGGCTCGTCGGCCACGTCTAGCTCCGTGGCGAACCATCAAACTGGACAGAGGGCCGCCTCAATTGACATTTCGTCGGCCCAGCTGATGGCGGCACGCTGCGGTGCGCCCGCCAATCCCTGGCGCTACAGCTTTTGCACTCCGGGAAGGCTCATCACAAGGCCGCCATCTACCTTCTGCCATTACTTCCACTGCATCGCGAGCTTCTGGAAGTCGACCAAGGGTTATGTGATTCAGTGCCGCGACCTCACGTTCAGTCACTCCGGCGGGCGGTCGGGGTCGTGCTCATACCATCGCGGGAACTATCGAGCGCTGTTGGCCCACTAGGTCGGTAACGCTTAACTCCACGGCGCTCCTAGCTCGCTCTCTTTGCTTTCACCGGGCGGCGGACCTTGCGTCTTGTGGGTAGGTCTGGGTTTTCCATAACGTCCGCGAACCGCTCCCATTTCAGCGTGGTCGGCGCGTCCTTCTTGTGCTTGGCCCACCAGTCGACCGAGCCCCGGCTGATCCGCAGCTCGCCCATCTTGCCGTGCTCGTTCGACACCACCATGACGATGTCCTTGCTCTTGAGGTCCATCCGCAAACCGCGACCGAAAGCGATCTCGACTTTGTACATGCGTTCACCT
>DATARC010000044.1:0-6183 GCA_036264335.1 Candidatus Dormiibacterota bacterium
CGGATCAAGTTCAAGAACGAGCCTGCCTTGTCGTTGGTGCCTGACGCACGCGCGCCACCGAATGGCTGCAGGCCGACCACCGCGCCGGTGGGCTTGTCGTTGATGTAGAAGTTGCCCGCTGCGTTGACGAGCGTCTCGGACGCTTTGCGGATGGCCGCGCGGTCGGTCGCGAAGATCGCCCCCGTCAATCCGTATGGGCTGGTGCGATCGCACAGGTCCAGCGTCTCCTCGAATTTCGAGTCGGCGTACGGGTAGACAGTGAGAATCGGGCCGAAGAGCTCCTCACGCAGGAGCTTGAAATCGGGATTCTTGGTCTCGACGACGGTGGGCCGGACAAACCAACCGGTCTTGTCGTCGCCCTTGCCGCCGGCGATGACCTTGGCGTCTTCCGCCTTGTTCGCGTACTGGATCGCGCCCATGTGCTTGGCATAAGCCTTGCCATCGATCACCGCGCCCATGAAGTTGCGGAAGTCGGCGACATCGCCCTGGGGAATTGCGTCGACCCGTTCGATCAGCTCAGGCCGCAGCGTCTTCCAGATCGACTGCGGAATGTAGGCGCGTGACGCCGCCGAGCACTTCTGACCCTGGTACTCGAAGGCGCCGCGGATCAAAGCGGTGCGCAGTGCCTCCGGGTCGGCGGACGGATGCGCCACTATGAAGTCCTTGCCGCCGGTCTCACCCACGAGCCGCGGGTACGTTCGATAGCGACCGATGTTCTGGCCGACCTCCGTCCACATGCCCTGGAACACCTCGGTCGACCCCGTGAAGTGGATGCCCGCCAGGCTCTTGTGCGCCAGGACCTGCTCTGAGATCTCGGCTGCGTTTCCGCTGACCATGTTGACCACGCCGGGCGGCAGCCCTGCCTCATTCAGCAGCTCCATCAGGAAGTGGCAGACGAGCAGGGTCTGCGTTGCGGGCTTGAAGACCACCGTGTTGCCCATCAGGGCCGCGGCCATCGGCAGGTTGGCGGCGATGGAGGTGAAGTTGAACGGGCTCACAGCAAAGACGAAGCCTTCGAGCGGGCGGAACTCAAGGCGGTTCCATGCGGTGGCGTCGTTGGCCGGTTGCTGCGCATAGAGCTGGTCGGCAAAGTAGGCGTTGTAACGCCAGAAATCGACCGACTCGCACGCCGCGTCGATCTCCGACTGGTGCACGGTCTTTGATTGGCCCAGCATCGTGGCGGCGTTGATGGTGTCCCGCCACGGACCCGCCAGCAGCGCCGCCGCGCGGAGCAGCACCGCTGCCCGCTCCTGGTAGGAGGTGGCCGCCCACATTTTGCGCGCGTCCAGCGCGGCCTCGATGGCATCGGCAAAGTCTTTCTTGCCGCCGACGGCGACCTGGGCGATGGACAGCTCCTTCCGGTGCGGAGACCGGATGTCGGCCTTCGACGCCCCCCAACGCCGCTCGCCGCCGATCTGCATCGGGACGTCCGTCCGCGCGTCGGTGAGCTCAGCCAGCCGTGCCTTAAGGCTCTTCCGGTGCGAATCGCCAGGGGCATACGCGCGAATCGGCTCGTTGACGGGAGTCGGGACCTTGAAGTGTCCGTCCGCGGTCATGTCACACCCCTGAACTAGAAGACCTTGCCGGCGCCACCACGGATGATGCCGGAAATCAAGTCTTCGGCGTGGGGTCGCTGTGTGACGGCGTAACCCCGGCTCGTATCCCGATTGACCGCGTCAGCACTCTCCCGGAGGCACAGCGGTGGCAGTCGGCTATTCCCCCGCCCCGTACACGAGCGTGTCAGATCGAGTCTGGCAAACCACGCGCCTGCTGAGGCGGCGCGGCTACGCCCTCACGCCAGCCGGCCTCGGCCGCCTGTGCCTGGGCGGCCGGCTGCCGGAGGGTCAGGTACGGTGGGCGGTCGCGGCCTCGCCTGAGCTGACGATCGCCCGGGGCCTGGTCATCGAGCGCACTGAGGTCGACCGCGCGGGCGCGATCAGAAAGCGGGCTGACGCCCACGAGTCGGATTCGGCCGCCTACCTTCCGATGACAACCCGCTTTGTCCGCGTGCTGGTGGCGGTTGCGCCTTTCATACGGAGCGTTTCGGTTGCGGGCTCCCTCGCGAGCGGAGGATTTCGAGCCTCGGACGACGTCGACCTCAATCTCATCGTCGACGACGGCCATCGTCACATCGCGTACGTGGTGGTGAACGTCCTGGGCATCCTGCACGCGCTCGCGCACCGCGCCAAACCCGTCGATGACCTCACCCGGCGGCCGGTCGCACCCCGCCTGATGACGGCCAACCTGATTCTCGAGGTCTCGCAGTGCCACCCGCTCGAACGACAGGACGTGGACATGGCTTACGAGCTGCTGGTCGCGGAGCCCGTCTTTGGCGAGGAGATGATCGACGAGGTCCTCGATTCCAACCCTGCCCTTCTCGAGCACTTTCCCCAGCTGGCAGGGAGATCCGCGCCACTGCGAATCGATGCGCCGTCGCGGCGCCTGCCTGGATTTCTCTTCCCGGCATTTCTCGATCGGGCGGCGCGGCGAATCGGCATAGCGGCATGGCGCTACATGCAGTGGACGCGGAGGCAGCACCCTGAAGCAATCGCCCGCGTCGCATTCGTCCGCTCGACGATGCGGCCCTACGCGTTGTTCGACGAGGGTGCGTGATGGTGATCACCCTGGCCGCTGTTGCCATGATCGGGCTGACGAGCATCGCGCTTTTTGCATTCGGCTCGAACCTCCTCTACCTGACCTGGCGGGCGACACGCCTTCCGCAACCTCTAGATCGATCGATCGTGCGCGGACGCGAGCCGCGCGTCTGTGTCCAGGTGCCTATCTACAACGAGCGCTACGTCGCCGAGCGCGTCCTCGATGCGGTGTGCGAAATGGAATGGCCGCTCAATCGATTCGAAGTCCAGGTTCTCGACGACTCGGACGACGAGACGGCCTCGATAGTTGCCCGGCGGGCGGCGCATTGGCGGCGCCACGGAGTCGACGTCACGCACGTCAGGCGCCTTTCACGCGACGGGTTCAAGGCGGGAGCGCTTGCGCATGGCATGACGCTGACCAGCTCGCCTTTCATCGCGATCTTCGACGCCGACTTCATGCCTGCCCCCGACTTTCTACGTCGCACGATGGGGGTCTTCGAAGACGCGACGGTCGGCTTCGCGCAGGCCCGCTGGGGTCATCTCGACGAGGGCTATTCCTGGTTCACGCGGCTCCAGGCGTTCGCGCTCGACTTTCACTTCCTGATCGAGCAGGCGGTCAGATCCTCAGACGGCTACTTCACCAACTTCACGGGCACGGCCGGCGTCTGGCGCCGGGCCGCCATCGAAGAGTCGGGCGGATGGAGCGCCGACACGTTGACGGAGGACCTGGACCTGAGCTACCGCGCGCAGCTGCGCGGCTGGCGGGCGGCCTACCTCGAAGACGTGGTGGTGCCCGAGGAGCTGCCTGTGTCGTTCGACGCCTACCGGCGTCAGCAGTCGCGCTGGGCCACCGGAAGCTTCCAGTCGGCGTTCAAGCTGTTGAGCCGGGTGCTGCGCAGCGATGCGCGACCGGCCGTGAAGCTGCAGGCCACGATGCACCTGCTGGCGTACGGCGTAGGTCCTGTCATGGCGCTGCAGCTTGCCTGCTACCCACTGCTGCTCATCGGGCCGCGCTTTGAGGCGCTGCCGTGGCAGGTCGCGGACGCTGGCGTGCTGTTCGTGATGATGGGAATCTCGCCCTGGGTCGGTTTCAGCGTCGCCCAGATCAGGCGAGGGCGCCCGTGGTGGCAGGCGCTGCCGTCGCTGCTGTGCCAGCTCGTGGGCGCAGGCATGTCGTTTACCGTGATCCTCGCGTTGATTCGCGCGACGCGCAGCGGCGGCGAGTTCGTGCGCACGCCGAAGCACCAGATAGTGGAGCGCGGTCAAGAGTGGCGCGACCAGGCTTACGTTCGCGTGGGCGACCCACGGGCGATCGGGGAGGCGGCGCTGGGCGCGGCTTCGCTGGCGATGGCGCCATTCGCCGCGGCGCAAGGACAGTGGCTGGTGGCGATCTACTCGACCCTGTTTGCGATCGGGTTCCTGACAGTCTCCGCCCTCACTGCTGTCGATTTTCTCGAGGTGGTCAGGCCGCGCGGCATCGCCGTCCGCATCCTGGCGCGGATCCGTGTGGCCGGCCCCCTCTCGGCATTGATGGCTCTGTGCGTGTTGCTGCTGTTCCTGGCCGCGCAGATGCCCGAGCCGTTCGAGGACGGATACGGCCACTGGCTCATCGCTGCCAACCTGGCTTCGACCGGGCAGTTGAAGGACCCGATCTTCGGCATGCAAGACACCTGGCTCCCTGGTTATCACGTGCTGGCAGCCGCAGTGCTCAAGCTCTTCGGACTCTGGTCGCTGGGCGCTCTGAAGGTGCTGAGCGCCGGGCTCGGGCTGGCCACCCTTGCCGCCGTCTACGCGATGGCCCCCAGCGCCCGGCAGGGACGGCTGGCGGTCGTGCTGCTCGCACTGAATCCAGTGTTCCTCTTCACCAGTGGCTCGGCGGTGGTCGAGCCGTTGATGACAGCTCTGCTCACCGCGGGCGCCCTGGCCGCGGTCCGGGGCCGGATGAAGCTGGCAGCCACTCTGGCCGCACTGGCTTGCGTGACCAGCACCAAATCCTGGATCTGGGTCGGAGCCGCCGTCGCTTTTGCCCTCGTCCAAGAAATCCTCAAGAGATTTCCCCTCGCGAATCGGCATCGCCGGCCGGACAGCCGTGCGCCGCGTCGCCAGGCCGCTTTTGCCTGGGGGGTGCCGTCGACCGTCCTGCTGGTCCTGATGCAGCTGGGCTTTTCGCCCGCGAGCCATTCCCTCGCACGGGGGTCGGTAGAGGCGCTTTCGGCGACCGCGCGCGGCAGCATCGCGGGCGATGCGTGGGGCCGGCTGAGTGAGCTGGTCGGCACCTTTGGGCTCGCCGCCTTACCCCTTTTCGCCCTCGGTGCAGTCGGCCTTGCCGCCCTGCTCAGAAAGCGCCCTCCCGAAAGCCGCGGCTCGCTCGCCTTTCTGCACGTGCCTGCGCTTGCGTACCTGGCCGCGGTGGTCGGGCTCATCACCGTCGGCGCGTATACCGGCAGCCACCGCTACCTCTACCCCGCTCTCCCGTCGCTCGCCCTCCTGGCAGCGGCCGCTCTGGACCAGCGAGCGACGTTCGTTCGCCTCACCACCGTGGCGGCGGGTGGCCTGCTGGCGATCGCGTTCCTACCGGTGTTCATGGGCTTTGCCATCGACAACGCGGGGCTGGTGGCCGCCGGCAGAGCTGCCTCCGGAATTCCCGGCGTGCTGCTCACCGACTCGCCGGTGGCTGCCTTTTTCAGCGGCAAGCCGCCGTCACAGCTCACCGGGTCGCAAAACCTGCCAGCCGACCCGGCCGGCGCCGCGAGCTGGATGCGCACCCATGGGGTTACCGCGCTCGTGCTCGAAGACATCGGCTACTACCGGGCGACCACCATCTTCCCGGACCCTGCGGCCGGCACCTCCACCGCGACTCTCGAATCACTCGGCAACCAGGCGACCTACCAGGTGGCTTCAGGCAAGCCGGTTTTCGCATACCGCTTCGGCGACGGGCTGCTGATGCAATCGATCTATCCCGGGGTGACCGCCACCATCTCACCGATGCCTGCCCAAGGCAAGACCGCGCCGCTTGCCAAGGGCCTTTCCCTCCGGGTGCGGGCCGATGACGCTGCCGGGGAGGGCATGGGATTTGGCGCGCCCATCGCCCACTACCCCGACGGCTGGGTGTACTCGCGCACGGCGACGACGGTCGATCTGTCGACCCCGATCACCACGGTCTGGAAGCGAACGTTCACGCTGGACGAGATCGGCGGCGACGCAGCCCATCGGTACGCGTTCGTGCCGATTGCGTCGCGGGGCAGTCTCGAGGTGACGTATACGGTGGACGCGACCGGCGTGGCAATCGACGTGAGCGCTGTCAACCTGGCTCCCGGATATACCGAGGTCGGGATCCTCAACGAGCAGTCGGCGGCGTTCGACGACTTCGCCGAACCCGGCCGCACGATTACGGGCCCAGCCTTCGGCATCTGGACGCCTGCAAGCGGCGCGTATGCACGGCTGCGGGCAGGCAGCCTGGGCGTCGAGTGGTCTGTGCCCCCGGTTTCGGGTGCACGGCTGCAAGCCGGACGCGAGCTCAGCCGGCCCGACTTCAACTGGGCCGGCCTCGACTACATCTTTTCCGGCCCGTTCACCGGGACGAGGTACT
>DATARC010000069.1:0-1955 GCA_036264335.1 Candidatus Dormiibacterota bacterium
TCCCGAGGGCCGCGATGATTGCCAGCGGGTCCATGCCCTGCCAGAAAAAGTGGCTCGGGTCCAGGTTGACCGCCAGGTTGTCGCCCAGGTCGCGCACCAGCCTGAACGTCGTCGTGTTGTAGACATAAGTGCCCGGATGGAGCTCAAAGCAGATCTGCAGCGCCGGATGCTCGGTGCGCGCAAATTCGACCATCTCCTCCCAGTACGGTTTGACCTTCTCCTCCCACTGCCAGGTCGCGATGCGCTCGTATTCCGGCAGCCACCCACCGGCGGCGAAATGCGGAACGTCAGCGCGCCGACCCGGAGGACCGGGGTTGCCGGACATGCACACCACGCGGTCGACGTCCAGCTGCGCGGCGAGGCGGACGGTGTCGCGCAGGTGCCGGTCGTGAAGCTTCGCCACGTCAGGCTTCGGATGCAGTGGGTTGCCTGAGACGTTGAGGGCCGAGATCTCGTAGTCACGCGCGCGGATCGACTTGAGCCATCGCTTGCGTTTGCCGCCGCTCCGCAGCAGCCCGCGCAGGTCGCAGTGCGGCGCGGGGGAGTACCCACCGGTGCCGATTTCCACGCGCGTGATGCTGGGTACCTCGCGCTTCGTCCAATCGAGGACGTCATCGAGAGACCACTTGAGAAACGCGTCGGTGAAGAGTCCGAGATTCATTTCACGGCTCCGAGGGTGAGACCGCGGACGAAATGGCGCTGAACGAGCAACGCGAAAATGATGATCGGCAGCGCGCCGACGACCCCCGCGGCCGCCATGGGCCCCCACTGGATCGTGATCTTGCCGATCAGCGTCGACACGCCGACCGGCACCGTCTGTGCCTCGGGCGTCGACGTCATCGTGAGCGCGATCAGGAAGTCGTTGTAGATGTTGATGACACTGAAAATGGCGGTCGCGGCGAGCCCCGGCGCCGCGAGCGGTAACACGACGCGGACCAGCGCCGTGAGTCGGGTGTCACCGTCGACCAAGGCCGCCTCCTCGATGTCCCGCGGAATCTCGGCGAGGAAGCTTTGCATCAGCCAGATGACGAAGCCCGTATTGAGGCCGGTGTAAATCAGGATCAGCCCGACCTTGCTGTTCAGCAGCTGGAACTTCGCGAGCACGATGTAGAACGGGATCACAAGCAGGATCGCCGGCAGCATGCGAACGAGCAACACGACGACCAGCGCCTGCTTCTGGAGCCAGCCCTCGGGCGGCAGCTTGGTCAGCGCATACGCCGCCGGCGTGCCGAGCACCAGGCTCACGAGCACAGAGACCGCGACGACCAAGATGCTGTTGTAGAGGAAGGGCCCGAAGTTGTATTTGTCGAAGAGGGCGAAGAAGTTGTCGAGTGTCGGCGCCTGCGGCGCGAGCTCCAGGCCGGAGAAGATCTCCACCTGGTGCTTCAGCGAGGTCGTGATCATCCACCAGAAGGGAAACAGCGCGAAGACCTCGGCCGCGATCAGCGCGGCATAGACCAGGACCCAACGCCACCAGGCTCTCATCGGGTGCCGGGTCCCAGCCGCACCAGCCGGATGGCGATCGCGGCGAGAACGAGGACTGCCGCCAGCAGCAACACGACCATCGCCATGGCGCGCCCGTACTGCGTGAACAGGAACGCCGTGTTGTAGGCGTAGATGCTGAACAGCTGCGTCGAGACGCCGGGTCCGCCCCGCGTCAGGACGTAGATCTGGTCGAACGTGCCGATGGCGTCGATCGTGCGGAGGACGATGGCAACGAACAGCACCGGCCGCAGCATCGGCAGCACGTGGTCGAAAAAGACTCGGATCGGGCTTGCCCCGTCGATGAGGGCAGCCTCCAGCGGCTCCTGTGGCAGCGACTGCAAGCCCGCCAGCAGGATGAGGAACATCAGCGGCGTCCATTCCCAGACATCGAGCAGCACCACGCCGAGAAACGCGGAGTTCTCGGTGCCGAGGACGTGCACGCCGTGGATGCCGAACAAACCCAGAATCGG
>DATARC010000071.1:0-2499 GCA_036264335.1 Candidatus Dormiibacterota bacterium
CATCTCAGCCGTCTCGGGGAGGACGTCGTGTTGTGGGCCAGCGCCGAGTTCGGCTTCGTCAGGCTGGCCGACGAGATCGCGACCGGTTCGAGCTTGATGCCCCAGAAGAAGAACCCTGACATCGCCGAGCTCTTAAGAGGACGTTCCGGGCGCGCGATCGGGAGCCTGGTGGCCCTGGCGACGGTGTTGAAGGGCCTGCCCCTTGCCTACGATCGCGACCTGCAGGAGGACAAGCCGGCCCTGTTCGCGGCCGTGGACAATGCGCTCGACTCGATGCGCGCAGCCTCGCTGCTGGTCAAGCACCTGGAGTTCGACCAAGAGCGCCTGGCGGCCGCGGCGGCCGACCCGGGGCTCCTGGCCACCGACGTCGCCGAGGGGCTCGTTCGATCGGGCAAGCCCTTCCGGAAGGCCCACCAGGAGGTGGGGCGGCAGGTTCGAGGGGGAACCATGAAGACGCCCTGGGACGCCGGAGCGTCGTTGCTCAAACGAGACCTGGTGGGCGCTCCTCACCCGCGGCGCGTGGCCGCGCGGGCGACCGAGGTTCGGCATCAGGCCGCGGCCCTTCTGGGCTGGAGCCAGGACCACCCGCCCCCTCTGCCGCGTTAACTGACCTAGAGTTCGGGCCTGATGCTTCTCGCCGTCGACGTCGGCAATACCAACGTGACGCTTGCCCTGTTCGAGGGCGAGCGGCTGGTCGCGGACTGGAGGATCACCTCCCACCACGAGCGCACCGCCGATGAGCTCGCGGTGGAGCTCGGGCAGCTCTTCCACCTCAGGGGCCTCGACGTGGCGGTCGTCGACGGGGTCGTCATCGCCAGCGTCGTGCCGAACCTGAACCCGGCCCTGATCGAGGTGTCGAGGCGCTACCTGAAATGCGACCCGGTGATGGTGGGGCCGGGCACCAAGACGAGCGTGAAGGTGAGGTACGACAACCCGAAAGACGTCGGCGCCGACCGTATCGCCAACGCGCTGGCCGCATTCACGAAGCACGGCGGCCCGATCGTGGTCATCGACTTCGGCACCGCGGTGACCTACGACGCCATCAACGCCCAGGGCGATTACCTGGGCGGCGCGATCGCGCCCGGCGTGGAGATCTCGCTGGCTGCCCTGGTCTCGCAAACCGCGATGCTCAGGCGCGTCGAGGCGGTGGCTCCGGACTCGGTGATCGGCCGCAACACGGTGGCCTCGATCCAGTCCGGCCTGGTGTGGGGCTTTGTCGCCCAGGTCGAGGGGATGGTGCAGCGGATGACGGCTGAGCTCGGGGGTTCGGCCAAGGTGATCGCCACCGGCGGCCAGGCGGCTCTGGTGGCTGGGCTGACTCCGGTTATCGAAAGCATCGACCCACTCCTTACTCTTGAGGGCTTGCGGCTTATCTACCTCCAGAACTCCGATGGCAGCGCCAGGTAGCACGGGATGACCGAGGCTCCTGTCTTCAACATCTACCTGCTGGGCAGCTTCGACCACGCCGGGGTGGAAAAGGTGCTCTCCGAGCTCGGCCTCGTCGGGACCCGGCTCGAAGACACGACGACGATCGTCTCGCCGGCCCTGATCCTGCTCGGCACTGGGCAGAGCGCACCGCAGGGCCTGGCCGACATCTCGATCGCATTTCCTCCCGACGCATCCCCGGCGGCACTTCGCCACCTGCTGCACCTGGCGATGGAGAACGTGGCGCTGAAGCAGGCGGTCCGGCAGCACGAAGAGCAGGCACGGCGCCAGCACCGCCAGTTCGAGGAGCTCAACCGCATCGGCATTGCGCTTTCGGCCGAACGGGACATCGGCAAGCTGCAGGAGTTCATCCTCACGACGATGCGCCAGCTCACGAACGCCGATGGCGCGAGCCTGTGGCTCAAGACGGTGGGCGACGACGGCCTGCCCAAGCTCTTCCTCGCGTCGAGCCAGAACACCTCGATCGACAACACCTACCAGGCATTCAAGGTGCCGGTGGACGAGAAGAGCGTTGTCGGGTACACGGTCACCGTTGGCACGAGCCAGATCTACGACGACGCCTACAACCCTCCGCCTGGGAAACCGCAGGGCGGCAAGGGATTCGACCAGCAGTACGGGTATCGCACCAAGTCGATGCTCACGGTGCCGATGCGCAACTACAACCACGAGGTGGTCGGGGCTGTGCAGCTGATCAACGCCAAGCGCAGCTATGAGACGAAGCTGACGGTCACCAACGTGCCGGACGAGGTGGTCAGCTTCCGGCCCGAGGACCTCGAGATGATCGAGTCGATCGCCAGCCAGGCCGCCGTCGCCATCGACAACAAGCAGCTTCTGGACTCGATCCAGGACCTCTTTGACGGGTTCGTCCAGGCCAGCGTGACAGCGATCGAGCAGAGAGATCCGAGCACTGCTGGCCATTCGGGGCGAGTCGAAGCGCTCACCACCCACCTCGCCGGCGAGGTCACGAGGATCGACGTCGGGAGGTATCGGGACGTCTACCTCACAGAGGACCAGCTCAAGGAGCTTCGCTATGCGTGCCTGCTGCACGACTTC
>DATARC010000102.1:0-4655 GCA_036264335.1 Candidatus Dormiibacterota bacterium
CCCACCATGACTCCGCAAATCTCATTCGGATAGCCCTCGGCGCCGTGCCGCTGGATTGCCTCAAACGCTGCGCCGGCGATCTTCACAGCTTCGTGCCGTAAAGCCCGGTGGAGATGTAGCGGTCGCCCGAGTCCGGGAAGACCGTGACGATCACGCCCCTCTGGATTGTCTCGGCCAGGCGCCGCACCGCCCAGAGCGCCGCCCCGCTCGAGTGGCCGACCAGCAGCCCCTCGGTTCGCGCCACCGCGCGGGCCAGGTCATAGGCGGGCTCGGTGGGGCAACCCCAGATCTCGTCGGCCAGGCTGGGATCCCAGATCTTCGGCACGATCGCGGTCGGTAGGTGCTTCAAGCCCTCGAGGCCGTGGAAGGAGTCCTCCGGCTGCACGGCGATGGTGCGGATCGCCGCGTTGTGCTCCTTCAGGCGTCGCGAGGTGCCGACGAATGTGCCGGTGGTGCCGAGGCCCGCCACGAAAGCCGTGATGTTGCCGCCCGTCTGCTGCAGGATCTCGACCGCCGTGCCCTCGTAATGCGCGCGGACGTTCGCGGGGTTCGAGTACTGGTCGGGATAGAAGTAGAGGTCCGGATGCTCCGCGACGAGCTCGCGCACCTTGACGATCGCGCCATCCGAGCCCTCGAGCGGGTCGCTGTAGACGATCTCGGCTCCGTAAGCGACGACCAGCGCTTTGCGCTCCGCGCTCACGTTCGCAGGCATGACGAGCTTGACCTTGTAGCCCTTCGCAGCGCCCACGAGCGAGTAGGCGATGCCGGTGTTGCCCGAGGTGGAATCGATGATGGTCTTGTCGTGGGTCAGCGCTCCCGTGCGCTCGCCGTCCTCGATCATGGACAGAGCCGCGCGGTCCTTGACCGAGCCGCCTGGGTTGAACCACTCCGCCTTCGCGTAGACCTCCACGTTGGGGAACTCTCGCTCGAACATGCGGATGCGCAGCAACGGCGTGTTGCCGATCAACCGAGTGATCCCGGCGGTGATCAAACCCTGAGTCATGCCACCCAAAGGATAGGAACCGGCGCCGCTGCGCTGTTTACTCCCTAGCTCGTGAAGTGAATCGCCACCACGCCGATGAGCACGAAGATGGCGCCGGCGAAATAGCCGATCAGCGACCGCCGGTACACCGACCCCCCCTCGGGCGCAAGGATGTTGAGGATCGCTTTACCCATGAGGAACCCACCCCCCAGGACGGTGAGGGTGGACGACCGCGCCAGCACCCCATAAAGGAGCACGGCGCTGGCGACCAGCACCTCCACCAGCTGCAGCAGCGTGTACGCCGACATCAGGCCAGCGCCTGGGCGAAGTCGGCCACGATGTCCTCGGGCGCCTCGATCCCCACCGACACCCGAACCGTCCCCGGCCCGACCCCCAGCGCTGCGCGCTCGTCGGGCGTAAGGCCGCGATGCGATGTGATCTCCGGATAGGAGATCGTCGTCTCCACCCCGCCCAGGCTGGCCGCAAACGCCACGAGGTGAAAGCGCGACATCATCCGCTGCACCGCCGCGCGCCCGCCTTCGAGGTCGAACGCCATCATCCCGCCCGACCCGTCCGCCAGCAGCCGCGAGGCAACCGCGTAGGACGACGATTCCTCGAGCAGGGGGTGGTGCACCTTCGCGACCCCCGACATCGTTCGCATCGCGCGTGCCAGCGCAAGCGCGTTGTCGCTGTGCCGGCGCATCCGCACATCGAGCGTGCGCATGCCGCGCAGCGCCAGCCACGCCTCGAAGGGTCCAAGCGGTGTCCCCGTTCTCACCGACCTCGCACGCGCCGCGCTCATCAACGAGCCGCCGCCGACGATGACGCCGGCAATCAGGTCGGAATGGCCGCCGAGGTACTTGGTCACGCTGTGCATCACGACGGTGGCGCCCAGCTCCATCGGCCGGCAGAACACCGGGCTTGCGAACGTGTTGTCGACGATCACGGGCACGTTGGCCCGGCGCGCCATGTCGATGATCGCCTCGAGGTCTGGCACCCGACACAGAGGGTTCGTGATCGTTTCCAGCAGCACCACGCCCGCGCCTTCCATGCCGCGCCGCACCGACTCCAGGTCCGCGATGTCGACCAGGACGGCCTCGTAACCGGCAGGCTCGAGGTCCTGGCGCAGCAGCGCGAGCGTGCCGCCGTAAAGCTCAGAGCCGGCAAGGATCGTGACCGGCTTCGGCGCGAGAGCGAGGATCGCGAGGTGCAGCGCCGCCATGCCCGACCCGGTGGCGACGCCGGCCTCGGCGCCCTCGAGCTCGGCCACCGCCGCCTCGAGCATCGACCGGTTGGCGTTCGAGTTGCGGCCGTAGTAGTGCCCGGGCTTCTCACCGCGGGCGACCGCGTCGTACTCGCCGAGGTCGGTGTAGACGTGGACGGCCGCGGGGCTGATGTCAGGGACGAGCGGCACGCCCAGCATGCCGGCGTTGGCGCCGCGGCCGGCGTGCACCGCCCGCGACGCCTGCTTCACGGCAGGCTCGAGGCCTGCGCGTAGTACGCGCCGCCGGCCAGCTCGCGCTCGATCGCGAGCAGGCGGTTGTACTTGGCCACTCGCTCGGCGCGCGCCGGCGCGCCCGTCTTTATCATGCCGACACCGGTCGCGACCACGAGGTCGGCGATGGTCGTGTCCTCGGTCTCACCGGAGCGGTGGGAGATGACCGCCGAGTAGCGCGCGGTCCGCGCGACCTCGATCGCCTGCAGCGTTTCGCTGAGCGTGCCGATCTGGTTGACCTTGATGAGGATCGAGTTGGCCACGCCCTTGTCGATGCCCTCGGTGAGGCGCTCGACGTTGGTCACAAACAGGTCGTCGCCGACGAGCTGCACGCGGTCGCCGAGCCGGTCGGTCAGCAGCTTCCACCCCATCCAGTCGTCTTCGGCCATGCCGTCCTCGATGCTGATGATCGGGTAGCGCTTGATCCAGCCCTCGTAGAGGTCGACCATCTGCGCCGCGGTGAGCGTCTTGCCCTCGCCCGCGAGCACGTAGCTGCCGCCCTTGAACAGCTCGCTCGCCGCCACGTCCAGCGCGAGCGCCACGTCGTCGCCGGGCTTGTATCCGGCCGCGCCAATGGCCTCGACGATGAGGGTGAGCGCCTCCTCGTTCGATGTGAGGTTGGGGGCGAAGCCGCCCTCGTCGCCGACGCCGGTGGCGAGCTTGCGATGCTTGAGCACGTTCTTCAGCGCGTGGTAGACCTCGGCCACCGCGCGGATCGCCTCGCTGAACGATGGCGCTCCGACCGGGCACACCATGAACTCCTGCAGGTCGACCGACGTGTCCGCGTGCGCGCCGCCGTTGAGGATGTTCGACATCGGCAGCGGCAGGAGGTGAGCTTGGGCGCCGCCGAGATATCGATACAGCGGAGTGTCCATGGCCGCGGCAGCCGCGCGCGCGGCGGCGAGCGAGACGCCGAGGATCGCGTTGGCGCCCAGCCGCGACTTGTCGCGCGTGCCGTCCAGCTCGATGAGGGCCGCATCGAGCGCGGCCTGATCTGAGATGTCCATGCCGGCGACCTTTTCCGCGATGTCGTTCTCGACGTTCCAGACAGCCTTCTGGACGCCCTTGCCGCCGTAGCGGGTCATGTCGCCGTCGCGCAGCTCCACCGCCTCGTGCTTGCCGGTCGAGGCGCCCGAGGGCACGATCGCCGTGCCACTGCCCGAGTCGGTGTACGCGGTGACCGAGATCGTCGGATTGCCGCGCGAATCCAGGACCTCGAGCGCGCTGAGCCCTTTGAGTCGAACCACGAACCGGAAGTCTAGGGCGTTACTGGCTTGGGACCGGCACGGGCCACAGGGGCAGGGTGGGATGCACGCTGAACCCGTAGTTCAGCAGCACCGCCGCGTCCTGTGCAGAGACGCCTGTGGCGTTCAGGACGACCACGATGAGGTGGCGCCCATTGCGCGTCGCGGTCGTCAGCATGCAGCCCCCGGCGTTGTCGGTGAGGCCGGTCTTGAGCCCGGTCGCGCCGGGGTAGGACCACAACATCACGTTGAGGTTGTGCGGATAGAAAGCCTTGTGGGTGCTCGAGGCGGGGATCGCGATGTCCTTCGTCGAGGCGATCGCGGCGAGCTCCGGGTAGTACCTGTCGAGGTAGGCGGCGACGTGCACCAGGTCGTGTGCCGACATGCCGTGGCCGGGAGCGTCGAGGCCGCTGGGATTGACGTAGTGGCTGGCGGTGAGCCCGATGCTCGCGGCCTTCTGGTTCATCTGGCGGATGAAGCGGTCGCGCGGCACGAGGCCGCGGGCGAGTGCCTCCGCCGCGTCGTTTCCGGAGTCGAGGAACAGGCCGTCGAGCAGCTGTCGCACCGTCAGTTGCTCGCCCGGCGAGAGGCCCATGACGCTTGGGGTGATCTGGGTCGCGGCTCGCGCCACGGTGACGACCTGGTCCAGCGACGTGGCATCATCGACCGCCACCATCGCGGTCATCAGCTTGGTCAGGCTGGCAGGCGCGCGCGAGGTCTCGGGGTCGCGCTGCCACAGCACGATGCGCGTGTCGAGGTCGACGAGGTAAGCGGCCTGGCCGTGGATCGGCAGCCGGGGCTGCGGGTTGGTGGCCAGCCAGAGGTTCGAGAAGTCGAAGTGGTCGAAGTTGGCGGGGACGGGCGCAGCGACGCGGCTCGTGTCGAAATGAGCGGCGGTGGCCGTGGGACGCTTGGCCGCCAGAAAGCCGCTGGT
>DATARC010000155.1:0-5015 GCA_036264335.1 Candidatus Dormiibacterota bacterium
GCGGCCGGTGATCGCCCAGCGGCTGCGGTTCAAGACTTCTTCACCCACCCAGTTCGTCGACATCACCAGCAAGCTTCGCGATGAGGTCAAGAAGTCCGGGCTGCGCATGGGGCGCATCCACCTGCAGTCGCTGCACACCACCGTCGGCCTGGCCGTCAACGAGAACGAGCCGCTGCTCCTGCGAGACTTCGAGTCGCTGCTCGAGCGGCTGGCGCCAACCGGGGCGGGCTACGAGCACGACGACTTCGCCCGCCGGTTCGAGATAGCGCTGGACGAGCCGGTCAACGGACACGCGCACTGCCGGCAGCTGCTGCTGACGGGCTTCGCCACGCTCCTGGTGGAGAACGGCGACCTGGTCCTGGGCCGGTGGCAATCAGTCTTCGCGGTGGAGCTGGACGGCCCACGCAGCAGGGAAGTCGCCCTTCAGCTGGACGGAGAGTTCGCGAACATTCGGCCGCAGGCCGAAGCGCCCAAGGCTGAAAACGCCGACAAAGAGCTGGTTGAGCTCGAGCTCAACCGCCAGCTCCTCGCCGACCCCGACCCCGTCGCCGTCCCCATGCGCCGCCTGGTGGAAGCGGGCGGCAAGCGCCTGCGTCCGCGCCTGGTCCAGCTCACCGCCCACGTCGGGCCGCGCCACGACCCCCTCCGCGCCGCCGCCCTGGCCGCCGCCGTGGAGCTCCTTCACAACGCCACCCTCATCCACGACGACTACGTCGACGAGAGCACGCACCGGCGCGGCCGCCCCACCGTCGCGGCGGCGGAGGGCCCGGAGCGGGCGATCGCGGTCGGCGACTTCTACTTCGCGAAGGCGACGAGGCTCATCGCGGAGATCGGCAACAACGACGTGACCTCGACCATCGCGGACGCCCTCGAGGCGATCTGCGCGGCCCAGATCGACGACGTCGCCCTGCGCGGCGCCTACCCGGGCGACCACGAGTCTTACCTGAAGGTCGTACGGGGCAAGACTGCCGCCCTGTTCGCGGCCTCGTGCGCGTCAGGCGCGCAACTGTCCGAGGCGACAACCGACGAGGTCGAGGCGCTGCGGCGCTACGGCGACCTGCTGGGCGTCGCGTTCCAGATGGCCGACGACATGGTCGACTTCAGCCCCAGCTCGGGCAAGCCGGTCGGCCTGGACATCCGCCAGCGGGTCCTGTCTCTGCCCCTGATCTACGCGGCCGAGGACAAGCAGGTCGGGCCCGAGGTTCGGCGCCTGCTGGCCGGCTCCCTCGGCGACGCGGAGGTCACGCGGGTCACTGAGCTGGTCAGGTCGAGCAACGCGCTGAAGCGGGTGGGCGACGAGGCACGCGCCCTGGTCGAGGGCGCCCTGCGAGAGCTCGAGGTGATCGAGCTGAACGGCCTACGCCCAACCCTGATCGGCCTGGCCAGGAGCGCGGTCGACCGCGACTCCTAGGCTGCTAACGAGCGACGGTGGTGATGACGCCGTCTGACAGCCTCAGCATGCGCACGCGGTGGCCGCCACCCTCAGCGATGTAGAGGAAACCCCCGGGTGCGATTCCAATCCCGAATGGACCGTCGAGCTGAGCGTTGATTCCGAGTCCACCGTCACCGGCGTCTCCAGCGACTCCGGTGCCGGCGACGGTGGTGATGATCCCCTTCCGATCGATGCGCCGAATCCGATTGCCGGTGGCGAAATAAAGGTTGCCGGCTGAGTCGAACGCAAGGCCATTTGGATCTTCTAGCGTCGCCTCGACGGCTGGTCCACCATCTCCGCTGAAGCCGCATCTACCTGTCCCCGCGATGACGGTCATAACACCCTTGTGGCTTACCTTGACGATCCGGCATCCCCCGCCGACGAATGCGGCAGGATAAGGTGCGCGGTCAGCCACATAAAGATTGCCGGCAGCGTCGAATGCCAGATAACCGGGTATCCATTGCGGCCGAGGCAACTTGGAGGAGTCAAGACTCGTGATCATCCCGGTCAGATCGACTCGGCGCACCCTGCCGTTGCGCGAGTCGCCAACAAACAGTTCGCCGGTTGGAGCGAATGCGATCCCGAGCGGCTGGCTGAGCTTCGCCGAAGTCGCAGGACCGCCGTCGCCCGAGAAGCTGCCAGAGCCCTGAGTTTTGTCAAACCCACTGCCGGCGATCGTGGTGATGAACCCCAGCGCGTCGATGCGGCGGATGCGCTGCCCGTCGAAATCGGCGATCAGCAGGTCGCCGTTGTGGGCGAATGTCAGGCCGGACGGCCTGTCAACGGCTGCGTTGATCGCCAGGCCGCCATCCCCCATTTCATCGTTGGTCCCGGTCCCGGCGACGATCGAACGTGTTCCGTCGGGCCGGATCCGAAAGACATATCCTGCGTAGTAGTCCGAGACGTAAACCGATCCGTCCGGTCCGACAGCGATGCCCTCCGGAGAAACCAGTGCCGGGACCGGTTTCGGCAAGGGCGGGGGGCCGTGGCGCGCGGGAAACACTCCGCTCCGCAGATAAAGCACGCCGGCGAGCAACGCGATGGTCAGCAGGACAGCAACGGCGCCAACCGCCCATTGCCCGTCCGGCACCCACACCCGACGGGTCGCGGATTCGTCAGCCGGCAGAGACGCGATTATGCGCGAGCGCAAGCGCATGTCCGGCTGCTCGACATCGAGGGCATCGTGCACCCTGGAACGGATCAGCTCATCCACTAGCCAAGGGCCTCCATTGGTTCGAAGTGCGGCCGCATGGCGACCAGGGCTCGATTGATTCGCGACTTCACGGTGCCGAGCGGCACGCCGGTGATCGAAGCGATCTCGTCAAGAGGAAGGTCGAGGTAATAGCGCAGCACCAGCGCCTCGCGCTGATCGGTGCCCAAGCTTCGCAACGCTGCCCGTAGGGCGGCCCCTCGAACGATGCGCTCCTCGAATTCGCCGCCCGCCCGCCCATCAATGCGGTCAAGTCGCACGACCGACCACCAGCGCGAGCGCATTGCCGTCCGGCATTGGTTGGCAACGATGGCCAGGAACCAGGGCCGGATTGGAGTGTCAGGTCGCACGTTGGCCAGCTTGCGCCATGCCCTCACAGCGGCGTCTTGCACGGCGTCCTCTGCGACGCCGCGGTCGTGCAGCATCCCGAACGCGAGTCGGAAGGCCTGGTTGATCAGAGGCCCGATCACATCGTCAAAGGCAGCGCGGTCTCCGGCCTTGGCGAGTCTGATGAGCTGGAAGTCGGTGTCGCCGGTCATCTCCTCTGCCCGCTATAGGTGGCGAGGTCGGGAAAGGTTCCATCTTCGTCCTGATGAGCCGGTATTTGCGACTCCTAGGCCCGCTCGCCGCTGACGATCCCCACGGTCCCCATCGCCAGGGCCTCGTAGCGGACGTTCGACCACCCCGCTGCCCTTGCCATCGCTCGCAGCTCCTCGGGGGTTCGGTACGAGTCGACCGTGTCGCTCAGGTATTTGTAGGCGGAGCGCTGACCGCTGATCGCGCCACCGATCGTAGGCAGCAGCGCCTTGAGGTACAGGCGGTAAGCGGTGCCCACCGGCCCTGCGGGCGGCCGCACGAACTCGAGCACCACCGCACGAGCTCTGACCACTCTCAACATCTCGCGCAAACCTGCAATCGGGTCCGCGAGGTTGCGCAGGCCGAACGCGATTGTCGACACGTCGAAGCTCTGGTCATCGAATGGCAGCTCGAGCGCGTCCCCTTCCAGGAACTCGATGCCCGGATGGTCGCGCCGCGCCACCTCCAGCATCTGCGGGCTGAAGTCGAGCCCGACCACACGTCCTTTGACGCCCGCGATCCGGGCCAGCTCGGCCGTCAGCTTTCCGGATCCGCACGCGACATCAACCGCAGAGCCGCCGGCCTTCAAACCGGTCGAGCGTGCCGCGCGCCTTCTCCACCCGGCGTCCGTGCCACCCGACAGCACCGTGTTGACGAGGTCGTAACGGCCCGCGATGCGGTCGAACATCGCGCGCACGGCATGGGGATCGCGCTCGGCGATTGCTAGACCTTCTGCCAGATCGACGCGATGCCCTGGCCGACGCCGATGCACATCGTGGCCAGGCCGTACTCGACGTCACGGTGCGCCATCTCCCTAACCAGGGTGCCCACGAGCCGCGCACCGCTGGAGCCCAGCGGGTGGCCGAGCGCGATCGCGCCGCCATTCACGTTGACCTTCTCCTTGTCGAGGCCCAGGAGGCGAACGCAGGCGAGAGATTGCGAGGCGAAGGCCTCGTTGAGCTCGACGAGGCCCATGTCCGAAGCCTGGAGACCCGCCTTGTCGAGCGCCTTCACCGATGACGGCACAGGGCCGATGCCCATGTAGTCCGGATGAACGCCGGCCGCGGCCGCGCTGACAAGACGGGCGATCGGCTTCAGGCCACGACGCTTCGCCTCCGAATCCGACATCAAGAGGAGAGCTGTCGCACCGTCGTTCAGGGGAGAGGAGTTGCCGGCTGTCACCGAGCCGTTCTCCGAAAAAGCGGGGCGCAATTTCGCGAGCGCCTCGAGGGAGCTGTCGGGCCGCGGTCCCTCGTCCTCGAGGACTCGAAGCGCCTCGCCTTTTCGTTGAGCCACGTCGACAGGCACGATCTCCTCGGCGAGGCGCCCGGACTTTTGCGCCGTGACTGCGCGCTGGTGGCTGCGCAGCGCGAACACGTCCTGGTCTTCGCGCGACACCTCGTACTTCTGCGCGACGCGCTCCGCGGTCTCCCCCATCTGCAGCGTTCCGTACAGCTGCGCCATCTTTGGGTTGACGAGCCGCCACCCGATGGCCGTGTCATAGGCCGTTTGCTGGCCGCGAGGAAAGGCGCTGTCCGGCTTCGGCATCACCCATGGCGCGCGGGTCATGCTCTCGACCCCGCCGGCGATCATCACCTCTGCGCCGCCTGACTGAATCTCCCTCGCCGCCGTAATGGTCGCCTGCATGCCGGAACCGCAGAGTCGGTTGACTGTCTGCCCCGGCACCTCGATCGGGAACCCGGCGAGCAGCAGCGCCATGCGCGCCACGTTGCGGTTGTCCTCGCCCGCCTGGTTGGCGCAGCCGAGAATGACGTCGTCCACATCAGCCGGCTCGAG
>DATARC010000256.1:0-4842 GCA_036264335.1 Candidatus Dormiibacterota bacterium
TCCTGCACGATGAGGCCGACTACTCGAAGGAGCGCATCGAGCTTCGGGTGAACCAGCGGGTGGTGGGCGGCTCGATGGCGAGCCGGACGCTCGCGCTCGAAGACGGTGGCAATGTCGGCTTCGACGTCCTGGTGCTGGGCCTTGGCGGGACGCCGCGATGGCTACCCGGCGTGCCGCACGCCGACAACGTGCTTACCCTGCGGTCGCTTCGGGACAGCCAGGCGCTGCGCAACGCGATCAACCAAAGCTCGCGCGTTCTGCTCATCGGGGCGGGGTTCATCGGCGCAGAGGTCGCGGCGTCGGCTCGCCAGCTTGGCAAGGAGGTGCTCATGGTCGAGGCGGCACCGGTACCGCTCTCGCGGGCCCTCGGCGAGGAGGTCGGCAAGATTTACGCGTCGATCCACCGGGACAAGGGAGTGGACGTGCGGACTGGAACCAAGGTGGAGAAGTGGCACGAAAAGGGGACCCGCGTGGCCGGCGTGACGCTGTCCGACGGGAGGCGAGAGGAGGTCGACATGGTCCTGCTGGCGGTCGGCATCGAGCCCAACCTCGATCTCCCGAAGGCCCTGGGGCTGCCGATCGAAGGGGGAGGGGTCAGCGTCGACGAAGGCCTCAAAGCAGCCGACGGCGTGTATTGCGGTGGCGATATCGTCTTCCACCCGCACCCCCTACTGGGCCGCGGAATTCGCGTGGAGCACTGGGAGGTGGCCAAGAACCACGGTCGGGCGATCGGCGCCGCCATCGCAGGCGGGCACGTGCCGTACACGAGGCTGCCGTATTTCTGGTCGGACCAGTACGACGTGAGCCTCGAGTACAGGGGCCACGCTTCAGGCGACAGCCACGCTGTCTGGCGCGGCGACCGCAAAGGGCTCGCTTTCTCGGTGTTCTACTTCACTGACGGCCGGGTGGATGCTGTCCTTTCAATGAACGACAAGAAGACCAACGAGCTAGGAGGCAAGCTCATCGAGGGCCGCCGGCCGGTCGACCAAGCCGCGCTTGCCGACGCCGGCGTCGACCTTGCGGACCTGATCCATGCCTCCGCGAGCCGGTCGGACTAGTCCGGCAGAAGCCAGGGCAGGGCTTCGGCCATCGGCCGCAGCAGCGTCGCCCTCTGTTCCTTGGTGACCAGGTTGCCGGCGACAAGACCAAGAGCTGCGGCGAGGGCCGCCCTCTCGGCTTTGTGCCCGACGTCGCCGTGCTCCGCCTTCCATGACACGAGGGCCTCGCCCGACTCCGTCAAGCCGAACAGGGAGCTCCTGACCAGGTCCCACGCGGGACCGCGGTCGGCCTGCTCGATGGCGTGGGTACCTGCTTTCTCGGCATCGTGGAATGCGTGGAGTCCTTTCGTGGCGACGTGCTCGTCCCAGCCACGCGCCACCCTCTCGACACCGGAGGGAGACAGCACGCGGATGTCGTCCATCAGGCGAGCGAGCGTCTGCTCGTGCTCCGGAAACCCGTAACCCTCAGCGTCGAGGCTCATGCGGTGTCTAGCGTAACCCGAGCCCGATGCGCAATATCGGCGCGGGCTCAGACCTTGACGCGTCGCCCCACCAACAGGCTCGACGGAGGCCTTCGAGTGACGCGTTGCCAGAGCGCTCCGATTGATCCCTCGGACCGCAGCTCCTGCAGTGCAAAGCCTGAGCCGGTCACAACAGAGACAAGCTCTGTGAGGCCGGCCGGGTGGTAGTCGGAGGCAAGCTCAGGATGGCCGGCAGCGCCGTAGTAGGCGGCGGAGCGAGCTGAGGCGCGATCACGCGCGCCTTCGTCGCGGTAGACCGGGCTGTCGACAACCAGCAGCAGTCCCCCGCCCTTTAGGACTCGCGCGGCTTCGCGCACGGCTTCAGTGAGCGGCACGTAGTGGATGGATGCAATGAAGATCGCAGCATCGACGGTCGAATCGCACAAGGGCAACTTGCGCATGTCCGCGCGAACGGTAAGCGCGCCGGCGGTCGGAGTCGTCGGCAGGATGTCGAAGGCAATTACGCCAAAACCAGCGAAGAGCGGGTGCGCCCAGCCAGTGCCCGATCCGATATCCGCGACCACCCGTCCCTCCGGAACCGGCCACTCGCGCGAAACGAGTGTCGCCGCCCGCGAGGCGGAACGCAGCCTGCCCCAAGGTTCCGGCCGCCCCCCAACCGGCGCCGTGCCGGTCGGGTCGACCCAACCCTCGCTCAGCCGAAGCGCGCGATAGCGCGCCGCGAACGCATCTGCCGACACTCTCCCCGCATCGTCCAGGAGGTCGAGGCCGCCCCCGGCGGTCCCGACGATCCGGTCGCAGCCGGCGCAGCGCGAGCGGCCAGGCATCGGAGCAGTCCCGCACGCTGGGCAAGCGAGTAGGTCATATAAGGACGAGAGCTCAACCGTCACGGATTACAACCGAGGTAAGAATGCACACGCGTTCAGCGCAGGACCGCGGGCACCCACTTGAATCGAGCCAGCGCGATCGGGCCGGCTCCAGAAACGATGATCTGGGCGTTGACGAGCACCGCCAGGTAGTAAAGCCAGCGGAATCCGGGATCCTTGACCTCGAAGGCAACCACCAGTGCAAGGTTCGCCGCCAGCAGCAGGCCTGCAACGCCGGCCCATCTTGTCGCGAGGCCGAGTATGAGCAGGATGGCGACGAAGGTTTCAGCGATTGTTTGCGTGACGGAGAACACAAACCAGTTCGGCGCCACCACGTTGGCCAGGAATTCCCTCAGTCCCGGGATTGGGTTGTCCGCCGCCGCTGACTGGATCAGCGCGCGCGTCCAGTCGACGCTCTGCCATTTCGTGCTCGCGAAGTAGAGCCAGAAGAGGCCGACGAAAATTCGAAAGGCGCTTGCCCACGTCTCACTCATGCGAGTTGGTTACCACCACCAGAAGATTGTGTGTCGGCTCGACAGCAAGACCCACGGGGGCGATGCCCTGCGCCCATGCGCGGGAGGTGCCACCGTCGAAGACCAGGACTTGATCGTCACCGTGAGCCGGCACAAAGACCCGCGATCCCGATATCAGCACCTGGTCTGGATCGCGCGGGGTCGCGAGGGTCGTGAACTGCAAGGTCGCGGTGTTCAAGTCGAACACCGCGCCGGGATCGGAGTCCTCGTGCGGGCCTTCCGCGGCGACCAGCAGGTGGCCGCCGCCACCCTCTGAGAGCCAGAAAGGAAACACCGGCAGGGGCAGGCCCACCCGGCGCCCGTCGGACCGCACCAGCTCGGACCTTGCGTAGTTCGCCGTCCAGATCCAGCCGCCGACCGCCGCAATGCCGAACCCCTGGCCGCCGGCCTGGCCGCTGCCATCGAGGTATTCGATGTGGCCGCTCGTGCTCGCGACCATCAACCGGCCGCTGTGGTCGACGCTCATGGCTGCCGGCTGAGGAGTCACCCGAACGCTGCGCACTCGGGCGCCGGTGATGGGGTTGAGCTCAACCACCTCCCCTCCGTCGTAGAGGCTGACAAAGAGACTGCCGGCTTGAACCAGCAGGCCGAACGGCGCACCGCCGAGGTGCTGCTTCCACGCGATCGTGAGGCCAGGGAGCTTCACGCCGTAGACATCGCCTGGAGCGCTGTCTGCAACGTAGGCGAAGGCGCCGTCAGGCGAGACTGTCACCGCCACCGGGTCTGTGCCGACTGAGGCTGAGCCTCGCTTCGATCCGTCGGTAAGCGACAGCAGCACCAGTCCTGTCGCCGGATAGGTCTGGGTTGATGCGGCAGGAGCGGGAGCCGGGCCGCCGCAGCCGGCCAGCGCCACGGCAAACGTCAGAGCAAGCGCTACTTGAGGACGCGTAGGAGCGGGTCGGTGGCGAGCTGGAAAGCTCTGGCGGCCGGTCGCATGTGCAGCTGGTTCAGCTTGTGCTGGATCGCGCCCTTCATGATCGCGGTCCGGAGCTTGTGCTCCGAGAAGTCCGTGTTGAACAGCAGGCGGTTGTGGCGCACCTTGTGCCACTCCCCGTTCTGCCGGCGCTCCTTTACCCGCTCATAGAAGCCGGTGCCCGGCAATGGGTAGGCGATCGTGTAGCTCACGTAGTCAAGAGGCAGGCTGCTCGAGAAGTTGATGCTCTTGATCAGCGACTCGGTGGTCTCGCCGAGGTAGCCGACCATGAAGAAGCCGGCGGCCTTGATGCCCGCTTTGACGCAGGCGTCGACCGCGGTCCGCGACTGCTCCGGCGTGATGCCCTTCTGCATCTGCTTGAGCACGCCCTCGTCGCCCGACTCGATGCCGAAGAAGATCCGCTTGCAGCCGGCGCGCTTCATCTGCGCGAAAAGCTCGTAGTCGACATGCGTCACCCGCGAGAGGCACTCCCAGGTCAGCGGCAGGTTGGCCGCCTCGATGTCGCGGCAGAGCTCCATCGTGCGGTGGTAGTTGAGCGTGAAGAGGTCGTCGGACATCCAGACGTGGTCGTAGCCGAGCGCGGCGATCTCGCGCATCTCGGCGATCACCGACTCCGAGGAGCGGGCGCGGAAGAGGTCTCCGAAGACCGGCTTGTGGCAGAACTCGCAGCGGAAGGGGCAGCCGCGGCTGGCCATCAGCGGTGTGGTGGCGTCCTTCCAGTGTCGGCGCCAGTAGGCGATGTACTCCTGGTTGGGCAGGTCGGCGCGGTAGGGCGGCAGGAGCACGCTCATGTCCTTGCTGCGGGCGCGCGCCTCGGTCTTGACCACCTCGCCCGACCGAGTCTTGAAGGCGAGGCCCTTGACCTCCTCCCAGCGGCGGTCGTCGAGGTGCCGCACGATCTCGACGATCGTCTCCTCCCCCTCGCCGTGGGCGACCAGGTCGAAGTCGTCGAGGAACGGCTCCTGCTCGCCGCTCGGATACGGCCCGCCGACCACCATGAGGGCCCTGTTGAGAGGGGGGACGTCCCCGCTG
>DATARC010000245.1:0-5437 GCA_036264335.1 Candidatus Dormiibacterota bacterium
CGAATCCGGTCGGGACCGCCATCACCGCCCAACCCGGCGGCGCTGTCTGGAGAGGTGGCCGAGTCCGGTTGAAGGCGACGGTCTCGAAAACCGTTATGGGTCACTGGCCCATCGAGAGTTCAAATCTCTCCCTCTCCGCCATGCGCCACGCCACCAGCCCCGCCGGGCCTGGTGGGTTCCCGATTCCGCACTTTTGTCGCCAAAGTCGCGCCTAGCGATTGCCTTATTCGCCCGTTTGGGTGAATACGTGCGGATAGGCTCAGCCCCCAGGGCGCCCCGCACCTGCGCCGCCACCACATCGGGGCGCCCCAGGACGTCTGCCGCCGTGAATCGCAACAGGCGAAAGCCCGCATTGATCAGACGGTTCTGGCGTCGGTTATCGTCGACCAGGCGTTCGCGGTGGTTGCCGCCGTCGTACTCGATCACCAGCCGGGCGACGGGATAGTAGAGATCGGCTCGGCCCAGGAATTGCCGATCGCCGTCGTGCAGATCAGCCTGAATCTCAGGGCATGGCAGGCGGGCCTGGATCAAGAGCCAGCGAAGGCGCGTCTCCATCGGCGATTCGGCGGCGCCCGCGATCCTTACAAGGGACCGGTAGCGACTCGCACCTTGCCGGCCTCGAATCGCACGGGCGTATCGATTCAATTCGGCGGCGCGAGTCAAGCCCAAGCCGATCGCCATATCGATGGCAACAAGAGCTTCAACGGGCGTCCATCGATGGCAGAGATCCAGCAACGTCCGGAGAAGGGTTGTGGCCTTGAGTCCTCGGATCGCAACCGCCTCGCCCGAGAAGATTTCGCAACGACGGACGCTCAGACCAGTGCGGGCTCGGACTCCGGAATTGGTCGGCACGATGATCTCGACTGGATTGGTGGGGTCGAAGTCGAGCCCCAAGATCCAGGCCGCAGTGGCGCCCGCGAAGACCGCGTTGGCCGGCAGCACGTCACGCCACCCTGCTAGAAGTACGCCGGGGTCTGCTTGCAGTCCCGTCCAGCAGTACAACTCGGCGCCCACGCGACGCCAAGCCTTGCCTCTCAACGCACTGAGCGTCAGACCCGCATGTCGCGCCTCGGTGAGCGAAAACGGCTTATTCATCAATTCGGGCGGGATGTTCGGCGTCCGGGGCATCTCTGCAGGATCGCGGTCTTAAGCGGCCTCGCCAACCCACAGTGTTAACAGAGCGGCGAAGTGCGCTTTCCGCACGTCTGGACCCAATCGCGCCCAATCCTGAGCATGCGAAGGCATCTCTGGCGCCAAACGTGCGAAATCACCTGTTCCGCAAGGGTGGTTGGTTGACATTCCGGCCGGACCGAGCCGACAATCGAGGGCACTCCAGCTCGGGCTGGACGCGTAGAAAGGTTCGGACCAAGGGGGTTGTGATGTTTGGGTTGACACTCTTTCGTTCGCTCCGGCGATGGGCCGCGATTGGTGGGACGGCGGCATTGGCCTTCGGCACCTCGTTCGCACCGGCCCCGGCCGCATTGGGTGCGATACCGCATCCGCTGATAACCGATTTCCAGCTCGTGAAGACGGCGCTGACGCCGCCGACCCAGGCTGACTGCAACGCGATCAATCGCCGCTGCTGGGCGCCAGGCCCGTTCCAGAACGCCTACAACCTCACGGCCCTGCACACCGCGGGCAACCAGGGACAGGGTGTGACCGTCGCGGTCGTGGACTCCTTCGGGAGTCAGACGATCCGGGAGGATCTGGCCAACTTCGACACGCAGTTCGGCCTTCAGCGCATGTGCGGCGAGGCCAACCACACGTGCGCGACGACCGACCCGAAGTTCGGCATCCTCTGCGTCCAGGCGTGCACCGACGCCAAGGCCACAGCGAACGGGCACCAGCAGGACCGATCGGCGTGGCAAGTAGAGGTCTCGCTCGACGTCGAGTGGGTACATGCCGTCGCTCCCAGGGCCAACGTGCTCCTCGTGACGGTACCCACCGCAGAAACCCTTGGCGTTGCGGGTCTCCCGCTGATGATGAACGCCGAGCAGTACGTGATCGACCACCACCTGGCGCAGGTGATCAGCCAGAGCTTCGGAGCATCCGAGGCGACCTTCAGCAGCACGGCCGCCCTTGAGAACCTTCGCGGCGCTTTCAAGTCGGCGAAGCTGAACAACGTCAGCGTCTTCGCCTCGTCAGGCGACTTTGGCAACTCGAACGTAGCGAAGACCCCGGTCGGCGGGGCCAATTCCCACCCGCTCCTTCAATTTCCGAACGTGGGCTGGCCGGGTTCGGATCCCCTGGTGACCTCGGTTGGTGGCACGTACCTGTGCGCCGACGCGACCACCGGTTCTCGCATCGCTGACAGCGTTTCCCCGCCTGCGATCTGCCAGAACAACCCAGGTGTCACTGAAGTCGGCTGGGTCGCGGCAGGCGGCGGCTTCAGCCACGTCTTCTCCAAGCCCGCCTACCAGAACACGCTGCCCCCAGGCAGCAACACTGGAGCCGACACCAACAACATGCGAGGCGTACCCGACGTCGGGATGGAGGCGAGCTCGCGAACCGGCGTCCTCGTCTACGACGGTGGCAGCTGGTTCATTGTCGGCGGCACGAGCGTCTCCTCGCCGACATTCGCCGCGATCGCCGCGATCGCGGACCAGGTGAACGGAGCCCCGCTTGGTTTCCTGAACGACGCTCTCTACAAGATCGGGAACAATCCCTCCCGCTACGCCAACGATTTCTTCGACGTCACCACGGGCAACAACGACAACTTCCAGAGCCCACCCGACCCGAACTACGCGGCAACCGCGGGTTGGGATCCCGTTACCGGGCTCGGTACGCCCAATGCTGCCAACCTCGTTCCGGACCTGATCTCCGCCGTCCACGGCTCTTAGGTAATCACCGACGCAGGGCCGGGCTTTTTCGGCCCGGCCCTGCGACTCAGGCGCGAAAGACCAGCGAGTAGCCGCGTCCCGGCTTGTTGACGATGTCGACTGGAATCCCAAGGTCGACGATGATCTTTCGCAAGCGCCTGATGTAGTTTCTAACCTCCTCAGGGAAGAGGGCAGGGTCAGCCCAGGCCTGGCCGAGTATCTGCGTGGTGCTGAAGTAGCGGTGGGGGTGGTTCAGTAGGAACTGGAGCAGCTGGAACTCGCGCTTCGTCAAGGCAACGTTCTGGCCCTTATGCCTGATCATCCGACCCGTCGGGTCGAGCCATAACCCCTGCAGGTCCCAGATCCGCTTGTACCAGAGGTCCAGGCGCTTCTGGTAGCCCTGCATCTGGTCATCGATGATGCGCAGATCGACCATCGCCGCTTTCTGGGCCTCGGGCCGCAGGGTCGCCACGTCCCGCTCGACCCGCTCCAGCAATCCGCGCTTGAACTCGAGCAGGTCGGCGTAAATGCTCGTCCAGTGGCGGGCATCCTCCCAGTGGGTGGTTTTGATGTTCTCGCCTTCGAGCGGCCGCGTCGCACGCGCCCTGGTCGGAACCGCCATACGCGGCGATTCTAAGACGGTGATTGTTCTGCGCGCAACGTACCGGGGAACAAAATCGACCGTGGCCAGGGGGCGTTTTGTTGCTGAACTTCTTATGTTGGACCGCGTACAACAGGAGAACGATGGCTGAGACCCCGCCCAAACGCGCGCGACCCGACCTGGATGCGGCGGAACGTGGTGGCGACTGGACCAAGCGCATGGAAGGCGAAGGCGTGCCAGGCGATTCCAACCTCGAACAGGCCATGTACTGGAGCCAGGTCTACACCGAGATCCTTGCGATGGAGGAGAAGGTGCTGTCACGCATTCGCGAGTTGATGCTCACGCAATCGGAAACCGCCCGGCACGAGGTCGAGCTCACCAACGTCCCTGTCGTTGTGGCCCAGGCGGAGAGGTTCCGCCAGCGCCTCGGTTACTGGGACGCGCGGGTCGCCGATCTCAAGCTGAACGCCAAACCCACCTAGGCTCGGCTTACTCCCCGAGCTTGCAGATGAAGCGGATCACCGCTTCGATCCCTGTGTGGTAATGGTCGATCGCCAAATGCTCGTTTGGCGAGTGGACGGCGTCGTCCGCTTGCGGGATTCCGCTGATCATCAGCGGCGCTCCAATTGCCTGCTGGAAGTCAACCGACACGGGGATCGAGCCGCCGACGCGGACCAGCGCCGTCTCCCGGCCAAATGCTTCGCTGAACGCGTCGCGCAAGGCCTGTGCTGCTGTGTGATTCACGTCACACACCACCGGCGCCGCTGCGCCCAGCAGCTCGACCTTGATATCCACCCCCGGAGTCGTAAGCGTCTTGACGTAATTCTCCAGGGCAGAGAGGATCGTCTTCCAATCCTGATCGGGGACCAGCCGCATGCTGACCTTTGCCATCGCGCGCGCCGCGATCACCGTTTTTTCGCCGACTCCGGTGAATCCGCCGATGATTCCGTTGGCGTCCAGGGTCGGGCGGCTTCCGGTGCGCTCGAGCGCGAGAAAACCTGGCTCACCCTCGAGAGCGTGAGCTCCTGACATCTTCAGGATCATCCGCGCGTAGTGGTCGTCCTTCTTCTTCCAGTCGGCCACCTCTTCGGCGGTCGGCCGCCGCACGTCGTCGTAGAAGCCCGGAATCGTGATATGACCGTCGCGATCCTTGAGCTGGCCGAGGACAAGCGCCAACGTGTTGATGGGGTTGGGCGCGACGCCTCCATACATTCCTGAGTGGAGGTCGACGGCAGCGCCCGTGGCCAGCAGCTCTACATACAGGATGCCGCGCAGTGCGGTCGCGATGGTCGGGTTATCGGCCTCATCGAACCCGCCGTCCCATACGAGCACCGAATCGGTCTTGAGCTTTGGGCCATTGGCTCGCAGATATCGCGCCAGAGACTCCCCGCTGATCTCTTCTTCACCCTCGATCAAGAATCGAAGGTTGATTGGCGGTCCGCCCGCCGCGAAAAGGTGCTCGACCGCCTTGAGCGTGGCCATATGGTTGCCCTTGTTGTCGGCACAGCCTCTTGCGTAAAGGTGCCCGTTGCGAACCTCCGGCTCGAAGGGCGGCGACTTCCATTCGTCGAGCGGGTCTGGCGGCTGCACATCGTAATGGCCGTAGATCGTCAGGTGAGGTTTCCCCGGCGCGCCATTCCAGTCCGCCACCACAACCGGGTTGCCGTTTTTGATCACGTCGACGATCTCGACTTTCATGCCCAATGCCACCATGCGATCTCTGAGCCACTCGGCATTGCGGATGCAGTCGTCGCGGCGCTCGGGCAACGTGCTGACCGATGGGATTCGGAGCTCTTCCACAAGATCGGCGAGGTCGGCGTCGCGTGCCGCTTTCGCCTTGGCCAGGGCCGCGTCCCGCAGCCGGTGCGTGGCGGCCATTACGAACGGCCTCGCGAGCGCTCGATCTGCTTGGCGTGATCGTGCCCGTGATTCGCATAGATGGTGAGCCAGTCCTCAACCGAATAGGGACCGCTCTCGCTGTGAGTGCCGGCCCGCTGCCATTGCTCCTCGGATAGCC
>DATARC010000128.1:0-2045 GCA_036264335.1 Candidatus Dormiibacterota bacterium
GACGGGCCATGGCGCGGATGTGAGGTTGGATAAGAGCGTGCCAGCAAGAAGCAAGGCCGCAGGCAAGACGGCAGCGGCCTCCGACAACGGGGATAACGGGTCGGCGACCAGGAACAATGGCGCCAGCAACGGGAACGGCGGTCACGGCACCCGGCTGGTGATCGTTGAGTCCCCGGCTAAGGCCCGGACTATCGCCGGGTATCTCGGCAAGGGTTATGTGGTCGAATCGAGCATCGGCCACATTCGCGACATGCCCGACAAGGCTGCGGAAATTCCGGAAAAGTACCGCGCGCAGCCGTGGGCTCGCCTCGGCGTTGACGTCGACAACGACTTCAAGGCCCTCTACGTCGTCCCGGCCGATAAGAAGCAGCAGGTCTCCAAGCTGAAGACGCTGCTCAAGGACGCCGACGAGCTCTACCTGGCGACAGACGAGGACCGCGAGGGCGAGGCCATCGCCTGGCACCTCCTCGAGGAACTCAAGCCCAAGGTGCCGACCAGGCGGATGGTCTTCCACGAGATCACCCCTGAGGCGATCGCCCGCGCCATCGCTAACCACACCGAGCTCAACGACGGCAAGGTTGACGCCTACCAGACCAGGCGCGTCCTCGACCGGCTCTACGGCTACGAGGTTTCCCCCGTGCTGTGGAAGAAGGTCATGCCGAAGCTGTCGGCGGGCCGGGTCCAGTCGGTCGCGACGCGGCTGGTCGTCGACCGTGAGTGGGAGCGGATCAAGTTCCGCTCCGCCGGCTACTGGGACCTCGAGGCCGAGTTCGCCACCGCTGAGCACGGCAAGGAGCGGCTCCCCGACAACCCCACCAGCTTCACCGCGACGCTGCTGACCGTCGACGGGGCCCGGGTCGCCCAGGGTCGTGACTTCACGTCCGTCGGCGAGCTGAAGGCCGGCACCGGGCAGCCGCTGCTGCACCTCGACGCCGCCGGCGCCGCCGCGCTGGCGAGCCGCCTGCAGGACGCCAAGGCCAGCTTCAAGGTGTCGAGCGTCGAGCGCAAGCCGTACCGGCGCTCACCGTACGCCCCGTTCCGCACCACCACGCTGCAGCAGGAGGGCTCCCGCAAGCTCGGGTTCTCCACCAAGTACACGATGTCGGTGGCGCAGCGGCTGTACGAGAACGGCTACATCACCTATATGCGGACCGACTCGATCCAGCTCTCGCAGACCGCGATCGACGCCGCCCGCAGCCAGGCCCGCGAGCTCTACGGCGCCGAGTACGTGCCGGACGCGCCGCGGACCTACGCCAGCAAGGTCAAGAACGCGCAGGAGGCGCACGAGGCGATCCGCCCGGCGGGCGACCGCTTCCGCACCCCGCAGGAGGCCCAGCGCACCGGCCTCAAGGGCGACGAGCTGCGGCTTTACGACCTGATCTGGAAGCGCACGGTCGCCTGCCAGATGAAGGACGCCACCGGCGAGTCGATCTCGGTCCGGGTCGAGGGCACCCCCGGTGCCGCCGGTGAAAATCAAAATCAGTCGTCCGAACGGGCCGTGGCGACTGCCGCGGGTTCCACCTTCGACCCGGCCGCGGTGCGGACGACCGAGTTCGGCGCGTCCGGCAAGGTCATCAACTTCTACGGGTTCCTCAAGGCCTACGTCGAGTCCAACGACGACCAGAGCATCGACCGGGACGACCAGGAGCGCCGCCTGCCGCCGCTGGCTGAGAGCGACCCGCTCACGGCGCTGCGCGTCAGGGACGCCGAGCACGCGACCAGGCCGCCGGCCCGTTACACCGAGGCGAGCCTGATCAAGGAGCTGGAAGACCGCGAGATCGGGCGGCCGTCCACCTACGCGAGCATCATCGGCACGATCCTCGACCGTGGCTACGTCTTCAAGAAGGGCACCGCGCTCGTGCCCTCCTTCCTGGCGTTCGCCGTCATCAAGCTGCTTGAGGACCACTTCGGGCAGCTTGTCGACTACGCGTTCACGGCGCAGATGGAGGACGCGCTCGACGAGATCGCCCGGGGCGAGGCGGAGCGGGTGCCGTGGCTGCGCCGCTTCTACTTCGGCGACGACGACCACAGGAACGGTTCGCAGG
>DATARC010000157.1:0-1646 GCA_036264335.1 Candidatus Dormiibacterota bacterium
TCTGCACCGCGGTCAGGCGGTCTCTCGACCTCCTCAGTCGCCCGTGGGGCGACACGGAGCAGATCTCCCGGGGTAAGCTCAATCGCCTTCGGTGCACAACCGCCGGATCTACGCTTCGCGCCGTTGATGGATATGGACTTCACGACACGTTGCCCGCTCGTCCGGCGCTGGCGCCTCGTATCCGGTTCTTATTCATCGGCTCGCACCTTTGCTTCGCGCTTCCTTCAGACCCCGCCTCGCGGCGATAGCCCTTGCGCATCACTAACCCTTCACCTCCATCAGGTTGAGTAGAGGACTTTCACCTCCGAGCTATTGAGCATGCCCGGCACACAACGAACCCGCTCGCGCGGGAGGGGAGCACGCGTCGCGGTCGGCGCATTTTCGACGAGGTGATGCGCGGTAGCGCGTGACGGTGGGGGCATCGGATCCCGAGCATTGAAGGTCCAGCCACCTTCAGCTCGGGAGAAGAGCCCCGATGACCTCTGATACTTCACCTCGGCCCGTCAGCCCACTGCGGGCGCGCATGATCGAAGATATGACCGTGCGCGGCTTTAGCGAGAAGACGCGCAACGACTATGTGCGAAACGTCCGGGCATTCGCGGCCTTTATCGGCCGGTCGCCCGACACCGCGATGGCGGAAGACCTACGTCTCTTCCAATTGCACCAGACGCAGATCGGAATGCAGCCGCCGAGCATCAACGGCGCGGTCTCGGCCCTGCGCTTCTTCTTCACGGTGACGCTCGACCGGCCGGATCTGGCGCGCCGGCTCACCGTCGTGCCGTATCCGCGGCGGATACCGGCGGTGCTCAGCGTCGAGGAAGTGACGCTGCTGCTGCACGCGGCAACAGCGCCGAAGTACAAGGCGGCGTTCGCCACCGCCTATGGTGCTGGGCTGCGCGTCTCGGAAGTGGTCGCGCTCAAGGTCGGCGACATCGATTCCGAGCGCATGCTGCTGCGCGTCGAGCGCGGCAAGGGGCGCAAGGACCGCCACGCAATGCTGTCACCGCAGCTGCTCGAACTGCTGCGCGCCTGGTGGCGGGAGGGGCGGCGGCGCAGCCTGTTGCTGCCGGGCGGCTGGCTGTTCCCCGGCCGCAACCCGGTCGAGCCGCTGTCGGCCCGCCAGCTCAGCCGCGTCGTCCGTGCCGCAGCCCAGGCTGCGGGGATCAAGAAGCGCGTCTCGCCGCACACGCTGCGGCACAGCTTCGCCACGCACCTCCTCGAGCAAGATGTCGATATTCGCGTGATTCAAACGCTACTGGGCCATGCCAAACTCGACACCACGGCGCTTTACACCCGCGTCGCCAATACGACGATCCGGGCCGTTACCAGCCCGCTCGACCGTCTCACACCATTGATCGAGGAGGGTCCGAGACCCGGGACGTAGCCGGGCGGCGGTGCGCCGCCCGGGGCTGGAGGTCGCAGACGTCTTTCATCGCCATGGAGCCGACTGGCGCCGAGCCAATGCCGGGCATGTGAGCCTCGGTCAGCTCCAGGTGATGTCGGCAATCGAGCAGTGCCGCTCGGCCGCGCTCGGCGGGCATGTCGAACGTTGCGAAGATTGTGGCCACAGCCGCATCGCGTACAACTCGTGTCGCAACCGCCATTGCCCAAAGTGTCAGGGTGCGACGGCGCAGGATTGGCTTGCC
>DATARC010000161.1:0-1773 GCA_036264335.1 Candidatus Dormiibacterota bacterium
TACATGAGGCACGTCGCCGACTCCACGATCCACGGCGTCGCCATCAACGTCGACACCGGAGAGACGGCGCATCTCTCGCATGCAGAGCGCGTGCGGGTGCTGGAGATCGTGGTCGACGAGATCGGCGACCGCCTCCCGGTGATCGCGGGCCTCCCGGCCCAGTACACCGACCAGGCGGTGGCGTTCGGCCGCGACTACAGGGCCGCCGGCGCTTCCGCGCTGCTCGTGTTTCCACTCGCCGCCTACCAGGGCACCCCGCTCGACGCGGAGATGGTGATTCGATATCACACGACGGTGGGGGACAGGGTTGGCCTCCCGCTGGTGCTCTTCAACCTCTTGCCCGCACTCGGCGGAGTGCTGCTGCCGGCGGATATCATCGGCCGGCTTTGCAGCCTCGCGCCAGTGGCCGCCATCAAGGACGCCTCTTTCGAGGAGAAGATTTTTGTCGAATTGGTGGCTGCCGTCCGGCAGCAGCCGAGACCGATCGCGATCCTCACCGGCGACGATCCCTTCATCCACGAATCGTTCGTGCTTGGAGCAGACGGCGCGCTGCTCGGCTTCGGCGCCGTGCCGACGCGACAGCTCGCCGAGATGGTCGACCTCGCCGTGGCCGGCCGCATGGCAGACGCCAAAGCGATCATGGATCGCCTCACGCCGCTGGAGCGCGCGATGTTCGCGCCGCCTGTCCGCGACTACCGGGCGCGGGCGAAGGAAGCGCTCGTCATGCAGGGTGTCCTGCCACGCGCAACAGTGCGCGAGCCGCTGCTGCCCGCCTCCGAGAAAGACCGCGCTGCGATGCGCCAGGCGATGATCGCTGCCGGCGAGCTCACCCCGAGCCTCGCGGCCGGCTGAGAATTCGCCTCAGGCGGCCACTGCGGGCGCGACGGTGGTGAAGAGCAGCTCGACCATGTCGCGTACGTTGCCGCCTGCCGGCGCGAACGGCAGCACGGCCACCTCCTCGATGCCCCTGTCCCTCAACCGGCGGAGCTTGGCCACGCATTCGCCGGGGTTGCCGGCCACCGTCAGGTCTTCGACCAGCACCCGCGGCAACCTGGCGACCACCCAGTCGACCTCGTCCGCGTCCCACGTGTGCTTGCTCCTCTCGACGAAGCCGAGGACCTCCGCCGGGATCGAGTAGCCGATCTCCGTCAGCGTGTTGTGGCTGCTGCGCAGGGCGAGGGCCAGGCCGCGCGCGGCACCACGCTGAGCCGCGGCTGAGTCGGTGCTCGCCGACACATAGATCCAGCAGGCCTTGCGCAACGGCGGCAGCGCCTGATCGCGCTCCTTCTCGGCCTCACGAATGTGCTCGAGGGCATAATCGAGACCCAGGCCCTGGGCAAAGCTGCCGATCAGGGCGGCATCGCCCAGCCGTGCGGCGACGGCCAGCATTTTCGGGCCGCGAGCCGCGACATAGAGCGGTATGGCGCCGGGTGGCTTGAAGTCGAGCTTGTCGTCGAGAAACTGGACCTGCTCTCCCTGATAAGAGAAGGCGTTGGATTCGTGCCACATCCGCCGGCAGAGCTCGATGCATTCGGTGACCGCACGGGCGGGGGATCGCGGTGTCAGGCCCAGCGCATGAAATCCGGTCGATCCAGCGCCGAGTCCCAGCATCGCGCGCCCGCCACTCAGCTCATGGAGCGTCGCGGCAGCCGCCGCCGTCAGCGCGGGGTGCCTGATGTACGGGTCGGTCACACAGATGCCGATGGATACGCGGGAGGTCACCGCGGCGATGGCTCCGAGCTGCACCCACGGGTCGCGCAGGAACTGCTCGTC
>DATARC010000209.1:0-3161 GCA_036264335.1 Candidatus Dormiibacterota bacterium
GCGGCCGCCGCCGGCACGACCTGCCTGGTCGAGTACTCGCGAATGGGTCTGAAGCTGAGCCGCTCTGCCAAGGGCTGGGCCCATGCGGCTGCGGTGGTCGTCAGAAAACGCCGGCGCTACGGCGCCTACCTCGCGCACCTCGGGATGGTCGTGCTCGTCGTCGGCATCGCCGGCTCACATTTCTGGCAGCAGGAGAAGGATGTCTCACTCATGCCGGGCGAGCAGGTCTCCGTGGCCGGCTACACGCTGACGTACGCGGGCGCTCAACAGCGGCAGCTCGCCGATCACACCGAGCTCGTCGGCGCCATGCGCCTCGGCGGCCAGACCCTGGAGCCGGCGCGGGCCACGTACGCGGCGCTCGGTGGACAGTCGCTCACCCACGTGGCGATCAGCAGCACGCCGATCGCGGATGTGTACGTCGTGCTCGCCGGCGTGAACGCCGACGGCTCGGCTTCATTTCTGGTTTTTGTAAACCCGCTGGTCAGCTGGATCTGGGCAGGCGGCGCGATCATCATCCTGGGCGTGATTCTTGGCAACGTAGGGGACAGGCGCGTTGCGTTCGAGCTGCAGGTGGCCCGTGCGGCAAGCCCGCAGCCGGCATAGATGGCCCTGATCGTCGCGACGCTGCTGCTGTTTGCCGCCGGCCCGTTCGTGCTGTGGCCGCTGATCAAGACCCCGGCCGAGGGAGCCGAGCACACCAGGTGAGCGCGATCGTCGCCCACGAGCTCACTCAGCGGTTCGGCGCGGATGTGGCGCTGGACGCGGTCGACCTTGCGCTCGACCAGGGAGAGCACCTGGCGGTGCTGGGTGACAACGGCGCCGGCAAGACCACGCTGCTTCGAATCCTCGCGACGGCTGCGCGCCCGACCTCCGGGCGGCTGGAGATCTTTGGACTCGACGCGGTGCGCGAGCGCAAGGCGCTGCGTGGGCGAATCGGTTTTGTCGCCCACTCGCCTGGCCTGTACCCCGCGCTGTCCGCGACCGAGAACCTCGAATTCTTCTGCGCCCTGCAAGACGTCAATCGCAAGCGGGTGCCCGAGGTCCTCGATCTGGTGGGCCTCGGCGAGGTCGCGCACCGGCCGGCAGCCAGGCTCTCACGTGGTGAGCAGCAACGCCTGGCGATCGGCCGTGCCGTGCTGCACGGCCCGCGGCTCCTCGTCCTCGACGAGCCGGACGCCAGCCTCGACTCGGCCGGACCGGACCTCCTGGCGAACGTGATGCGGGGGAAGACAGTCGTGCTGGCCACACACGACCACGCCCTGGCGAACCGCCTTTGCCAGCGAACCGTGATGCTGCGCAACGGCAGGTCGCTCGGGGCCGGCACCCGGTTGCGGGTCGTCCGTTGACCCGCTCGCTCGCGATCGCCTATGCAGTCGCCCGCAAGGACCTGACCGCTGAGTGGCGCACGCGCGAGCTGGTGCCTGCGCTCGGCCAGTTCGTCGTGCTCGCGCTCGTGATCGCCAACTTCGGGTTCCAGATCGACTCGCAGAACGCGACGGTGATCGCCCCGGGCGTGCTGTGGCTCGCACTTGTGTTTGCGGGTCTGGTCGCCTTCGGCCGTGCCTTTGCCGCCGAACGCGAGCAGGCTTCGCTGGAGGCGGTGCTGCTCACGCCCGCGCCGGCCGCCGCGATCTTCGCGGGCAAGGCGATCGCAGCAGCGCTGTTGCTCATCGCGTGCGAGGCGGTATTGATGCCGGCCCTGGCGCTGATGTTTGGCACACCTTTCAATCTCGAGCTCGTCGCCGCCGTGCTGATCGCAACCGTCGGCATGGCGGCCCTGGGCTGCCTGTTCGCCGCCGTCGTGGCCCGCGTGCGCTCGAGGGAGGTGCTGCTGCCGCTGCTCACGCTGCCACTGTGGATCCCGTTCATCGTGGCCGGCGGCCAGGCGGTCCAGGTGGCGATGGGCGCAAGTGGCAGCTACAACCAGGCGATGGCTCTGCTCATCGACTTCGACATACTGTTTGTCGTGCTAACGTCGCTCGCCGCGAGGTTCGTCCTCGATGACTAGGTACACGAGGCTGACGGCTGCGGCCGTGCTTCTCATGCTGGTGGCCGGAGGGCTCATCTTCCTCTACGCGCCAGAGGACTATCTGCAGAAGGAGCCGCAGCGAATCTTCTACCTGCATGTCAGCACCGCGATCGCCGCCTTCGCTTGCTTTGCCGTGGTGATGGTTGCCGGCGCCATCTACCTTCGCACCGAGAGCGCACGGGCCGATCGCATCGCCCGCGCCGCCACGCTGGTGGGCGTGGTGCTCACCTCCGTCACCCTGGTCATGGGCATGCTCTATGCGAAACCGATATGGGGCACGTTCTGGTTGTGGGACGCGCGCCTGACGTCAACGTTGGTGCTGTGGATCATTTACATGGGCTATCTGTTGCTTCGCCGTCTCGGCGAGCCTGGAAGGCAAACGGCCCGCTTTGCCGCAGTTGTCGGCATCTTCGGATTCGTGGATGTGCCGATCGTGTATTTCAGCGTGACCTGGTGGCGGGGACATCATCCTGGGCCGGTGATCGTGAGCAACGCTCTGCCACCTGAGATGCTGTTCACCTTCCTGGTGACGATGGTCTGCACGCTGTTCCTCGCGGGCGTGATGGTCGCGATCCGTTACCGCATCGAGACGCTTGCCGATGCGGTTGAGGAAGGGGCGGACCCGGTCGCCCAGCTGGTGGCCACGCAGCGCGAACCGGAGCCCGCACGGTGATCTACCTGGTCGTTGCTTACGCGGCGGCCGTGCTCATCCTGGGCGGCTTCCTGTGGTTGTCCCTGGGCACTTTGCGCGAGCTGGAAACGAAAGCCTCCGCGAAGAAATAGGGCTTCCAGCGCCCGGCGCCTTCACCTCTCTGGGTCGGCGGGCGGTTCCAGCGCCTGGCGCAGCTTCGGCGCCAGGCCGGCGACGATTCGCTCGGTGAGGCCCCAGACCACGCTCTCCTCGTGGGCGAGGTAGCGGAATCGCCAGGGGTCGGACGACTCGAGCCACGCGGTTTCGTCGAGGAGCGTCTCGAGCGGAATTTGCAGGACTCCCTCCAGCTCGTTTGGCTCGTGCACGAAGGGGGCCACCGGACCCGGAAGGTAGGCGACGAAGGGCACCACCGAGAAGTTGGACACCGCCGCGTAGATGAGCTCCCCGGCGCCGAGTGGGACCAGGCGGCCGCGCGGGACG
>DATARC010000223.1:0-3814 GCA_036264335.1 Candidatus Dormiibacterota bacterium
AGCCGAACCGCGCCGCGCACCCAGCAGCAGTTCGCGGCCGGCGCGTATCGAGGCGCTCGGGACCGCCATCACGGAACGCTGGTTCTCGGGGTCGAACAGCCGCAGGGTCTCGATCACGTCCCCCGACCATTCGGCCCGCACCGGCGTGTCGGCCGCCGCCGGGAACACATCCAGGATCCCGCCTCGGACCGAGAACTGCCCGCGGTTCTCCACGAGCGCCTCTCTCGAGTAGCCGAGCTCGACCAGGCGTCCTGCGACAGCCACTGGATCGGTGCCCTGGCCTGGAGCCAGCACCAACGTGCCTTCGGCCAGCTCCGAAGGCGAGATGGTCATGCGCACCGCCGCCCGTCGCGACGAAACGATGATCTTCGGCTCCCTGGCTTCGTCGGATATCGCCGCCAGCGCGTCGAGGCGCTTGTTGACCGCCGGTTCGCTCGCCGGTGGCCGATCCAGGAACGACACTGCGACCTCGGCAAACACATGCGTCTCCGGCCGGCCGGCAAGCCACGGGCGGAGCTCGTCGGCGAAACGGTCTGGCGACGACACCAGGACGAGGAGGCTGCGGCCGCGCGCCTCACACGCACGGGCGATCGAGCCGGCCACGATGGGCCACGCGGGCCGGGGCAGCCTCGCCACGCGGAGCTCTGAGGCTGAACCATCGAGCCAGCGCTCCAGGCTCGGAGCGGCTTTGACGGTCGCCTCCCACAGAGAGGTCATTTCAATTCCTCGCAGCCGAGCGCGCCGGGGCGGTTGTACTTCTCCATCGCGCGGTCCAAACCGGCGTCGATTGCCATTTCCAGGGCGCTCGCCACACCGTCGACGATGTGCGGGATGCGCGCCGCCTCGACCTTCGTGAAGCGCCCAAGCACGTAGCTGCGGCCCGCCGGCGAGCCCTTTCTTGCCGGCTTCCCGATGCCGACCCGAAAGCGGACGAAGTCCTCCGTGCCCAATGAGCTGATCAATGACAGCACGCCGTTGTGACCCGCGCCCGAGCCTCCCCGCCTGATGCGCACGCGGCACAGCGGCAGGTCGAGCTCGTCGTGCACCACCCAGACCCGGCTGGCAGCGAGGCTCAGGTCGCGCACCGCCTTCGCCACGGGCTGGCCCGAAAGGTTCATGTAGGTCTGAGGGAGCACCAGCCAGATGCCCTTCTCTTCGGAATGCCCGATGAGTGACTGCCAGCGCTTGCGGTCGACCTGGATCCCCAGCCGTTTACCGAGCTCTCGCACGCACGCGAAGCCCAGGTTGTGGCGCGTGTCGGCATAGTCCGACTCCGGGTTGCCGAGGCCGACGATCAACAGGTCTTCTCGCACCACTTCCTGATTCATTCCAAACCTGAATAGACGCAAATCGGCCCGCGGCGAGCGCCGCAGACCTGTCTCCGCCTCATCGAGCGGAGGTCGTTGAGTTTACGCGGTGATCAGAGCCGGCCTGCGGGCACACGGAGATACGAGAGCTCGAGGGCGGCCACCGTGAGGCGGACCATCTCCTTCCGTTCGGACGCCACCGCATGATCCCAGCCCAACAGGTGCAGGAGGCCGTGGACGCAAAGCAGCGCCAGCTCGGTCCGGGGTGGCAGCTTGAACTCGGCGGCCTGGCGGGCCACCGTCTCCCACGAGATGGCGAGGTCGCCCAGGTGCTCGCCTGAGCCCGCAAACGAAAGGACGTCGGTGACGGCGTCGTGGCCCGCGTAAGTCTTGTTGAGGCGGCGCAGCTCGCCGTCGCCGGTGATCCTCACGGCGATCGTGGACGGCTCCTCGGGCAGCCGGGCGGCGACCTCCGGTATGGAGGCGGCACCCAACAGCACCGACCGTACGAAGGCGGCCTGGACCGGCGCCGGCGTCGCCTTCACAACGTCAACGACAAGCCGGGTCGTGTCAGGCATCGCCACCAAGTAAACCCGTTAGAGTCAGTTCCAGTGCGGATTCTGGTGACGGGCGGCGCCGGGTTCATCGGTTCCCACGTCGTCGACGCATACGTCGCTGCGGGGCACGAGGTGGGCGTCCTCGACAATTTCAGCACCGGCAACGAAGCCAACCTCAACCCTGCCGCAGAGGTGCATCCTGTCGACCTGCGCGACCGGGAGGCGGTCGAGAAAGTCGTCGCATCGTTCCGGCCCGAAATCGTCAACCACCATGCGGCGCAGTCGGAGGTGCCGAAGTCGGTCGCCGACCCCGGCCTCGACGCGCACATCAACGTCGTCGGCGGCCTCAACCTCCTGAAGGCAAGCGTCGACCACAAAGTAAAGAAAGTCATCTTCATCTCCACCGGCGGTGCGCTTTACGGCGAGCCGGACGTCGTTCCGGCGGACGAGACGCATCCGGTCAGGCCGCTGTCCCCGTACGGCACCAGCAAGTTCTGCTTCGAACAGTACCTCGGTACCTTCAAGCGCACGTTTGGCCTGGAGTTCACAGTGCTGCGCTATGCCAACATCTACGGTCCGCGGCAGGATTTCCATGCCGAGGAGGGCAGGGTGGTGGCGATCTTCACCAGCCGGATGCTGGAGAGAAAACCCGTCACCGTCGACGGCGATGGCGAACAGTCGCGCGACATGCTGCACGTGGGCGACGCGGCCACCGCGAACCTGGCCGCCCTGGAGCGGGGCGATGGAGAGATCTTTCACATCAGCACGGGCGAAGCGGTGTCGGTCAACGACCTTTTTCGGAAGCTGGCCGTGCTGACGGACTACAAGAGCGCGCCGAACCACGGGCCGCGGCGCAAAGGGGATGTGTACCGCATCGCCCTCGCCAACACAAAAGCTCGGCGCGACCTGGGATGGGAGCCGCAAGTGAGCCTCGAAGAGGGACTGAGTCTGACGGTCGACTACTTCCGGGAGCAGGTCGCGCAGGCACCGTCGTGAACGCCGCCCGCGCCATCTCAAAGCTGTGACCGGGACGCTCGGCTCGATCCACGGATTCGGGGCGCGTCTGCTGCTCGTCTACGCGGTCGCGCTTGGCATCTGGGGCACCTACAGATACTTCCGCAACCAGGAGCTTGGCGGCGGATTCAGGGCAAGCTTCCTGATCATGGCCGGTCTCACGGCGCTGCAGGGCCTCATCGGCCTCGCGACATTCTTATTGGGGGCGCGGCCGACCGAGCTGCTTCACGTCGTTTACGGCATCTTCGCAGTGATCTTCCTGCCCGGAGCCTATCTCTACGCGCAGGGCGGATCGCGCCGGCGCGAAGCGGTCATCCTCGCCGGCGCCGCGTGGATCGTGAGCATCGCGTACTTTCGCGGCATCGCCACGGGCTGACGCTAGGCTCGGAACAGCACGCCCACCAGGTAGGTGATCGCCGCCACCGCAGTGCCTACTGCAAGCATCTCCACCCCGGAGCGCACTCCACCTTTTCCAGTGAAGAACGAGCGCGCGGATCCGATCAAGAAGAGGAATGCGGCGCAGAGCGCGAAGGCGATGATGAGCGCCCCCAGCCCGGAGAAGCTGGCGCCCACGAGCGCACGTCCTCCGAGGTAACCGACCACCGGGATCACGCCACCCACCAGGGTCGAGACGCCGGCCACCACACCCTCGCGGATGGGGTTCTCGAACGTGGCGACGTCGAGGCCGAGCTCCTCCCGCGCCTGCGTCTCGAGCCACACCTTCTTGTCGGAGGTGATCCGGCCGACGATCGTCTTCGCCTCTTCTGGCGTGAGACCTTTTGACCTGTAGATCTTCACGAGCTCCGCGCGCTCGAGATCGGGCATCGCCTCGATCTCGGCGGCTTCGCGGGCCAGCTGGCCCTCGTAGACCTCTCGTTGCGACTTGCTCGAAAGATATGCGCCGCCGGCCATCGAAACGGCCGAGGCCACCATCGC
>DATARC010000224.1:0-11303 GCA_036264335.1 Candidatus Dormiibacterota bacterium
CTACTCCAGCTTCGCGATCTCCTGTTCGACGACCTCGATCAGCTCGCTCATGCCTGCGCTGTCGAAGATAAGGCGCGCGCCAGCCGCCTTGAACAGATCGGGCAGCGGCCTGGTCGCGCCCAGAGCCAATGCCGCCCGATACTTCCGGACGGCTTCTTTCGGGTCCTTCAAGCTGTTCCGCCATACCTGCAGAGCGCCGAGCTGGGCGATGCCGTATTCGATGTAATAGAAGGGGCTCGAGAAGAAGTGCGGCTGCTGATACCACCGCGCGATGCGCTCGCGCTCGAGGCCGTGCCAATCCACGCCGGCACCTTCGAATCGCGCACGAAGCTCGAGCCACTTCGCGTCGCGGGCGTCTCTGTCGCGTCCGGCCTCGTCGACGTAGATCCACTGTTGAAACGCGTCGACCGACGCGCAATGCGGAAAGAACATGACGATCCCTTCCAGGTGCTCAATCCGCGAGCGGCGCTCCTCGTGCTCGTCGTAGTAACCGCCGCTCGCCTCGCCGATGAACGGCGCAGCGAGCAGCTCCATTGACATCGATGCGACCTCCGCCATCTCCGACCCAGGATGCCGCTGGAAGAGGATGGGCAGCCGGGCTGCCTCGAAGGAATGGAAGGCATGGCCCGACTCGTGCAGCAGGGTTCGCACGTCGTCGTCGACCCCAACCGCGTTCATGAAGATCACCGGTTGCTTTCTGAATGCGAGCGTCTGGCTGTACGCACCTGGCGCCTTGCCCTTGCGATTCTCGAGATCGAGCAGATTGGCCTCCACCATGGTCTCGAAATAGCTGCGGAAGTCGGGATCGACGTGACCGAACACGGTCCCGGCCCGGCCGACGAAGGTCTCGATGTCCGCGAACGGTGCGAGCGCTGGTCGCCCGAGCGGGTCGACGGCCGTGTCCCAGGGCCTGAGGGGATCCAACTTCATCTTCCGCCGCCGCCGTTCCAGGATCCGATCGACGGCGGGTAGGACCGCTTCCTCGACCGCCTCATGGAAGCGCATGCAGTCGTCAGGCGTGTAGGCAAACCGGTTCTTTTCCTGGTGGGCGTAGTCGCGGAAATTCTTGAACCCCGAGTTGCTTGCCGTTTGCTGTCGCAGGTCGTACATCTCGTCGAATATGTCTGCGATCGCAGCGCGCTGCTCCCAGTAGGGCCTCGCGCGGAGCTTGAACGCACGCTCGCGAATAGAACGATCGGGCGACTCCAGGTATGGGAGGAGCTGCGCCGGCGTCTTCTCGACGCCGTCCCACTCGACCGTCATCGCCCCGATGAGCTTCGACCACATGGTGGTCAGTCGAGACAGCTGGGCGGCAAGCGGGACGTTGGCCTCGTTGAAGACCCGCATCTGGTTGCGGAACCTTTCGATTGTGGTTTCGAGGCCGGCTCGCACATAGCCCAGCTGCACGAGGCGCTCCTGCAGCTTCACGCGCTGCTCCTGCGCTTTGGGTGAGATCTGAGCTCCGAAACGGAGCTGCGCCGACTCGCGTGCCGGGTCGGAGGTGTCGCAGGAATAGTCGAAGCCGGCCAGCGCGGAGGCCTCCGACAACAGCGATTCGAATCTGGACCAGTCGGCGAGCCAGGCCTCGACGCCCCTCAAGTCAAGCGGCCTGGACGCGAGGTCTTCGTAAAACGGCCGGACATCCTCCCACGTCGCCTCTTTGAAGGCGTCAGGCGACGCCGGAAGCGCCATCACCCCACCCACACCTCCATCAATCCTAGCCAGCAGGGTCGAGGACCCGCTTGGGGGCTACCCTTCAGCGCGATGACCAGCTCGCTGCCCTTGCCGCCAAAGATCAACGCCGCCGCCCGATCGTTGCTCGACGCGCCGGCTTTCGACGGCGAATTCGCCTGGCTCAGCTGGGCCGGCACGGTCTGGCGGTTGAGCGCGGGACCCAGGGTCATCTACGTGAAGAGGGCCGCGTCACTCGGCCCCGAGCGTGACCGGCTTTCGTGGCTGGCCGGTCGGCTGCCGGTGCCGGAGCTGCTGGGCTTCTACAGGGACTCGGGCGATGATTGGTTGATCACACGCGAGGTGCCAGGGGTCCCCCTGTATCACCTGTCACTGGGCTGGGAGCCCGAGCGCATCGCCCACCGGCTTGGCGAGATCCTGCGCGATATTCACTCGGTGGACGCCACGACCTGCCCCTTTGGCACGCCGGCTCCCGGCAACGTCCTGATCCACGGCGACTACTGCCTTCCCAACGTGCTTGTCGAAGACGGCCGGCTCACTGGCCTTGTCGATGTTGGACGCTCCGGGCTGGGCGATCCTCGTGACGACCTGGCAGCGGGCCTCTGGAGCCTCCACTACAACTTCGGTCCAGGCTACGGAGGGCATTTCCTGGATTCGTACGGCGCCCCGGCGATGACCGAGAAGGAGATGGAGCGGCTCCGCCGCCGGTACGGAAAGCCCTACAAAACGGTGTCGACCGCCCGCCAGCAGTAAAGCGCCGCAATCGACCGGTAAGGCCGGAACCTGTCCCCCTCGGCCTGAAGCGCACGAGGCGCCGGCGGCTCCTTGAGCTTGTGGGCCAGCGCCCAGCCTTTGCGCACGCCGTAATCGTCCACCGGCCACACGTCGAGGCGCCCCAGCTGGAACATCAAGAACATCTCGGCAGTCCAGCGGCCGATACCGCGCACCATGACCAGGCGCGCGACCAGCTCGTCGTCGGAAAGGTTGTCGACGTCGTGCAGGGGGACGGTTCCATCGCTCACCTTCAAGGCCAGGTCGGCGATGGCCGCAGCCTTGGAGCCACTCACCCCCGCGGTCCGCATCAACCCCTCGGGCAGCGCCAGGACCGCGGCTGGAGAGAGGCCGGCGGGGAACAGATTCAAGAACCGGCCGTGAATGGTCGATGCCGCGGCACCGGCCAGCTGCTGGTACATGATCGACCGCACCAACGCCGCGAAGCCGTCCGGCAGAGGATCGCGCAGCTCGAGCGGACCGGAGGCCTTGATGAGCTTGGCCATTGCAGGATCGCGGCGGGCGACGAGCCGGGTGCCTTTGGCCAGCTCCTGCTTGGTGGAGGGTGGGTCGGCCTTGGCTTGGTTCAGGCGAATTCGGACATGAACGCGTCGAAGTCGTCGCGGCTCATCCGCAGCTCGTCCTCGCCGAGGTCCTTTAGCGGCCGGTCGGGGATGTGCTCGGTCGTGGCGAAGTCTTCCATCGTGGTGTCGAGGTAAAGCAGCCCAGTCACCAGGTGGCCGGCGGCGCGGCCCTCTTCGAGGACCCTCATGGCCGCCCGGCGGTCGGTTGGATCATGGTCCTCGCCAAGCTTCTTGAGCATGATGTGCGACCCGTCGTGCAGCTCGACGTCGCGAACTGTCCCTGGCTCGTAGTCGACGTGGACCTCTTCGAAGAAAGGCACGAAGGACACGTCCGCGATCGATTCCTCGTGGTCTTTGACCCAGCTATAGCTCTTGGTCGAACCGTCGTGGTCGTTAAAGGTCACGCATGGCGAGACGATGTCGATGATCGCTGTTCCGCGATGCGCGATCGCCGCCTTGATCAGCGGCACGATCTGCTTGCCATCGCCGCTGAACGAGCGTGCGACGAAAGAGCACCCGAGCGTCAGCGCGACCGCGCACGGGTCGATGGGCTGGAAGGTGTTGACGGCGCCCTTCTTCTGCACCGAGCCGACATCGGCCGTGGCGGAGAACTGGCCCTTGGTGAGGCCATAGGTTCCGTTGTCTTCGATGATGTAGGTGCAGTCGATGTTGCGGCGGATCATGTGCATGAACTGCCCGAGGCCGATCGATGCCGTGTCGCCGTCGCCCGAAACGCCCAGCATGATGAGCCGGCGGTTGGCCAGCTGGGCGCCGGTGGTGAGGGCCGGCATGCGGCCATGGACGCCGTTGAAGCCATGTGCCGTCTCGACGAAATACGCAGGCGTCTTTGACGAGCAGCCGATGCCGGACATCTTCGCCAGCATGTGAGGCTCGACGCCGAGCTCGTACAGCGCCTTGACCATGTGGTTGGTGATCGAGTTGTGGCCGCACCCGGCGCACAGCGTCGTGGCGGCGCCCTTGTAGGCATCGCGCTGGAGGCCGATGCGATTCAGGGTGACGCTCATGCTGTTACCGGCTCCGCTTGAAGCAGCGGCTCGGAGATCGCGATGGCGGGAATCGGCTGGCCGTTGTAATGGCGGATCGACCTGACTCGCTCCACGAGCTCAGGCGGAAGGTCGAGGCGTATGAGATCGAACACCTGACCGTCGCGATTCTGTTCGACCACGAACACCCGCTCGTGGCGCGCGACAAACTCGCCAACCTCCTTCGACAGGGGCAGGGCGCGCAGACGCAGATAGTCGACCGGCCGGCCGGCCTCTGCGAGCGCATGTCGTGCCTCGAGGACAGCCGCATGCGTCGAGCCGAACGCGATCAATCCAACCTTGGCCCCGGCGGACTCGTCGACGATCGGCGGCGGCAGCGCTGCGCGCGCCGTCTCGAGCTTTCGCGACAGGCGGTCCATGTTGCGCGAGTAGGCGTCGGCGTTCTCCGTGTAGCGCGCCGATTCGTCATGGCCGGATCCCCGCGTGAAGAAACCGGCGGAGGGGTGATCCGTACCCGGCACCGTGCGATAGGTGACACCGTCGCCGTCGACGTCCTTGTAACGAGCCCACTGGCCCGCGAGCCGGTCGAGGTCGGCCTTCGACAGGACCTTGCCGCGGTCGAACGGCTTCTCGGGGTACTTGAATGCCGGCGTCATCCACAGGTTCATGCCGAGGTCGAGGTCCGAGAGCACGAAGACCGGCGTCTGGAACCGCTCCGCGTAGTCGAAGGCGTCGCGCGCGAACTCGTAGCACTCCTCGACGGTCCCGGGCAGGAGCACGAGGTGCTTGGTGTCGCCGTGCGACAGCGTGTAGGCAAACCCGATGTCGCCCTGCGATGTCCTCGTCGGAAGCCCCGTCGACGGGCCGATCCTCTGGATATCGAAGATCACGACGGGCACCTCGGCGTAGTAACCCAAACCGGCGAACTCGGCCATGAGCGAGATGCCTGGGCCGGAGGTCGAGGTCATCGAGCGCGCGCCGGCCCAGCCGGCGCCGATCGCCATGCCGACCGCCGCCAGCTCGTCCTCGGCTTGCACGATGGCCACCCGCTTCTCGCCGGTCGCGGGATCGACGCGGTACCGGTCGGTGTACGCAATGAGGTACTCGCACAGCGAAGACGAGGGAGTGATCGGGTACCAGGCGCAGACCGTGACGCCGCCCATCAGGGCCCCGAGCGCGGCCGCCTGGTTGCCCTCGACGAGCACCTTGCCGTCGACCAGTCCCGTCATCGGCTCCAGGCGGTAGGGATCGGTCTTGGAGAAGTTGTCCTGCCAGTAGTCGAGGCCGACCTTGATCGCGTCGAGGTTCACCTGGACTGCCTTGGGCTTGGTGAGGAACTGCCTCTTCACGCCATGCTCGACCGCCTCCCACGGAATGCCGAGCAGGCCGGCGACGACCCCCACATAAATCATGTTGGCAAGCTGCTTGCGCAGCGTGTCGCTCTGGATCTTCGACTTGGCGAGCTTGGAGAAAGGCACCGGGTAGTAGGTGACGTCAGTCCGCGCATCGGCGTTCGAGAACGCTTCCTCGTGAATCACCGCACCGCCGGTGCGCACCGACTTCAGGTCCTCGCGCCAGGTCGAGGGATTGAACGCCACGAGCACGTCGACCTGGTCCGTTCGGGCCATGTGGCCGGCTGGGTTGATCCGGAGCTGGTACCAGGTCGGCAGGCCTTCGATGTTCGACGGGAACACGTTCTTGGGGGCGACGGGTATGCCCATCTTGAAAATCGCCCGCGTCAGGACGAGGTTCGCCGTCTGGCTTCCGGATCCATTGACGGTCGCGGCCTGGATGGTTAGGTCGTTGATTATTTGCTCGGTCAATTCGTTTCTTGGTGGCGGATTACGAATGTTACGCGCCTGCTGCAGCCAACAAGGCCGTCCCGGGGATCGAGGTTGACGCCGGCATTTCGGCTACAGTCCTCAATCTGTGAAGGTCGCCATCCCCAGGGAGACTGCTCAGGATGAGCGACGGGTGGCCCTTGTCCCTGACACCGCGGCCAAGCTGATCGCGGCCGGTCTCGAGCTGAGCGTGGAGCAAGGCGCCGGCGTCAACGCCTTCGTCCCCGACGAGGCCTACGAGGCAGCCGGCGCGAAGGTGGTGGTCGGTGCTGCGACCCTCCTGAAGGACGCCGATGTCGTGCTCAAGGTCCAGGCGCCGTCTGCCGGCGAGGTGGCGCTGCTGAAGAAGGACGCGGTCCTCATCAGCTTTCTGCAGCCGGCCACCCAGGGCGACATCGTCAGCGCCCTGGCCAAGCGTGGCGTGACCTCGTTCAGCCTTGAGCTGGTGCCGCGAATCTCTCGCGCCCAATCGATGGATGCCCTGTCGTCGCAGGCGTCCGCCGCGGGCTACAAGGCGGTCCTGATGGCCGCGGCTCGGCTGGGCAAGTTCTTTCCGATGATGATGACGGCCGCCGGCACCGTCGCCCCCGCCCGCGTGCTCGTGATGGGCGCCGGAGTGGCCGGCCTCCAGGCGATCGCGACAGCACGGCGACTGGGCGCGGTCGTGTCGGCGTATGACGTGCGGCCGGCGGTCAAGGACGAGGTGAAGTCGCTGGGCGCGACATTCATCGAGCTCCCGCTCGAAGCGCAGGAAGGCCAGGGCGGATACGCACGCGAGCAGTCGGAGGAGTTTCTGCGCAAGCAGAGGGAGCTCATCGGCGAGCACATCGCGAAGTCGGACGTCGTCATCACCACGGCGGCGATTCCGGGCCGCCGGGCGCCCCTGCTCGTGACCGCGGACATGGTCAAGGGGATGCGGCCCGGTTCCATCATCGTCGACCTGGCCGCGGAGACAGGTGGCAACGTCGAGCTCACGAAGGCGGGCGAGGACGTCGAGGTGGGCGGGGTCACCATCATCGGCACCCGGAACGTGCCCTCCACGATGCCGCTCCATGCAAGCCAGCTCTACGCCCGCAACGTCGCGAACCTCCTGTTGCACCTGGTCAAGGACGGCGCCATCAACCTGGACTTCGACGACGAGATCACGAAGGGTGCGTGCGTCACGCACGGCGGCGATATCGTCAACGAGAGAGCCAAGCAGCTGATCACGAGTCCGCCTTCATGAACAACCAGCTGCTGAACGAGGTGACCTTCTTCGTGCTTGCGATCTTCGTCGGCATCGAGGTCATCTCAAAGGTGCCGACGATCCTGCATACGCCGCTGATGTCTGGCACCAATGCTATCCACGGCATCATCCTCGTCGGCGCGATTGTCATCGCCGCCGGGGCAAGCAGCCCGATCAACATCGCGATCGGTCTGGTCGCGGTCATCCTCGCCACCACCAACGTGGTGGGCGGATTCGTCGTGACCGATCGGATGCTCGAGATGTTCAAAGGCCGCCAAGCAACCAAAACCGAACAGACCAAATGAATCTGGTTATCGCCCTCGCATACCTCGTGGCTGCCGTGCTTTTCATCCTTGGGCTGAAGCAGCTGAGCTCGCCCAAGAGCGCCCGCAACGGCAACTTCACCGCTGCGGCCGGCATGGTGATCGCCCTGCTGGCGACGCTTCCGCTGCTCAAGTTCACGACCTCGGGCGTGACGATCATCGTGATCGGGGTGGCTGCCGGAACGGTCGTGGGGGTCGTCGGAGCGCGACTCGTGAAGATGACCGCCATCCCACAGATGGTCGCGCTCTTCAACGGAGTGGGTGGCGGCGCAGCGGCGCTGGTGGCGGTCGCGGAGCTGTTGCGCTTCGGCGTACATCCGTCTTTCACCGTCGCCTTCCCAAGCGTCTTCAGCATTGTCATCGGATCGGTCTCGTTCGCCGGCAGCATGGTCGCCTTCGCGAAGCTCCAGGAGCTGATGACTGGAACACCAATCACGTATCCCGGCCAGCAGCTGGTGAACGGCCTGCTGGCGGCCGCGATCGTCGGTTTCGTGATTGCAGTGCTGGCAGTCGCCTCCGTGCCGTTCTCGTTCGTGTCTCTCATGGTCCTCGCGCTGGTGCTCGGAGTGGCGTTCGTGCTCCCGATCGGCGGAGCCGACATGCCGGTCGTGATCTCTCTCCTCAACGCGTTCACCGGTCTCGCTGTCGCTGCAAGCGGCTTCACGCTCAACAACTTCGCCCTGATCGTCGCCGGGACGCTGGTCGGAGCCTCAGGAAGCCTGCTGACCAAGATGATGAGCGATGCCATGGGTCGCTCATTGGCGAACGTGCTGTTCGGTGCGTTCGGCCAGGTTCGTGCAGGCGCGGCGGGGGTGGCCGGGCAGGAGGGTCGCAGCGTGCGGTCCGCCTCCGCTGAAGACCTGGGCACGCTGCTCGCCTATTCGCGTCGCGTGATCATCGTCCCCGGCTACGGGCTGGCGGTCGCGCAAGCGCAGCATGCAGTGCGCGAGCTGGCGGAGCTGCTCGAGAAGAAAGGCGTCGAGGTGAGCTATGCGATTCACCCCGTGGCGGGCCGCATGCCTGGCCATATGAACGTGCTGCTCGCCGAGGCCAATGTTCCTTATGAGCAGCTCAAAGAGATGGACGAGATCAATGACGAGTTCAAGAACGCCGACGTCGTGCTGATCGTGGGCGCCAACGATGTCGTAAATCCAGCCGCGCGCACATCGCCGGGTAGCCCAATCTTCGGCATGCCGATCCTGAATGCGGACCAGGCGAAGAACATCGTGTTCATGAAGCGATCGATGCGGCCGGGGTTCGCGGGCATCGACAACGAGCTCATGTACGACCCGAAGACGATGATGTTTTTCGGCGACGCCAAGGAATCCCTGACCAAACTGGTCAACGCAGTGAAAGCGGCCTAGACAAAACCGGGGAGGGCCTGCTTCCGCCCCGCCTTTTATGACACGAGCCCCCTGCCAAGCGACAGGAGGCTCGCGCCGCGAAGAGGGTGTGGTGCCGTGAATCCTAGGCGCGGAAGCCCGAATTGGGTAGTGGACAATCCACAAATCAAGGCGGCCTTCCTTGTGACCGGCACGCCCAACCTACAATCGCATTCGATGGACGAACGGGCGGTCTGGCTGCTGGTGACCGTTGCCTTCCTGACCCTCTATGTCATCGGGGTCGGCGGCACGACTGCGACCGCAATTCGTATTCGCGAGGCCTGGCGCCGCCGCCGTGAGATTCCGGCCTCCCTGATCGCCGGCCCGGGGGCCGACGTGACCCTGATCGCACCCAGCCTGCCGACGATGATGCGGCGACTCAGAGTCGTGGGTTGGATCGCGTTTCCAATCGCTCTCGTCCTTGCCCTGTTCGCCAACCCGGCCTACCCGCTGGTGGTGCCGCTGACGGTGGTGGTCATGGTCGGCATCAACGCCTTTTACTTCACCGCGATGCAGAACATGGGCGAGCCGATGACTTTGACTCGTGATGGCTTTCGAATCGGCCAGCGCGGCCACGAGCGCGCGGTGCGCTGGGTTCACGTCACCGAGCTCATGGGTGCGCGTTCAGGCGCATTCAGAGGCATGCGGATGTCGGAGGGCGGGGAGTGGCAGGACCCGAAGCTCGTGCCCAATGTCGTGTACTACCGCCTGAACCACGCCCTGGTGCACGCACCGAAGACGTTGCGCCAACGCTGGAGCGGACTCGCCTATTACGACGGAGTGATCCACAACGCATTCGGGATTCCCACGGAGCAGCTTCTCAGCGCGATGCGCGAGCTGCACAGGCTCGCGCTCGACGCCGAAGCGCCGCCTTTCCGCCGCCCGCGCCCCGGCGAGCGACGCGAGACGAGGCAGGCAGACCAGGTCTAGCCGCGCGACTCTTTGAGCACGCGCTCCAGCGCTTTGGTGTCGAATGGTTTGGCAAGCCGCAGCACGAAGTGCTCCAGGCCGGCATCGAGCCATTCTTTGACATCCTTGGCCGAGCTCACGCTCACGTTGGCCGACCTCTCGATCTCCTTGGGATCGCGCCCGAGCTTGTGGCACCACTCGTCCAGCACCTTCGACTTGTGCGCGTACTCGTCGGGGGAGCCGATCGCGTTCCACATCTGGGCGTGCTCCGCCACCAACCTCAGCGTCACCTTCTCGCCGCCGCCGCCGATCAGGATCGGCATGGCGCCTGCGGGACCCGGCTTCAACTTCGAGATTCGCGCTTTGATGCGTGGCAGGGCCTCTTTGAGCATGCGCAGCCGATCCCTGGTTTCCCCAAACTCGAAGCCGAACTCCTCATAGTCTCGTTCGAACCATCCGGCGCCGAGTCCAAGCACGAAGCGTCCGCCAGACAGCTGGTCGATGGTCGCCGCCATGTAGGCGATGAGGTCTGGATTTCGGTAGCCGATCGATGTGACCATCGGCCCGATTTGCGGCGCGCGGGTTTCGATCGCCGCCGCAGCGAGCAGCGACCAGCACTCGAACTGATTGCCCTCGGGGTCGCCATACAGCGGATAGAAGTGATCCCAGAACCAGATGCTGTCGACGCCGAGCTCGTCGGCGCGAAGCCAGGCATCGCGCAGCTCTTTGATCGTGCACTGCTGGGGGTGAATCGTGACGCCGACCTTGAAACGCTTTTGCGACGCCATTGGGGAGCGATTATCCTCTCCCTCTTATGGTCGGCAACCTGTCGCCGGTGGCGGTGGACCCTCTCAGCGCGTCGCGCGAATTCTGGTCGCGCTACCACGCATATCGCCGGGTTCGGCACGCCGAATCGCGGCCTGGCGACCCGCTCAAGCCGGACGAGCTGGTCGAGATCGCGATGAAACACGTGAATCCTTTCGAGATCCAGTACCGGTATGAGATCGCGAGCGATGGTCTGATGCTCAGCGACTTCTTTGCGGCCACGATCAAGCCGGGCAGCCCCGAATACGAGAGCAACAAGCAGTTCATGTGGGTGACGGCATCGGTCCATCCTGACCACCGGCGTCGCGGCATCGGCCGGTCATGGATTCCGCTGACGCTCGATTTGATGGAGCGCCACGGCTGCACGACGCTGACCATGGCTACGCACGAGGACTCCGGTCACAACTTCCTGAAATGGTTGGGTGCGGAAGGCAAATCCGCAGGGGCCGAGAACCGGCTGCAGCTCGCGGACGTGGACTGGGAGATGCTGAAGCGATGGGCAGTGGACGGTGCGGCACAGTCGCCGACCACCCGGCTTGAGGTCTACGACGGGCACCTGCCGCAGGCGATGTGGGAGGAATACTGCCCGCAGCTCTCGGCCTTGCTCAACGCGATGCCGTGGGACGATCTGGACCATGGGGACATCGTCGTCACGTCTGCGCAGCTCGCGGACTGGTACTCGCGCCTTGATGAGGAGGGTGGGTCGGATCACACGATGATCACGCGTGAGCCGGACGGCTCCATCTC
>DATARC010000228.1:0-8206 GCA_036264335.1 Candidatus Dormiibacterota bacterium
AGGGCGCGGCCGATGTCCACCAGCCCGCCAACCAGCAGCAGGAGGACCACTGACGAGAGTGCGAACTCGACCATGGACTGGCCGGACTGCGCGCGCACGCCTAAAGTTCGGGCCGAGTTAGGGGGGCGCGACACCGGACTATCTTGCCTATGATGGGTCGGACTTGCGCACCATTACGTCTAGAAGGCCCTTCACAATCCTCGGCATCGTCCTCGCTCTCCTCGTAATCGCCGCCTTCGTGCTCGTAGCCATCAACGCGTCGACGGGGAACAGTGGTCCCAGCCAGAACGTGGTCGTAGCCTCACAGGACCTGACACCCCGCATCCCGATTCCAGCCGGTGCTCTCGAGATCAGGAGCCTCCCAAGCGCCGGCCTGCCCTCCACCGTGTTCACCAAGATCAGCGACGCCCAGGGCACGATCCCGTTGGTCACCATCGTCAAGGGCGAGCCGGTCTCGGCGAACCTTGTGGCGAAGCCAGGGCAAGGACTGGGAGCGCAGTCGCCGTTCCTGCCGATTCCTTCCGGCTACGTCGGCATGACGATCCCCACCAGCGAGCAGCAGGGGGTCGGCGGGTATGTCCAGCCGGGCGACTACATATCAGTGATCGCCACAGTCACCACCGGCCCGAAGGTGGCAACGAAGACCGTCTTCACCAATGTCCACGTGATCCGGGTCGGCGAGGACACCGGCACGGGGGCCAGCGCCAGCACAGCAACGGCGACGAGCCTGACGATCGTGGTCACCCAGTGCCAGGCCGAGTACATCACATGGTTCTTGACCTACGCCTCGCTCAAATACACGCTCGAGTCCTACCAGGATTACGGGACGCCGAACAGCGCCAAGGACCCGAACTGTCAGAGCGTCAATGACGCAAGGGGTGTAACGCTGAAGTTGGTGCAGGCGGCCTTCCCCTCCCTCTTTTAGACGCATGAACCTGCCGCCTCCCGTCCTGACTCTGATCATTGCAGTGCCGATGGCGGCTGCGATCGCGGTCTTCTTCTGGAGCCTGGATCGCATCCGCAAAGAGCGCAAGGTGCCGCTGGAGAGCGCGACCGAGGCTCGGGCGACACCGCGTGAGCTGGTCGAGCGCCTACTGCGGCCGGCCGCGGACAACCTGAGCCAGCGGCGCAGCGTCAGGGGCCGGCCGACGCTGACCGAAGACCTGGCGCGCGCCGGCCTCAACATCACGCCTGCCGAATATCTCCTGATCCGGATCGGAGCTGTGGCGCTGGGCGCGCTGGTGGGGCTGTTTCGCTTCGGCTTCTCCGCGGGGCCGCTCATCCTTGGCGTCGTCGGCTTCATCGTCCCGCCGCTGGTGGTGGCCTATCTGCAGCGGCGCCGGCAGAACCTGTTCAACGAGCAGCTGGCCGCAATGCTCCAGCTGCTGTCGAACTCGCTGAAGACGGGCTACGCGATCGACCGCGCCCTGGAGACTGTGGCCACGAAGTCGAGGCCCCCGGTGTCGACCGAGTTCGAGCGTGTGACAACTGAGGTCACATTGGGCACGTCAGTCGAGGACGCGCTGAGCGCGCTGCTGCTGCGCATCAACAGCCCTGACCTCGAGTTCATCGTGACGGCGATCCTTCTGCACATCCGGGTGGGCGGCAACCTGGCCGAGGTGCTCGACACCATCTCCGACACGCTGCGCGATCGCCTGCAGACCAAGCGCGACATGAGCGTGCTCACCGCGCAATCGCGGGCGTCCGCGACCATCATCACAGGCCTGCCCGTGCTGCTCGCGCTCGGCCTCTACGTTTTTGTGCCGGGGTACTTCGCGCCCATGACCTCGACTGTTATCGGGTACATCCTGCTCGGCATCGCCGCGCTGCTGATCGTGATTGGCAATGTACTCATCAATCGCATGACCTCGCTGCAGTCGTAGCCGATGCTGCTGATCGCGGTGACGGCGGGAATCATCAGCGGAGTCGTCGTGGCCGCGTTTTTCATCGCCCTGGATCGCACCATGGCCGCGCAGGCGAGCGCGAGCGGTGTATGGACCCCGCCGCCGGTCAACACGCCGCTGGCCAAGCGGCTCGAGAGCTGGGCAAGGCCGCTGGCCAGCCGCCTGCCTGCCCTCGCCGCGGGCGAGCTGCGACAAAAGCTGAGCCGCGCAGGCGACCCGGGCAGCCTGACCCCTGCCGGCTTCCAGGCGGTCCGGTATGGGATGGCGGCGCTGCTCGCCATCGCGGGGCTCGCGCTCGGCCTGTTGGTGCGCACTAGCATCCCTCCGCTGGTAACCGCTGTGGTCAGCGGAGTGGTCGCGGCGGTGCTGGGGTACTTCCTCCCACTGCTGTGGCTGAACCAGAGGATCGCGGGCCGGCGCACGCAGATCCAGAGGTCGCTGGCCGAGGCTACAGACCTGCTTACGCTCGTTGTCGAGTCGGGCATGAGCCTTGACGAAGGGTTGCTGAGCATCACGGAACGGTTCCACAACGCGCTGGGCGACGAGATCGGCAAGGTGCTGCGCGAGATCAGGTTGGGGCGGCCGAGGATGGCGGCGCTGGAGCACATGGCGGACACGTGTGGGGTCGCGGACCTGCACCACCTGGTGGAGTCGATAGTGCAGTCGGACCAGATGGGCGTGCCCATCGCTCGATTGCTGAGGGTGCAGGCGACGGAGATGAGGAGAAGGCAGCGGCAGACCGCGCAGGAGAGGGCCGCGCAGGCGTCGTCGCGGATGGTGTTCCCGATGGTGGGGTGCATCTTCCCGGTGCTGTGGATCGTGCTGCTGGGGCCCGCGATCATCCAGATACTGAGCACCGTGCGCTAGCGCATGGCGAGTCGCACGACCCCACCGGGTCTGCAACAGTCCTTCAGCGACCTGGACAAGCCGCTCTACACGATCAGCGTGGCCGCTGAGATCCTGGAAACGCACCCGCGCACGCTGATGCTGTACGAGGACGCGATGCTGCTGGAACCGCACAGAACATCGACGAACCGAAGGCGGTACTCGCAGCGGGACATCAGCAAGGTGCAGGTGATCCAGTACCTGACGAGGGAGAAGGGCGTGACGCTCGCAGGGGTGCGGCACATCCTGAGCCTGTTCGATGTGATGAAGAAGCACAAGGTGGAACCGCCGGCGAATTTGCGAGAGATCTTTGACAGGTACTCGCAGATCAATTAGCGCCGGGTGCTGTTTTACCCGCTGGCGTAAGTGGCATGCGAGCAACAGGCTGGGACGAGGCAGTGGGTGGTGGTTGGGAGTGGTCGCTTTCGCACTTGCGTGATAGCGGGCGCCTTGAACAAATTTCTGGTGTACGGGTCACTTAGTTGAGTTAACGTATTGACCCGCGAACAGATGTTTGGTAGACTTCTCTTATGTTGGGGGAAGGGGGTAGAGCCCTTTCGAAACTGAGGCAGGCGGTCCGCGATTTTCAGGCTGATGAAGCTCGCGAGATCGATCTCAAAGGCCTCCGACATGTCATGGACTCCCTGGAGTGCACCTTCTCTGCTGACACTCACCGGGCCCAGGTGGCGGGGACGCATCTGGCTGACGGCAATGCCACCGTCGTCACCTGGGCCGGCCGGCTCTGCGGCATGTCTGCCACCTCAGTCGCCGACCGCCTCTGCGTCGGCAAGCAGCTCGAGTCGTTGCCCAAGATCGCCGAGGCACTTCGCTCCGGCGAGGTCAGCTACCAGTCCGCATCCCTGCTCTGTCACCTGCGTGACCAGCTTGGCGACAAGGCTTCGCTGTTCGACGAGGTCGAGATGCTTGAATACGCGCGCAGCTTCTCGGTCGCTCGCCTCCGCTACCTCTGTCGCACCGCCAGGCACGTGGCCGACCCCGATGGTTTCTTCAACGATGCTGAGGCGGACTTCTCAAACCGGCGGCTGGAGATCAGCCAGATGGGTGACGGCATGTTTTGCGTCGACGCCATACTCGATCCGGTCAACGGCGCCGCTTTCAAAACGGCGCTGGACTCGCTGTCGAAACGGCTGGGTCCTGACGACGATCGCAGCCACAAGCAACGCATGGCCGACTCGCTCGGCGAGCTGGTCAATCACGCCATGGATGAAGGACGGCTGCCTCGCCGCAACGGTGTCCGCCCGCACCTCAACCTGACGACCACGCTCGAGGGCCTGAAGAATGAGCTCGGCGTTCCGCCGGCTGACCTCGAGCTCTCGCTGCCGATCTCAACTCGCACGCTAGAGCGCCTCGCTTGCGATTGCACAGTGTCACGTGTGCTGCTCGCGGACTCGATGGTGATCGATGTCGGCCGGGCGACGCGGGTGGTCTCGGCGCCGACCCGCCGGGCTTTGCGGACGCGCGATCGAGGTTGTCGGTTCCCGGGCTGCGATCGCCAGGTCGATTGGTCGACTCCGCACCACATAGTGGCCTGGTCTCGGCAAGGTCCGACGATTCTTTCCAACTTGGTCCTGCTCTGTTACTTCCACCACCGGCTCGTGCACGAGGGTGGTTGGCAGGTGGTGAAAGCCGGGCGCGAGTTTCGTTTCGTGCCGCCCGACCACGTGGTATTTCGCCGAGCGCGCGCGCCCGGGTTACGCTGGGCGGCCTGAGCGCTAAACCGAATTTGCTTGTTTCAGTCGAACGGGACCAGCTCAAAAGCCGCCTGTTCGCCAGGCGTTAGCGGCTCGCCCTCGGTTGACGGCTTTACCGTGGTGCCGTATTTCGGACCGTACAGCTTTGAAGAGTGTCGTGCTTCAGCTGAGTCGGTGATGTGCCGGCTCTTGAATCGCACCGTCTTGCCGTCGAGTTGAAGAATCCCCTCGGGTCGCTCGAGTAGGTTCTTCGGCCAGTGCCGTTTCAGTCCCTGACCTGAGCGTATGTACACCTTCTTGCCGTCCGTGACGATCCAGATCGTGACGCGTGACTCCTTGCCCGTCTTGCGACCGTAGGTCGTCAGGAGCACTTCTTTCTCTTCGGCCACGGCATCGAGAACGTCCTTGGGAAATTGGGTCATATAACTTGCAACCAGCCCACCGCTCGCGGTTGTTCCGCTCTAGCCGGCCGCTGCTTCCTTGCGCCGCCTGGCAACCGGCGCCCACAGGCCTTCCAGGTCGTAGTACGAGCGCTCTCCTGGCAGGAATACGTGCGCCAGCACTGAGTCGAAGTCGAGCAGGATCCACGTCGCATCCTCGTAACCGTCGACTGCCAGTGGTTTCAGGTCCCTTTCTTTCGCCGCGTCCACCATGCCGTCTGCGATCGCTTTGACCTGCCGGTCCGTTTCGCCCTCGCACACCACGAAGTAGTCCGCGATCGTGGTTTTGTCACGCACGTCGATGACGACGGGCTTCCACGCCTTCTTGTCGGCTGCCGCACCACGCAGCAGCTTCGCGAGCTGCAGGGGTGTCGTGCGGGCGGCCTTCAACCTCTCGATTATCCCGCGTACAGCCGGTGCTCTGCGATGAACCTCTCGACCGCCTTCGGCACTTTGCCCGTGATCGGCTGGCCATCGTGGACCGCTTTCCGGATACCGCTGGCCGAGACATCTGGAGTCGTCGTGAGACACAGCGCCACCTTGGCCTTGTCGAGACCCACCCCTTTCAGGTCCTCCTCACGTGGCGCCGCCCCACCCGGGCGAGCCACCACCACTATCGTCGCCAGCGCGATGACCTTCGCCGGCTCGTGCCACGTCGAGAACAGCTTTGCCGCGTCCCACCCCAGGATCAAGAACAGCTCGTCCTCGGGCTGCTCCTTTTTTAGTTGCGACAGGGTGTCGACGGTGTAGGACGGGCCTTCTCTTTTCAGCTCCAGGTCGGAGACCTCGAATCGCGGTTCGCCCTCGATGCCCAGCCTGCACATCTCGATGCGCTGGTGAGGCGTGGCGATGGCCGGTGGACGGTGCGGCGGCTGCGCCGCGGGCATGAACAAAACGCGATCGAGCTCCGCGCAATCGATCGCCGCATCGGCGGCCGCCAGGTGCCCGAAGTGGAACGGGTCGAACGTGCCCCCTAGCAACCCGACCCTCATGGTTGGTACTCGAACTCCGCTTCGCCGACCCTCACGGTGTCTCCCGGCTGCACGCCCGCCGCCTCCAGCGCCGCGTTGACGCCAATCTTGTCGAGCTCCGTCTGGAATCGCGCCAGGCCCCCCGACGAGTCCAGGTCGGTCCGTTCCACCAGTCGCTCGACGCGGTCGCCATTGACGACGAACCCCCATCCCGTTTTTTCGACGGCGAGCTCTGAACGCCCGGCGACGAGAAGCTTCTTGATCCGCACCGGGCCTTGCGGCTTGACCTCAGGCGCGCTCGCCAGCGTCGTGACCGTCGCGTCGATCAGCTCCTCGAGGCCTTCGCCCGAAAGGGCCGAGACGAAATAGATCGGGCCTTTGCGCCGCGACCTCTTCCTCAAATTTCGCGCCTGGTCCATGTCGACCTTGTTGATCGCCACGATGTGCGGCCGTTTTGCCAGGTCGGGTGAGAACTGCTCGACCTCCTCCTGCACCATCTCGAGGTCCTTCCATGGGTCGGGCGACGTGCCATCGATCACATATACAAGGATCTTCGTCCGCTCGACGTGGCGCAGAAATCGCAAGCCCAGACCGACACCGCGTGACGCTCCCTCGATGAGTCCCGGTATGTCCGCGATCACGATGCGACCTGCGCGTGTATCGGCCACACCCAGCTGAGGATCCAGTGTCGTGAACGGGTAGGAGGCGACCTTCGGCTTGGCCGCGGTGAGCGAGGCCAGCAACGACGACTTGCCCGCGTTGGGCGGCCCCACCAGGCCGACCTCCGCGATCAACTTCAAATCCAGCGTTACGATCAGCTCCTCGCCCTTGAGCCCAGGTTCCGCATAGTCCGGAGCGTGTCGCGTCGACGTCTTGAAATGCACGTTGCCCCGCCCCCCGCTGCCGCCCCGCGCGATCACAGCCTTCGCTCCGGGATGCTCGAGGTCAGCGATCACCGCCCCGTCCGGGTCAACCGCAATGGTGCCGACGGGCACCTCGAGGGTGATGTCCTTGCCATTGCGCCCGGTCTTGCGGCCACCCGCACCGTTGACCCCCGGCTCGGCCTGCCACCGCAGCTTCTGCTTGTAGCGAGACAGATCCGAGACGCTGGTAGTTGCTTTCATCCACACCGACCCGCCACGCCCGCCGTCTCCCCCATCGGGGCCGCCGCGAGGGGTGTAAGGCTCTCGTCGGAAGGAGGCGGAGCCACGTCCGCCCTGGCCGGCCCTGACGCTTATGCGGGCCGCGTCGACGAAGGTTCGCGAACGACCTCTATTCGGCGACGATGTTGACCCGGCGGCCGTCCTTGCCCACTCGCACGTACTTGACTTCGCCTTGAGCGAGCGCGAACAGGGTGTGGTCGCGTCCGATGCCTACGCCTTCGCCCGGGGTGATCTTGCTGCCGCGCTGCCGGACGAGGATCGTGCCCGCGTTCACCGTCTGGCCTGCGTAGATCTTGACGCCCAGCATCTTGGGCTTGGAGTCGCGCCCGTTGCGGGACGAACCGCCGCCTTTCTTGTGCGCCATTACTTGGTCTCCTTGTCTGTCTTCGGCTTCCTGGGCGCGCGCTTGGCGGGCGCCTCGGCCTTGCCGGTCACGGCTTGTTCGTTCTCGTCCGCCGCCGTTTCGGCTGACGCCTTCGCCGGCTTGGTCTTCTTGTCCTCGGTCTTCTTCTCCGACCCGGTTGCCTCTTTCAGGCCGCCGACCGCAAGGATCTCGATGGCGGTCAGGTCGGCGCGCCCGCCGCGGTGCACCCGAACGCGCTTCTTGGATTTGTAGCGGAGCGTCTCGATCCGCGGCCCGCGCCGGTGGGCCAGGATCTTGACGTCGATGTCGATCCCGTCGATGCCGGGGTTGCCGACCTTGATGTCGGAGCCGTCACGCATCAGCAGGACCCGGTCCAGCTTGAGCGACGAGCCGGGCTCACCCGCCAGGCGATCGACCAGGATCTGGTCGCCTGGGGCTATCCGGTACTGCTTTCCGCCGCTGACGACGACAGCCGACAGCGAACCATCCGATTTGGGCACGAACGGGATTCTACCAAGACCGTCGGCAGACCGATTAGCGGGGCGCTCTAGCGTGGCAGGGTTGGCCGGGGTCCCCCCGGCCATGATTTTGTCCCTCTGGCCTATCAGTCGTGGCGGGGAGTGTCGATTCGTGATCGGTCCCAACCAATAACCGGAAAGAGAGCAGGCACGCGCGAAGCGCCTGCCGGTGAGAGGGAACCATCTGGGTTCCCTCTTACCCCTCTACTTCATGAGGAATGAGGTGATGACGACGAGTGCCAGCAGGAG
>DATARC010000240.1:0-4014 GCA_036264335.1 Candidatus Dormiibacterota bacterium
GAGCAGAGCCTGCGGCGGAGCCGCACGCTCGACGAGAGGGAACCCACGGGGTTCCCTCTTGTTACTTCAGAAACGTACCTATAACCTCCGCCAGCGTCGCAGGGTTGGCCGGGGTTCCCCCGGCCATGATCTTGTACTCAACTACGCCAGAACATCGCTAGGAGACACCTTAGAAACAATCCCTTCCTCAGTCCGGAAAGAGAGCAGAGCCTGCGGCGGAGCCGCACGCTCGACGAGAGGGAACCCACGGGGTTCCCTCTTGTTACTTCACCGCTATGTCGACCGGCGGGCGCATCGCGCTCAGCCGGTGCAGCACCTCGTGGACCGGGTGGGTGAGGAAGCCCTCGGGCATGTCCTCGGGCGTCGCGTCGCGATCCGTCATCGTCGGGAACGCCACCTGTTCGAGCATCGCCTGGAACCGCGGTCCCCACTTGCGCGACCCGAGTCGCGCCGTGGTCGAGCAGTTGTCGACCATGTAAGCCACACCCCGTGCGTGCATGTAGGGGAGCAGCGAGTCGACCGCCTCGATGATCGACTCGTTGGCGATCTCCGAGTAGGGATGGCCGTGCTCGACGAGGGTGTCGACCTGCGCCATCATCGCGCCCGCGAAGGTACCGGCGGTGAACCCGTCGATGTCGGTCCTCATCTGGGCGCGATGGTCTCGCACCTTCGCTCCGGCCGTCCACATCGGCGAACGATCGATGGTGGTCATCGGATACTCGGCGAATCGGTTTGCGGCCATCACCACGCTCTTGATCTCGTTTCCCGACATCACTTCGTCGTATATCTCCGCCATCACACCCTTGAAAGATGCGTAGGTGGCGTCATACGCCCGTCTGAAGTCGCGCCGGCCCTGGGCGTCGAGGTGCTCGTCGAGCGCGACCAGCCCGTGCCGTGAGATCGTCTCGCGAATCGGCCCCGTCAGCGACTCGCAAGCCCGGTTGAACGCGTCCTCAGGTTTCGCGCCCTCCTCCAGGTACCGCTGGTAGAGCGCCTCGACGATGCCGTGGACGGCGCCCAGCAGGATGCTCCTCTCGCCGAACAGGTCGGAGACGACCTCGGACTTCAGCGTGGTCTTGAAGGTGTACGGCGCCCCGAGCGCGACCGACCACGCGAGCGCGACGTCGGTTGCGCGGCCGTCAAGGTCCTGCTCGACGGCAAAGCTGGTGTTGATCCCGGCGCCATTGAGCTCGCGTCCCTGCTCATAAAGCCTGCGCACCGAGGGCCCCATGCCTTTGGGGCACACCGCGATGACGTTGACGTTGGCTGGAAACTTCTCGCCTGTCGTCTCGAGATAGCCCAGCAGGAAGCCGTGTGACAGCCCGAGCGTGGCACCCGGCTTGAGCGCCGCAAACACCTGCTTATAGAGCTGTGCCTGCGCCGCATCGGAGATGAGGAGGATCACGAGGTCCGATTTGCGGATGACGTCGAACATCTCACCGAGGGTCCCGTCCTTTTCAGAGAAGCCCGCAGCCCTGGCTTCAGCCATCGACTCCGAGCCCTCGCGTAGGCCCACCGCGACCCGCACGCCGGTGCCCGACAGTGACTCCTTCAGATTCTGGGCCTGCGCCGGCCCCTGAGAGCCCCAGCCGATGACGCCGATCTGCGAGATTCCAGCGAGCGCTTTGAGCAGCATGGGAAAGAGATGTCGCCCCCCTCGCAGGAAGCTCTCCTCCACGCCGTCGAGCTCGATTCGCTCGACGTGAAAGATCTTCGAATCGAACAGGTTGGGCTTGCGCTTCACGTGAGTGGTCGTCGGCACAACCGCACAGTCTCGGCTATTCGCCGGCGGCAGGATAGGTGCCGAACAACTTGACCTCGGTCGTCTCTTTGGCGAGCGCCTCCAATGCCGCGGTCGCAGCAGCCGGGTCGCTGACCTCGAAGTCCACGTAGAACCGGTACTGCCACGGCCGGTCGGGCATCGGCCTGGAGTCGAGTCGAGTCAGGTTGATGCCGCGCTCCGACAGGCACCGGAGGGCGGCGACCAGGCTGCCCGGTTTGTGCGAGCCCATGAAGGCCAGCGACGCCTTGGTCAACCCGGCAGCGCCGGGCCGGGCCGCCTCGCCGCGGTCGATGATCAGGAACCGGGTCTGGTTCGAGTCGTCGTCCTGGATGCCCTCGGCGAGGATCTTCAGCCCGTAGCGCCCAGCCGCCGCGGCGCTGGCGATGGCGGCGCTGCCGACCACCATCCCTTCGGCGACCGCGCGGGCGGCCCCGGCGGTGTCGTGGTAGGTCACGGCCTGGATGTTCCTGGCCTCGAGGAAACGGCGGCACTGGAGGAGCGCCTGGGGATGCGAGAGCGCCCTGACCACTGGCTCGCCGCGGCCAAGGAGGCAGTGGCGCACCGGGTGGATGACCTCGCCGCTGATTCGCAGCCCCGCGCGCTCCCAGAGCAGGTCGTTCACCTCCTGCACGATGCCCCCGAGCGAGTTCTCGACCGGGAGGACCGCGGCGTCGACCTCTCGGGCGGCGACCGCATCGAAAGCTCGCGAGAAGGTGGGGAAGCCGACAGTCAGGGCGGCGGGCAGGATCGCGAGCGCGGCCTCCTCCGAATAAGCGCCGGGCTCACCCTGGTAGCCGACACGAGCCCAGGCCGCTCGAGCGTGTTCCATGAAGCGCAATGGTACCGATCAAGTGTGGTTCGACCCTGACAAGCGTTATTTGATATACAGGGATGGATATCGCAGACGCGCCCAGGGACGAACCTGCTCCGGAAGTCGAGACGCCCGCGGCGGAAGCGCTGCCCGGTGAGCGCCGCACCCGCCTGAGCGGCGCCTGGACGGCCATCGTCATCGGGCTGGTGGCCCTGGTGGTGATCCTGGTCTTCATCCTCCAGAACCAGCAGGCCGTGCAGATCAAGTTCCTGATGTTCGAGGGCAATCTGCCGCTGGCGATCGCCCTGCTCTTCGCATTGATCCTGGGGGCGGTCATCGTTTTCGCGTTTGGCGCCGCCCGCATCCTCCAGCTTCGGATGGTGGCGGGCCGGGCGCGTCGCAAGGGGCCAACCTCACTACCCCAGGCTGACTGAGGTCATGGCCACGGCCAAGGACGCTCCCACACCGGCTGAAAAGACGGCCGCCGACACCGAGGACAAGAAGCCGAAGGACATGCCGCAGACCGCCCCGGTCGCGGCGGCCGGCCCGGTCGAGGTCCACGTCGAGGCCGGCGACGTCAAGGTGGTGGTCGCCCCACCGGCACCGCGAGGTTTGGACCGGCGGCTGTACCACCTGATCAACGGCCTCCCGCACACGACCACGACCGACCGCTACGTCAGCGTCCTCTCCGACCTGGGCGAGGGCATTGGTTGGGTCGCCGGGGGCGTCGCGCTGGGCATCCTCGGCGGCAGCAAAGGCCGGCGCGCCGGCCTGGCGGTGGCGTTCTCATCCCTTGCGGCGACCTACGTGGTCCAGACGCGCATCAAGCCGCTATTCCGCCGGGTGCGTCCCTTCGTCAACCGCGAGGCGCGAGTGGTAGGCGTCAAGCCCGCAGACCAATCGTTTCCGTCCGGTCATACCGCCTCATCGTTCGCGGGCGCTACCGCGCTGGCGTTCTACTATCCGAAAGCGGCGCCCCTCTTGTATGGGCTCGCCGCGGCGGTCGGCGCATCGAGAGTGCACCTCGGCGTCCACTTTCCAAGCGATGCCGCCGTCGGCGGTGTGGTGGGCGTCGGCATAGGGACCTTTGGTGCCTGGCTGTTCAAGAAGAGAGGGCGGAAGGCCCGCTACTCCTAGGCGGAAAGGCCCGGTCTGCGATCCACCGGATCGACAGGATCATGCAGAACCAGGCGGTGGCGATCAGAAGGCCCGCCAGCACGTCGCTCGGCCAGTGGGCGCCTGTATAGATCCGGCTGATCGCGCCGTCGAACACGACAATGGCGACGACCGCCCATCCGATCGGTATCGCCCAACGCGGCAGGAATCGATAGCCAAGGCACAACATGAGGATGGTGGTCACCGTCGCGATGAAAATCGTGTGTCCGCTGGGAAAGCTCGAGGCGGCGGGATGCTCGGTCAC
>DATARC010000035.1:0-2987 GCA_036264335.1 Candidatus Dormiibacterota bacterium
CATCGACCATCGCGTGATGGGCTCGGTTGACGATGACCACCCGATCGTTGCGGAGGCCGGTGACGATGGTGACCTCCCACAGGGGCCGGCGCATGTCGAGCGGTCGCGACAGGATTCGCATCACCAGCTTGCGCAGCGAGGCGCCATCTCCCGGAGGCGGCAGCACCTCGCGGCGAACGTGAGCGCCGAGGTCGAAGTTCGGATCGTCGACCCACACCGGATGCGCGAAGTTCAGTGGCGCGTGAAGGATGCGCTGGCGGTAACGCGGGACCAGGTGGATGCGCTCCTTGATGGTTTCCTCGATGCCCGCGGCTCCGCGCCCCCCAGGCACTCGCGAGCCGCCTTCGAAGATATAGACGGTGCCGAGGTCGAGCGGAGTCGACGGCCGCTCGGCGTAGAGAAACCAGGCATCGCGTGCGGTCAAGGGCTCGAAGAAGGGCTGACCGTTCGCCGTCACGCCGTGATCCTAGTACCGGCTGGGCGCTATGCGCCGGTACTCTTTCAACGTGGTTGGCACGATCGTCCAGATCTGGCGCTACCCGGTGAAGTCGATGACCGGCGAACGTCTCGATTCGTGCCGCATCGATGCCACGGGTTTGGAGGCTGACCGGCGCTGGGCGCTGGTGGACGGGACAGCCAATCGAGCGGGCAAGCTGTTCACCGCCACGGAGGACAAGCAGCTCATGAGATATCGCGCCCGACTGCAGGGGAGCGGGGTCGAGGTCTCGACTCCTGAAGGGGAGGCTGCGCATCTGGATGATTCGCTGGTCGCAGCCATCGCCCAGGCGACCCGCCGCCCGCTGACGCTCAGGGACCTTGCCGGCGCCAACTTCGATGACTCGCCGGTGCTCATCGTGAACATGGCGTCCGTGGCGGCTTTTGCGCTCGAGGCGGGGATTCCGGTGGATCACCGGCGATTCCGCGCGAACCTCTATGTGGAGGGTTTTGAGCCTGAGGAGGAGGCACGTTGGATCGGCAGGCGGCTGCGAGTTGGCTCTGCCGAGCTGGAGGTGGTCAAGCCCTGCGAGCGCTGCGTGGTCATCACGCACGATCCGGACACCACCGAGACGAGCCCCGCTCTCCTTCGTGTCTTGACCAAGACGAGTGACGCGAACATGGGCGTCTACTGTCGCGTCGTGCGGCCGGGAGTGGTGGCAATGGGCGATCGCATAGGGCCGGAGTAACCTTTCTTGGCGGCGGCTCCGGTTGCAACTGGGAGGAGATCATGACGGTCGAAGCTTTTTCGGCGCAGTGGGCTGATGCATTCAAGGACGAGGTCAACAAGTCTGCCGCGTACAAGGCGGCCGGCAAGGGCTGGAAATGGACTGTCGGCCTCGTGGTCGAGGCTGAGCCGGACAAGCACTTCGCCGAGGCCAGGGGAATCGTGATGGACCTGTTCGACGGCGAGGCCCGGGACATCAAGGTTGGCTCGGCCGCCGACGCGCAAAAGTGCGACTTCGTGATCACGGCGCCTTACTCGCGATGGAAGCAGGTCGCCACGAAGGAGCTCGACGCGACCAAGGGCATGCTCCAGGGAAAGCTCAAATTGAAGGGCGACCTCCCGACGATCGTGCGGTACACGAAGGCGTCGCAGGAGATGACCGAGTGCACGACCCGGATCCCGGTCGAATGGCCCGACGAAGCGATCAGGTGAGGTCGGAGCCCAAAAAAGCGGGGCTTGTCGATTACGCGGATGACGAGCCGAGCGCCTTCGCGACGATGCTGGGAGGCCTGATCCAGGCCAACGTCGAGAGCCGTATCGAGAAGCGCAAAGATTTCTCGACGCTCGTGGCGCGTGTGGGGATCTGGGTCAATGACATCGACGAGGGCGTCACCCTCGACTTCAAGGGCAGGGGTGGCTGGCTGACCGTCCACAACGGCCTCGTGCCGCGCCGAACGCTGACCATCCGCACCGATGCGGAAACCGTGATGAGCTTGAGCAACCTGAAGATAGGGCTCTTCGGCTTACCCATCTATTACGACGAGGTTGGCCGCGGGGTTGCGGCGAAGCTGCTGAGCGGCAAGCTCAAGATCGACGGCCTGCTTCCCAACGTGGTGACGCTCAATGCGGTGACGCGCATCTTTTCAGTCCAGTGACGTGCTGACGCGGATCCACCACGTCGGCGTCGCTGTCGCCGACCTCGATGACTCGATCGCGCTGTATCGATCTGCGCTTGGCGCGCAGCTTGTTCACCGTCAAGTCAACGACCAGGAGGGCCTCGAGGCGGCGTTCTTGAGCACCGGCGACGGAGAGGTTGAGCTGATGGCCGCCACCCGTGCCGATTCTCCAGTCGGCAAGTTCCTTGCCAAGCGCGGCCCCGGGCTGCATCACGTCGCCTATGGCGTCACCGACATCGCAAAGGCGCTCGCCGATGCGCGGGCGGCCGGATGCGAGCTCATCGACTCGGAACCCCGGATGGGCATGCACGGTTCGCTCATCGCATTCGTACATCCCAAGAGCATGGGCGGCGTGCTGACCGAGCTCGTCGAGACATGACCCTTTCAAATGACAGCGGCCTGCCGCTGAAGCCTGTGTATTCGGCAGAAGATCGCCGGGCCGAGGAGCCGCTGCCCGGAACGTTCCCTTTCACGCGCGGCATCCACAAGGACATGTATCGAGGCCGCCTGTGGACCATGCGGCAGTACGCGGGATTCGGCACGGCCGCGGAGTCGAACCAGCGCTACAAGTTCCTGCTGAAGGAGGGACAGACCGGGCTCTCCATCGCGTTCGACCTGCCGACGCAGATCGGCTACGACTCGGATGATCCGATGGCCAACGGCGAGGTCGGGAAGGTCGGCGTCGCCATCAACTCGCTGGAGGACATGGAGATCCTCCTCGACGGGATACCGCTGGACAGGGTCTCGACCTCGATGACCATCAACGCCACAGCCGCGATGCTGCTTCTGCTCTATGAGCTCGTCGCCGAGAAGCAGGGCTGCCCGCCCGAGAAGATCACAGGGACCGTGCAGAACGACATCCTCAAGGA
>DATARC010000036.1:0-7568 GCA_036264335.1 Candidatus Dormiibacterota bacterium
CTCAGAAGCCTGAAATTGGAGCGCCGCCGCTCTCAGTTTTGATAGCGCTGTACCCCCCTCCCCCAACATGAGAGAAGCATACCAAACCTATGTTCGCCGGTCAATACCTTAACTCATGAATTCGCTGCCTGCACGAAATTACTTCTCCAAGCGGACCGCTGACGCGGGCGAAACCCACCGTCGACTGCCAGTCGCCCTCCCCTCCCTCCTCCCAGCCCGTCGACTAGCCCCCATTGTCTCCAGGACTGCAACCATCGACTCCAACCGCCCCACCACTCCTCTTCCCAGCCCGTCCCTACAATCCTTTGACTCCAGCCCGGCACCCTCGCGACTGCCAATCGCCCCAGCCACTCCTCTTCCCAGCCATCCCGACGCAGGCCACTTGATCCACGTGGCGCCCCTCACGCCGGGCCTCGCCCCATCACACGTCCCGCCGACCCTTACCTCACACTTCCACGCAGTGGCGCCGGACCCCGCGACTGAATCCCCCGTCAAGACGGACGACCATGAGACCCCCGACGTCCCCGCGGCACCCACCTCCCCTCAACGAACCACCCGCCGCCCCCGACGCGCCTGGCGTGGACTCAACGCGGTCCTCGCTCTCATCGTTTCCGGTGCAGTCCTGTACGCCTCTTTCTTCGGCGCCGGCCCTCTGCCGGCCCTCGGCCCCGCCTTTAACCCCGCAACCGGCGCATGGACCATGGCCGTCGACGCGGCCCCGGTGCAGAGCCAGACCCTCACCATCCCCGGCCTGCAGCAGCCCGTCCGCGTCATGTTCGAGAAAGACGGCACCGCCCACGTCGTCGCGCAGACCGACGCCGACCTGTTCCTCGCCGTGGGCTATGTGCACGCCCGGTTCCGCCTCTTTCAGATGGACCTGATGCGCCGCCAGGGCGAGGGCCTTCTCTCCCAGGTCGTCGGCAAGGCCGCGCTCGACAGCGACCGCTTCGAGCTGCAGCTGGGCCTACTGAGAACGGCGCAGCTGGAATGGTCCCAGGCCGACGACCTCACGAAAATCGCCCTCACCGCGTACGCGAAGGGCGTGAACGACAGGATCGACGAGGCGAAGAAGACGCACCAGCTCGACGTGATGTTCACGCTGCTCGGCTACCAGCCTCAGCCATGGACCCCGATCGACACCCTGATCGTCAAGGGCGACATGACGCAGACCCTCAATTTCACCGACACCCCGCTTGTGATGCAGCTGCTCAGCAAATCGCTCGGTCCGGACCTGACATCGGCGTGGTTCCCCGTACTCCCCCCAAACCCCCAGTCCCCATACGACCCCGGCCCGTACGCAACCCAGGCGAACCCCGCCCCGATCACCGTCGAAAGCTCGGTCACCAACTCCCAGGCCGCCACGGCGCTGGCTCTTTACAACCGGCTGTCGAACCTCCCGCCGGGCCTCCTCGCCACGGGCGGCGACAGCAACAACTGGGCGGTGGCCGGCGCCAAGAGCAAGAGCGGCGGCGCACTCATGGCGGGAGATCCGCACCTACATCTGACTTTGCCCTCGATCTGGTTCCAGCTGACCGAGGACTCGCCCGACTATCACACCAGCGGCGTCAGCATCCCCGGCACGCCGGTCGTGCTCATCGGGCACAACCAGCACATCTCGTGGAGCCTGACCGACGCGCAGAACCAGCAAACGTTCTTCTACGAGGAAAAGGAGGACAGCGCACACCCGGGCCAGTACTTCTGGAAGAACGACTGGCACAACTACACCTCGGTGAGCTACGACATCCCGGTGCTGAACGCGCCGGCTGATCACCTCACGGTCAAGCTCAGCACGCACGGTCCGGTGATCAGCGAGCGCGGCCTGACGACATCGGTCTGGTGGGCGGGCAACATCCCCTCTCAGGATTTCGGCGTCCTGATGCGCATCGGCCAGGCTTCGGACTTCCAGGGATTCCGCGAGGCCCTGCGCGACTGGCACTCGCCGACTCACAACTTCGTCTACGCGGATGACGCGGGCAACATTGGGCTGATATCGGCGGGCTACTACCCGCTGGTGGCGCAAGGCCAACCCTGGCTGCCGATGCCGGGAACCGGCGAGTACGACGTCACCGGCACTGTGCCCTACGACGACATCCCGCAGATCTACAACCCGCCAGACAACATCGTGTGGAGCGCGAATCAGCGCCAGGTCGGTCCGACATACCCGTACTACATCGGCACCGCCTCGAACTTCTTCGATCCCGGCTACCGCGCCAACGAGATCAGGCGCGTGCTGAGCCAGCCCGGAAAGTTGAGCGCCGCCGACATGATGGCGTTGCAAACCGACACGCGCGATTTCCTCGCCTCGGAAATCGTGCCGATCCTCGTCCGGGCGCTGGCGGGTGATCAGCTCACCACGTCCGAGCAGCAGGCGCGCGATTTGCTGGCGAGCTGGGACTTCAGGATGGAGACCGGTTCAGCCGCCGCCTCGATCTGGTCAACCTTCTGGCAGTCGTACCTGTCGCAGTCGTTCGACCCGTGGTGGAAGACCAAGAACGTCACAGTTGACAGGCACGAGCTCGACGATGCCCTGGGACAGGACCTTGAAGCATGGACCCTTGCCGGCTCCGCCCCGTGCCCACCCCCCGACGGCTGCCAAGCTTCGTGCCCCGCGGGCATGCTGTGCCCTCCCAAACCACCGCTGCCCATAAGCAGCGTACTAACCCAAGCGTTCCGCACCGCCTTCTCGACGCTGAGCACCACACTCGGCGGCGATCCCGGCTCGTGGACCTGGGGCAGGCTCCACACCCGCACTCTCGAGAACCTCGCGCAGGTCTCAGGCCTCGACTACGGCCCTCGGCCTGACCGCGGCGACGGCAACACGCCGCTCGCGGCTGGCGATTCGCCCTCGACCCACGGCCCGAGCTGGAGGATGGTCGTCGACTGGGGCACCAAGACCTTCAGCGGAATCTATCCGGGCGGCCAGAGCGAGAACCCGGCATCGACGTGGTACGAGAACAAGGTCGACGCATGGTGGAGCGGCCTCTACGCTCCGATGCTCTCGGCCGACCAGGCTTCTTTCGCGCCCGGCGCGGCGACCTGGTCGATGCAGCCATGAAAGGTTGGATGTGGTTCCTGACCACCCTTGTCGGCGCCGCGATCTCGCTCGCCGGCCTTCTGATCGGAGCGTGGTGGTTGACGTTCGTGGCCGGTCTGGTCATCGGCGCGATCATCGGCCAGGCACGAGTGGCCGTTCCCGCCGGCGCCCTTGCCGGGCTGGCGGCGTGGGGACTCGGCCTGGCCGTGTTGCAGGTGGATTACGGTCTCGGGCCTTCGGCGCGCAGCCTGGCGGCGATCATGGGTTTCACGGGGCAGGCCGCCGTCCCCTTGATCCTCACCTGCCTGGTCGGCCTGCTTCTCGACCTGACCGGCGCGTGGCTGGCGTCAGCCCTTCGAGGCTTCCTGGTCCCGGCGACCCGCTAGGTGCCGGGCGACTTCACCTGCACCCAGTGCAGGCCGCCATCGACGGTCCGCGATATCTCGCCGCGCACAGTCCCGTACCCAACCTGCGAATCGGCGAACACGAAGTCGGCCGCAACCGGCGCCGCCTGCGAATAGTCGCTGGCGTACCGGTGCCAGCTTGCGCCGGCGTCGGTCGTCTCGAACGATTGACTCAATCTGGTAACGCCGGTCCAGCCGGGACCGATCAGCTCAACCCAGCGTGAAGCGGAAACGAAATCGACCTGGTTGTTGGGGTCTTTGGCCGTCGCCAGGTACTTCCAGGTCGCGCCGCCGTCGGTGGATCGAAAGATGTACTCGACGTCTCCCGCCGAGTTGTTCATCGACGCCGACACGAGCAGGGTCGACCCAAAGGCGCTGACACGACCTGGCTGCAGCGTGAAGCCGCCGCCCTGCGAGCTGAACCCAGGCGGATCAGGCAAAGCCTTTCCCGCGGCCCATGTGCGACCTCCGTCGCTCGTGTGATAGATGACGGGCGGCCGGTTGGGATCGAACCCATCCAGAAAACCGCGAGCTGAATCGACGAACGACAGCTCACCCTTGCACTGGCTGTCTGAGACCCCCCTGGTGCCCAGAGACTGCCATGTCGAGCCGGCATCCGTCGTATGCCAGATCTGCACCACCTCAGCGTTGCACTGGGTCTCAGGCGAACCACCTGTGCTCAGCCAGCCCTCCTGGTCGCTCACGAACGAGATCTCCGGCCTGGGAAAACCAGACATGAAGTTCGGCGGCAAGGGCTTTTGGTGCCACGTTGCGCCCCTATCTCCGGAGCGGTACAGGTACTGGTCGACCATCAACGCCCAGACCACTGAAGTCGAGGGCGCGCTCAGCTGCGCGGTCGCAGGTAGTGCGATCGGGTGTGGAGGTTTGACCAGGACTCCAGCCACGACGCCCGCCACCGGCGTGGGCGTTGGAGCAGGAGTCGGTGACGAGTCGGGGCTCGGCGTGGCAATCGGGCTAGCGCTCGGAGTGGTGCCAGCGACTGGTGGCGGCTGGTTCCGAGACTGGCGCGCAAGCAGCAGGACGCCCACCGTCGCGAACACCAGCACGATTGCCGCTACCGCCGCGATCGCCGGCAGAAAGTTGGAGGACGGCCGGTCTTCGGCTGACAATGCGGACGACAGCCTCGCTCGAAACTGCGGCGTCACCTCCCCGCTCCGCGCCTCCAACGCACGCTTGAGCTCGCGCTCTTCTGGTGTCATCGACCACCCTCCAAAACCATTCCGGGCCGCAATGCAGCGAGGGCTCGATGGATGCGTTGGCGCGCGGCGCCGGTGGAACAGCCGAGCACGCGGGCAACCTCCTCGATCGGCAGGTCGAGGTGGTAGTAAAGAGTCAGGGTCAGCAGGTGATGCTTCGGTAGCCGGTCGAGGGCAGCGTTCAAATCCATGCTGTCGGCCCACCCACCTTCCGATGACGCAGGCTGGTCCGCTGGCTCGACCTCGTCGGAGCGGATCACCTGAAACCATCGCGAGCGCCGCGTCGTTCGGCACTCGTTGGCGACGATCGCCAGGAACCACGGCCTCAGGTCGGCGCCATAACGGAAACGTTCCAGCTTGCGCCAGCTCTTCAGCGCCGCCTCCTGGACGGCGTCCTCCGCTGCGTTCCTGTCTTTGAGCATCGTCATGGCAAGTCGGAAACCCTGGTCGAGCACGGGCGCGAGCAGCTCGCCGAACGCAAAGGCATCGCCAGCCCTGGCGCGCCGGAGCCGATCCTCCGCCCGCGGGTCCCCGATCAAGATGTCCGTACCGGTTCTACGCGTGGAGCTGCCGCTTTGTTACACCACCAGGCCGGCGATCTCTCGATAAAGAGCTTCGGTCTCGTCCGATGGTCCGACGCCCAGCTCGGACTCAAGCCGCCTCTTGCACTCCATGTAGGACCGGATCGCTTCACCTCGATCGCCATTCCGCACCTGCATCCGCATCAGGCGCCGGTAACCCGACTCGCGATAGGGCTCCATGCGGACTGCCTCTCTCGCGTGCGTGAGTGCAAGCTCCGCCTCGCCGTTGGCGGCGAGCGCCTCCACGCGCGTGTCCAGCGCCCGCACGAGCGCGCCCGCCAAGGCCAACCGCTTCGCTTCTGCCCAGGTTCCATAGTCGCCCGCCAGAAACGGCCGGCGAAGAATCGTCGTGGCAATCAAAGACGGTCCATAAGCCGCTTGCGGGTTGCCGGCAGCCACAAAACCCTCGGCAGCGTCGACTCCCGCCAGCGCCGCTTCGAGGTCGACCCATGTGTCGGGTGGAGCAGAGAACTGGTAGCAACCGAAGGCGTTGCCGATGATGTGGGAGCGCACGAGCCCAAGCGTGGCGAGATTCGAGCGGAGGCGGCTGATGATCGCGCTGAGCGCGACCGTCCACGAGGACGGCAGGGATTCCGGCCACAGGGCCTCCGCCAGCTCGCCCTGTGTCACGGCCCGCTTCCGTTCGCTGACCAGGTAGGCGAGCACGAACCGGCCTTGTGGCCCCCCGAGCTTCGACTCGCGGAGCAGGCGTCCATCGCGCTCCGCCTGCACCTCGCCGGAAAGGTAGATCCTTAACAATCGGCCTCCAAAGATTCCCCAAAGCCCCCTGGCCAAGATGCTAAGCGTCGGGCCCGTTCGAACAAGGAGACGTCATGAAGAAGCGAGTCGAGTGTGAGTGCGGTTGGGTGCTGGAAACCGACGACGAGGACAAGCTCGTCGCGGGGGTGAAGCAGCACGCCTCGGAGGTCCACCACATGGAAGGTGTGACTCGAGAGCAGGTGCTGCAGCAAGCCAAGCCCGTCTAACCGCTCCAGCCATCAACCACGCCACCGTCAGGTGGCCATAAGGAGTTCAGCGTGAAATACCTCTACCTTCTCTATGCCGACGAGTCGAAGATGCCGGCGCCCGGCAGCGCCCAGTTCGACGCCCAGAACGATGCGTTCAACAAGTACTTCGAGGAGATCGACGGCAAGGGCATGTTCAAGGCGGGCGACCCTGTCCAGCCCTCGAAGACCTCCAAGACAGTCCGCGTCCGCAACGGATCCACCCAAGCGACGCCAGGACCTTTCGTGCACGGCGGCGACCAGCTGGTCGGCTTCTATGTCATCGAAGCCAAGGACCTCGACGAGGCCGTCGAGTACGCGGCCAAGTGCCCCGTCGCCCACGTGGGTGCGATGGAGGTCCGTCCGATCGTTCAGATGTAAGCGGTTGTCAACCTGGGGGCCGGCTCCAACGCCGGCCCCTTTGACCCCGTGCGTCATGTGCTCTCGTTGACGCGGGTGAAACCGAGTGATAGCGTCCGCGGCAATTCAAGAACGGTTCGCACGCAAGGAGGGGAGCACTTGAGCGTCAACGAAGAGGCCCATCAGGCCGACGCCCGCGATCTCGCGACGTTCGGCTACAAGCAGGAGCTCAGGCGGGCGCTCGGCGTCTACTCGAGCTTCGCCATCGCCTTCTCGTATATCTCGCCATCGACAGGCATCTTCACCCTTTTCATCCTTGGGCTTTACCTGGCCGGCCCGGCGTTCTTCTGGAGCTGGCCCATCGTCGTCGTCGGGCAGCTGCTTGTCGGGTTGAACTTCGCCGAGGTCAGCTCGCACTTCCCGGTCGCCGGCTCGGTTTACCAGTGGACCAAATACCTGTCGAACAAGACGTACTCCTGGTTCACGGGCTGGATCTACCTCTTCGCCGGGGTTCTCACCGTGGCCGGCGTTGTGGCCACCGTGCCACTGGTCCTCATACCTCTGCTCAACAACCTCGGCATGAATATCGGGACAGATCCGAATACCCAGCGCAACGTCGCCGCTCTCGTGCTGCTGAGCACGACGCTCCTCAGCATCTTCGGGGTGAGGATCGTGGCCCTGGTCAACAACACCGGCGTGGTCTTCGAGATCGTCGGCATGGTGGTGTTCGCCCTGATCCTGCTCCTCTTCTATCACCACCAGTCGCCCGCCGTGCTGGTCGACTTCAGTTTTCTCGGCACCTCGAACCCGACAGGGATCTTCTTCGCGGCCATGTTCATGTCGCTCTTCGTGATCTACGGCTTCGACACCGCGAGCACGCTTGCGGAAGAGACCAAGAACCCGAGGCGTGAAGCGCCCCGGGCGGTGCTGGCGGCCATCATCGGCGCCGCCATCATCGGCGCGATCTT
>DATARC010000086.1:0-5787 GCA_036264335.1 Candidatus Dormiibacterota bacterium
GTGACCCAGACGCGCCTGCCGTCGACTTCGGCCGAGAAGTCGGGGAGGATCTCGTCGTCCTCGTCCATCTCAACCGTGTTGAGGCGGACGAGCTCACCGGTGCTCTTCAGCGTGTCTGTTCCAGGCTTTCGGTTTGAAACCATGCTCATATCCCAGATACCCGATCACGAGCAAGCCCAAACCCAGCAGGGCCCATGGAATCAGGTGTGCCGGGAAGAGTTGAAAGACTTCCCGAATACGGGGACCTACGTGACGCCCGATCTCCAGAAAGATCGCGGCCCAGAAAATCGCTGATATGAATACGCACGGTACAAAAACCCTGTAGGGCACCTCAAGTATTCCCGACAAAGCAGACAAAACGATTCGCATGCCTGGAATATGGCGGCCGAGGATGATCGCCCACGGGCCCCACCGCTTGAAAAGCCGCTCCGCCCGCACCAGCCGTTCCTCGGTCACGCCCACGTACCTGCCGAAGCGCTGGATGAAAGGCCGGCCGTACTTGCGGCTGATCGTCAGGTTGCAGGCGCTTCCCAGGACCGCGCCAGATACGACCGCCAGGTAGGCCAGCGGGTAGGGGATCGCGCCGGTGGTCGTGAGGTAGCCGCCATACATGATCGCGACGTCCCCAGGCGCCGGCAGCGGCACACCGAGCTCCTCGAGAAAGATGACCAGGAAGAGGCCGCCCGAGGGGTGCTGCTGCACGAACTCGCGCACGGCATGGGTGAGAGGCTGCCACCAGCTGGGTTCCTGCAGCCAGCCCGGTAGGTTGTCGGAGAGGGTAAGAGCCAGTGCCAGCATTGATTACCCGGGCGCTCGCGTGGGCCGGATTATAGGCTCGTGACGTGCGAAGTCCGAGGCTAGCGGTGCGCAGCCTCGCGCAGCGATTCCGGCGATGCCCACTCGATCCGGGATCCGAACACATCCTCGAAATGGCGGACGTATGCACGCGCGGCGGACTCGGTGTCGATGCGCCGGCCCGTGAGGGCTTCCACGGAGGTCGCGCGCTTGTCCGCATGCCCGCACGGCACGATGCCGTCGAAGTAATCGAGATCCGTTGTGAGGTTCAGCGCAAAGCCGTGGCTCACGACCGAACGGTTCAGCTTGATGCCGATCGCCGCCACCTTCTCGCCCCTGGACCAGACGCCGGTCAGCCCACGCTCGCCGGCCTCCGATTCGACTCGGAGCTCGCGCAGGTATTCGATCACGGACTGCTCGAGCTTTGCGATGTAATCCGGAATCGTGAGCTCGAAGTGCGCGAGATCGAGGATCGGATACCCGACCAGCTGACCGGGACCATGGTAGGTGGCCTCGCCGCCTCGGTCCGACCAGATCACGTCGACGTCGCGCTCCAATCGCTCTCTCTCGTCCCACAGGATGTCGTCTGACCTGCCGGCCTTGCCCATCGTGAAGACGTGCGGATGCTCGAGCAGCAGCAGCGTGTCGGGCGTGCTTCCTTCGCGGACGGCGGCCACGATCTCCGCCTGGAGGTCCCACGCCTCCTGGTAGGGAGTGCTACCCAGCCAGCAGGCTCTTGCGTTCAGGGACTTGCTCATCGGCGTGGTATGAGGACCTGACCAGCGGACCCGCTTCGACGTGCCCGAAACCCATCTCGAGCGCCAGGCCCTTCAACCGCACGAACTCCTCGGGCTTGTAATAACGCACTACTTCGGCGTGGCTCTTGCTCGGCCGCAGGTACTGGCCGACGGTGAGCACGTCAATGTTGTGCGCGCGCATATTGCGGAACACCTCGAGCAGCTCGTCCTCAGTCTCACCGAGGCCAACCATCAGGCCCGACTTCGTGACCATCTCAGGCGCTGATGCCTTGACCTGGCGCAGCAGCGCGAGGCTGTTCGCATAGACCGCCTTCGGGCGGATGCGCGCGTACAGGCGGGGAACCGTTTCGGTGTTGTGGTTGAAGATGTCGGGCCGGGCATCGACCACCGTCTGCACGGATTCCACGTCGCCCTGGAAGTCGGGGGTGAGGACCTCGATCGTGGTGCCGGGGCTGCGCCGGCGGATCGCGCGGATGGTGCGCGCGAAGATGCCCGCGCCGCCATCCTTCAGGTCGTCTCTGTCCACCGAGGTGATGACCGCGTGCTTCAGGCCGAGCTCGGCCACCGATTCGGCAACCCGCAGCGGCTCTCCAAGGTCCAGCTCGGTCGGCCTGCCTGAGGTGACCGCGCAGAACCGGCAGGCGCGCGTGCAGACGTCGCCGAGGATCATGAACGTCGCCGTCCGGCGGTTCCAGCAATCGAAGATGTTCGGGCAACGCGCCTCCTCGCACACGGTGTGGAGGCGGCTCCCCTTGACAATCTGCTTGAGCTCCTTGAAGTTCTCGCCCTCGGTCACGCGCACGCGTATCCACGAAGGGATGGGAGCCCGGGTCAACGGCACGCCTGTGCTCACAGCTGGATGCTTGCCGCCGTCCAGGCCTCGAGCCGCTTCTTGATGGTACCCAGGAACTGGCCCGCCATCATCCCGTCGATGATCCGGTGATCGAAGCTCAGGCACATGTTCATCATGTGACGCACGGCGATGCCGTCGCCGATGACCACCGGCCGCTTGACGATTGCCTCGGTGGTGAGGATCGCCGCCTGCGGCTGGTTGATGATGGGTTGGCTCGCCACCGAGCCGGTGGCGCCGGTGTTGTTCAGCGTGAAGGTGCCTCCCTGCACGTCGTCCGGCTTGAGCTGCTTGTTGCGAGCGCGGTCGACGAGGTCGTTGATCGTGCGCACGAGCTCGGAGAACCCGAGCTGGTCGGCATCCTTCAGGACAGGGACGATCAGCCCGTCAGGTATCGACACTGCGATGCCCATGTTGATGAAATGCTTGAGCACGACCCCCTCGTCGCTCCAGGTCGAGTTGAGCCACGGGTACTGCTTGATGGCGTCGCACACGATCTGGACGACGAAAGGTAGGTACGTGAGGGCGACGCCGTGGCGTGCGCGATACCCTTCCTTCTCCGATTCGCGGTAGCGGACCAGGTTGGTCACGTCGACCTCCTGGAGCGTCCAGGCGTGGGGAGATGTGGCCAGGCTGCGGACCATGTGCTCGGCGATCGACCGCCGCATGGAACCGAGCTTGACGACCTCCTCGCGCGCACCTTCGACCCGTGGAGCGCGCTGGGCAGCTTGAGCGGGAGCCGCAGGCGGGGCGGTTGCCGTTCCGGCGTCGGTGTCCAAAGCGGCCAGCACGTCATCGCGGGTCACCCGGCCGCCCATGCCGCTCCCGCGAATCGCTGTCGCGTCGATGCCGTGCTCGGCGGCCAGCTTGCGAACGGCGGGCGAGAGGCGGGCTCGTTCGTTGCTGCCGTTGCCATCGGCGGGGGGCGGAGCCGCGGGCTTGGCCGCGACCGGCGCAGGAGCACCGGATCGGGGGGCGGGCGCGGCCGGCACCTCGGGGTGCGCTGCTGCAGGTTCTTTCGCGGCTGCCGGCGCGGCTTCGGCGGCGGCGCCGGTCGAGGCCGTCTCGATCTGCGCGATCACCGCTCCGACCCGGACGGTCTCGCCCTCGGTGACCGAGATCTTCACCAGCTTGCCTTCGAAGGGCGACGGGATTTCGGCGTTGACCTTGTCTGTGACCACTTCCACGATGGGCTCGTCGCGTTTGACGAAGTCACCCTCGCTCTTGAGCCACTTCTCGACCGTGCCCTCGGTCACCGACTCGCCGAGCTGGGGCATCTTGATCTGGGACAGGCCCATCCGCCTTCTCCTCGCTGAGTATTGATTCGAGTCTATCAACTGCCACTGGGATCCGAGAGGTGGCGTAACGCGCCCTCCGGCAGGCTCGTTGTTACTGGCGGGCGCGGAGAACCAGTAAGAGTTGCCCATTGAGGTGAGAGCGAGTGCGCAACGTCCTTCGGATCGCGATCGTGTTGTCGGCAATCGCGGGGCTGATCGTGGTGAGGGAAATGGGGCCCAAGCCGAGCGTCCTTTCGAACGCGACCAGGTAGGAATTATTCGATCCGTTTTCCGCCAATGGGTTAGGCGCCTAAGGCGGTCTTTCGACAGCACCCTCGCCGCCTAACCCCATTTACCTGGACCCCATAAGTCTGGCCATTGACGTATGAGGTTCGTACTACAAACGCATGAGAGGGGAAATGTATTTCCCGGCCACGGGCTAACCTCCGGGCATGAGGTCATCGGGTCGCGCGGCGCACGGCGGACGCCTTGTGGTCGCGGTCGTCGTTTCAATTGCGATCACCGCGGCGCTGGGCCTCTGGATCTCATCGCTGCCAGCCGACCAGCCGCTAGCGACTTCAATCGAGACTCCCAGTCCCAGCTCGCCCAGCCCGACCGCGGCCTCCACCAACCCTGCCCCGACGCCTCGGACATCCAGGGCCGGCCTCCCAAATCCGGTGCTCACGCCAGGCGTGGCCAGCGCCGATGTCGTGCCCTCCAACATCAATCGCACGATCTGCGTCAGCGGGTACACGAGCGGCCGCCGCCTGGACGATGGCCGCTGGGTGCGGCCGCCCTCGTCATACACGACAGCCCTCAAGCGGCAGCAGGTCGCCCAGTACGGCTACGCGGACACCAGGCTCGCGGACTACGAATAGGACCACCTGATCCCACTGGAGCTTGGCGGTGACGGATATGCACCCTGCAACCTTTGGCCGGAGCCCTACGCGGGCTCGACCGGGGCTCGGATCAAGGACAAGGTGGAGAACGCGCTGCACAGGCTGGTTTGCAGCGGCCTCATCGGTTTGCGCGCGGCGCAGCACGCGATCGCGACCAACTGGTACGCCGCCTACCTGCAGTACGGCTGACCCAACAGAGGCTCCGGCGGCGCAGGCCCGAGCTCGGTCAGAAGTTGGAGGCGACGCCCAGAATCGAACTGGGGATGGAGGTTTTGCAGACCTCTGCCTTGCCACTTGGCTACGTCGCCCCGGGTCCGGAAGCGATTCTAAGGTTAGGCTACGGAATCACTTGAGCGCGCAAGACTTTCGGGACGTCATGGCCCGCCTTCCCTCGGGTGTCGTCGTGGTCAGCGCGCGACACGGGGCCGGTTACCGCGGCCTCACGGCCGGCAGCCTGGTGTCGGTCTCGGCAGACCCCCCGATGGTCATGGTCGGGCTCGAGCATGAGGCGACGACCCGCGCCGCCGTGGTCGAGGGGAAGGCCTTCAATGTCAGCGTCCTCACCCGCTCGCAAGAGTTCATCGCGGACCGCTTCGCGGGCCGGGCCCCGACGATCGACGAAGCCTGGCTCCAGGTGCCGCACCGTTTGGGCACCAACGGGATCCCCCTCATCGAGGGCTGCGTGGCCTGGCTGGAGTGCCGCCTGGTCGCGACCCACATAGCGGGCGACCACGACATCTGCGTGGGCGAGGTGGAGGTGGCGGTGGCAGGCGCCGGCGACCCGCTCATCCTGTGGGACCGAGCCTTTTGGACGTTGCGGTAGGCCCTCAGTAAGGGAGGTCTTCTTCCTCCATCCCGAAGTGGTGGCCGACCTCATGCATGATCGTCCGCCGCACCTCCTCGACCAGCTCATCGAGCGAGTCCGCAACCTTCTCGTGCGAGCGCTTGTAGAGCGTGATCCGCTCCGGCATGCCCAGTCCCGACAGCGCCGTCGCCCCCTCGTACAGGCCCATGAGGCCCTCGCTCGACGACTCCTCGATGACAAAGACCGTATTGATCAGGTAATCCAGGAATTCCTTGGGTATCGAATCGACCGCGGCCTGCGCTGCGGCCTCGAATTCCTGCATGCTGACCCTCATGCATGAATTGAAGCGGGTGTTGGTGGTCGGCGCAGGAACCATGGGCTCCCAGATCGCTCTGCAGACCGC
>DATARC010000133.1:0-3377 GCA_036264335.1 Candidatus Dormiibacterota bacterium
GGGCGGAATCCCTCCGACGCGGACCACAGCGTGGGGTCGCGGGCGATAAGCTCGGCTGCTTCCGACCGGTCGGACCAGGCCACTGCCGTCCGGCGCGCGGCTTCGGTCGCGTGACGGAGCGCGAGCGCCTCGAGTGTGCTCGTCATGTCCGCCTCGACGATGGTCACGGGCGCTTCGGCCTTTCCGCGGAAGGCGGTCAGCAACATCGCTCGAATCCTGCCGATCCCCGACGAGATGAACCTGGCCACCTGGTCCGCACCCACGAAATCGTTCCATCGTCGAAGCACTTCTGCGCGCAGGATGAGACCGCCCTGCAGCGCGCTCGCCAGGGAAGCGAGCTCGGCCGCGTAGGCTGCCGCGGCGATCCGCTGCAGTGCATCGGCGTCGATCGCCTCGTGGTCGAGATCGTCGGCGATGCTGTGTGCGAGCGGCGCGAGGCCCCTGAGCGCACCCTCCAGCGCCCGCGTCGCCACGGCGCGGCGCTCGCCGGCCTCCGCGGCCAGACGCGCTATGCGTTCGAGAAGCGGGCGTGCCTTTTCGCTCGCAAGGCCGTTCACGCGCGGGTCGAGGTCGCCCTCGTCGATCGCGATCAGGTCCATCAGCTCCTCCTCGGTTCGCCTGCCGGCCTGGAGGAAGAGCCGCCTGGCGTCCGCGACCACCGACGCCCGGTCCTGCTCATCAACCGGCAGGCGGTTCAACACCACGACGAGTGGAAGGCCGCGCTCGCGCACGCGGCGCAGCACCTCCCACGGCACCAGGTCGGCGTAGCGCGTCGCGGTGGTCACGAAAACGCACAGATCGCTGGTCTCGACCAGGAGGTCGGCGAGCTCGCGGTTGTCAAGGTCGACCGAGTCGATGTCCGGCGCGTCGATGACGGCAACCCCGTCGGCGGTCGCGGGCGCCGCCGCCAGGTTCAGCCTGCCTTTCGGGACGGCGGCCAGACGGCCGCCGGCGACAATTCGATCCGCGTCGCTCTTGCTCGCGTAGAGAACCGCGTCGGTGGTCGTCGGCCGCAGCACGCCGACCTTGCTCACCTCCCCGCCTGCGATCGTGTTCATCAGCGACGACTTGCCGGCGCCGGTGGGGCCGAGGAGCAGCACGAGGAGGGGCGCGTCGATGTCGGCGAGGCGGGGGCGCACGAAGCCCTCGAGGTGGTCGTGCAGCTGCCGCGCCCGTGCCTCGGCCGCGACGCTCGGGGTTGCGAACTCGAGGCGACGGGCGGCCAGCGCCACGAGGCGATCGCACTGCTCGACGAGCTGTGTCGACTCCACGGCCAGCACTCTATATATGGGGGACCGAGTTGGGACGGTTTGCGGCTGTTCGCGATCAGCTCGGCTGGAACTTGGCCGAGGATGGATGATTCCCGGCTTTGGGGCGGTTTAACGCTCCGTGGCCCGTGCAACTGTCCTCAGCCAGGACATCGAGAGCACTGCCGAGCACGCGGAGCCCGAGGCCGATGCGCTGTGGGTCACGCTTCCGGAGCTGACGGCGACCACGGGCTGGGCGCTGAAGCCTGAGGGCGTTTGTAAAGACGAGATCTGCGTTCCGGTTCCCGATGCGCGCCGGGCGTCGATGATCCGCGAGCAGTCCTCCGGCACGCTGTTCAATCTCACGGAGTTCGCTCGTCTGATCGAGCAGCCGATCGCCCACGACGACCAGAATTCGATCTGGTACTTCGGGCCGCCCGGCTGGGACTGGAAGACGCGCCTGGGATCTCAGCGAGCGCCTGACTTCACCCTGCCCGACCTGACAGGACGAATGCATTCCCTCTCTGAGCTCCGTGGCAAGAAGATCTTCCTGCTCTTCTGGGCATCCTGGTGAAGCTGCCGGTTTGACCTGCCGGTCTGGCAGGGACTGCGGGAGGAACTGAAGGGTTCCGGCTTTGAGGTGGTGACGATCGCGGCCGATGCCAAAGGCCGGGCAGGCGCGGAAGAGTTCATCACCGCTGCCGGACAGTCGCATCCAAGTCTTCTCGACGAGAGGCTGCAGGTCGCGGAACTGTACGACGTGAGAAACGTTCCCTCTGCCTTCTGGATCGATGAGGAGGGCCGCATGGTCCGCGCCGGCGATCCGGTCTACGCTCAGCGCCGCGATCGTGATACGGGCGCGGTCACCCTCAATAACGAATACCTGGATGCGGTTCGCGACTGGGTCGCGAATGGCGCCAAGAGTGCCTTTCTCATGGACGCCAAGCGGCTCGAAACGCGCCTGCCCGCTCTGGACGCCGATGACATGGAAGCCGCCGCGGAGTTCCATCTGGGCACGTATCTCGCGCAGCACGGCCGCTCTGCCGACGCGATCGTCCACTTCAGGCGCGCTCATTCGCTGCGGCCGGAGAATTGGACCTATAAACGGCAGGCCTGGAGTTTGGGTGACATCCAGCGCGACTACGGCACTACGTTTCAGGAAGCCATGAAGGACCCCGCGAACGGTCCGTTCTATCCACCACTCGACCTGCCACCACCCGACCTGGCCGGTGAGACCGACCCCAAGAAATCTGCATGAGGTGAGAAATGCCTGATTTGCGACGCCGCTACTTCGATTCCCACAAGAGTTATGCGGAGTACTTCAAGGAGACTCACGCGGCGGGTGCGCTCGACGCCAAGACCAAGGAGTTGATGCACCTTGCCTTGGTCCTTGCTCTGCACTGTGAACCTTGAGCGGTATCCCACTTCGCAGGTGCGAAGAAGCTCGGAGCAACTGACGAGGAGATCGAGGAGACCATCCAGCTGGCGGGCTCAGTTGGAGCCGGCGTGATTCTCGCAATGGCGGATCGTGCTCGTGAGGCTGCGGATCACCGGCACTTCTGGTGGCGACCGCCGCGGCCAAAGGAGTGAGATCAGGCCGATCGTCAGGATGATGCTGGAGGCGAGGCGGGCGAGCACCTGGCCTCCTGCCATGCGTCGTTGCCCTCGAGGAGCTTGCGCATAGCCTGGCGGACAGCGCCCACCTCCCTGTCAGTGAGGTGCGCCGCGAAGGTTTCGTGAAGCGATTCTCGAAACAGGCGATCGGCCTTGGCCAGGACCCGATTTCCCTTCTCGGTGAGCTTGACCAGCACGACGCGCCGGTTTTCGCGCGGCGTCTCCCGCTCGATCAGGCCGGCATTCTCGAGCCGATCGGCGATGCGCGTCGTGCCGCTCGGGCTGCCGACAAGCTGGTATGCGATCTCGCCCATGTGGAGTGGCTGGCCGGCGGCCGTCTTGAGCCGCATGAGCGTCTCGAACTCGGCCCACGACAGGTCGGTCTCCGAGCGCAGCCGCTCCTCCAGACGGCCCTGGATGACGCGGATCGTCTGGTGCATGTTGATCCACGCGTTCACCTGCTCCAGTGTCGCGACTCGCGCTTTCGCCTTCAGCGTGCCCACGTTATAGGAATAT
>DATARC010000138.1:0-5638 GCA_036264335.1 Candidatus Dormiibacterota bacterium
CACACGCACTTTGTGCTCGTCCGTATCGGTGCGCGCGCAGTGCCGGTGGCGCCAGGTGACACGGCCAGAGTCCTGGTGGGGCTCAAGACCGGTCTTGCCGACACGCTGCTCTCGACTCCATCGTTCGCGCAGTACCTGGCGAACAAGCTCGAGGGCAGCGATCCCGATCCCAGCTCCCTGCGACTGATGCACGTCGTCACCGGTGGGGAGCCTGGCGGGGGCATCCCAGCCGTCCGGGACCACATCGAGCGCGTCCTCGGCGCGACGGTCACCGAGGTCATGGGAATCGGCGACGTCGCCCCTTCGCTATTTGGAGAGTGCCCGCTTCAGCAGGGCATGCATTTCTGCGGTACGGGTCACGTCTGGCCGGAGCTGGTCGACCCGGACACGCGTGAGCCGATGGCGATCGAGACCGGCGCTCTGGGCGAGCTCGTCTACACGCATCTCACGCGCGAGGCGATGCCGGTGGTGAGGTTTCTCAGCGGCGACATCGTCAGGATCGAGGGCACGTCGTGCGAATGCGGGCGCACGAGCTTCCGCATGCGGTGCCTGGCGCGGCGCGACGACATGTTCATCGTGCGAGGCGTGAACGTGTACCCATCCGCCATCCTCGCGGTGGTCGGTGATTTCAGGCCGCGCGTCACGGGCCGCGCGCGCGTGGTGCGGCGTGACGCCAACGTCAGCGTGCAGCCGCCGGTGCCGGTCGAGGTCGAGGTTCCCGAATCGTTTGACCCCCACCCGCAGCTGGCGGCGGCGATCGAGGAGGCGATTCACACGAGGCTCACGTTCCGGTCCAAGGTGGCGCTGATTCCAGAGGACACCTTCGGCGCCAGCGGCTACAAGACCAACCTCACAGTGAAACGAAAATGACGACCACCAGAAAGCGGCTGAAGTCCGCCATGGGCAGCAGCAGCTCGGATCGCATCACCGTGCAGGGCCACGACCTGGTCGCGGACCTCATCGGCAAGGTCTCGCTTGGCGACATGGCGTTCCTCGAGCTGAAGGGCCGGCTCCCCAATCGCAAGGAGTCGACCGTCTTCAACGCCCTCGCGGTGACGCTGGTCGAGCACGGCATGACGCCCAGCGCGATCGCCACACGCATGACGTACTTCGGGGCGCCCGAATCGCTGCAGGGCGCCGTCGCTGCCGGCCTGCTGGGGATTGGCGATCGGTTCGGCGGTTCGGTGGAAGAGGCAGCGCGGACGTTACAGGAGGCCCTCGAGGGAGCAGGCGCGAAGCCCGATCTGGCCGCGCTCGCCAGGGAGGTCGTGGCGTCTCATAAAGAGAGGAAACGGCCCATCGCGGGCCTGGGCCACCCGATCCACAAGCCGATCGACCCGCGGACGCCGAGGCTGTTCGACATCGCCGCAGAAAATGGCTTCTCCGGGCGCTTCGTCGAGCTGATGCAGGCGATTTCGACGGAAGCGAGCCGGAGCTACGGCCGCGCCCTGCCCGTCAACGCTACAGGGGCGATCGGGGCAATCGCGAGCGAGCTCGAGATCCCATGGCGCGTGACGAGGGGGCTGGCCGTGATGGCTCGCGCCATCGGCCTGGTCGGCCACGTCCAGGAAGAGCTGCAGGAGCCACTGGCGGCGGAAATCTGGAGCCGCACCGACGAGGAGTCGTCGAGCCAGTAGAAGGGGCGGTTTCCCTCCACCCCCGGGGCAGGGGCTTCAACCGGGACAAGCGTCCATGAGGGACTTAACATAGTTTTCCCCTTCGGTTGATCGGGTTGAAGGAGACGACCAAGCTGGCAGCCAACCTACCCGGCATCCACCACGTCACCTGCATCACGGGCGACGTCCAGAAGTGCGTCGACTTCTACGTGAGCGTCCTTGGTCTGCGCTTCGTGAAGAAGAGCATCAACCAGGACATGCCCGACACGTACCACATCTATTTCGGCGATTACGTCGGGTCACCCGGGACGGCAATGACCTTCTTCGGCTGGCCCACCTGGCCGAAGCGAAAGGCAGGCAGCGGCCAGATCACGACCGTCTCCTTTTCAGTTCCGCCCGACTCGCTGGAGTTCTGGAAGACCCGGCTTCGGAAGTCGGGCGTGGAGGCCGGCGTCACCCACCGCTTGGGCGCCGACGCGGTGGTGGTGACCGACCCCGACGGCATCGAGCTCGAGCTCGTCGCACAAACCACCGATCAACCGTGTGTGCCCTGGCCCGAGGCGCCGGTCGGCGATCAGCACGCGATCCGCGGTTTTCACTCGGTCACGATGACCGTCGCCGAGACTGCTGAGACGTTCGAGCTCCTGACCAAGACGTTGGGCTTTCGCAAGTCGGGTCAGGAAGGCAACCGCACCCGATTCGAGACTGGCAAGGGCGGGCCGCACTCGATGGTCGATGTCATCGCCTCGCCGGAAGGCCCGGTTGGGGAGGAGTCGATCGGCACCGTCCACCACGTCGCGTGGAGGGCAGACGACGCTGCTGGTCAGCTCGCATGGCGAGAGGCGCTGGTGAAGGCTGGGCGCAACGTGACGCCGGTCATCGACCGCTACTACTTCAAGTCGATCTACTCACGCGAGCCGGGAGGAGTCCTGTTTGAGATCGCAACCGACGGCCCCGGATTCACGGTCGACGAGAGTGTCGAGTCCCTGGGTTCGTCGCTGAGCCTGCCGCCCTGGTTCCAGGTGCGCCGCGACAGGCTGGATGAAACGCTTCCGCCCATCGTCGTACCGACCACGGCGACGTCCGGCGCGGGGCACAGGGGGGTGCGTCCGGATCTGGCTCCGCCAGGGCGGGCGCCACAAGGGGGGCGTCCCCCCTCAAACTGATGCGCACGATCCGAGCGTGGTCGCAATCTCGCCTCAGGGAGGGAGTCAGCTGATGAGCACGGCGACAATCACACCGGTCAATCCGATGGCGGCCGAAGGCAAGGAAACGGTCATGAACGTCATGCGCCGCGACCGCGCCAAGTTCACGCGGATGGTCGAAGACCCAAAGAACTGGAACGTCATGACGCGCTGCACGGGCTGGGAGACCCGCGACCTGGTCGGCCACATGATCGACGTCATGGAGGGTTACTTCAAGAACTGGGATGCGGCCAAGGCAGGCAAGGACGGCACCGCTCTCGGCCTCCCGGTGATGGGCGAGACCCTCAACGATCACGCGCTCGATTTCCGCAAGCTGCCGCGCGAGGAGGCCCTGGCTCGCTTCAAGAAGGACGCCGAGAAGCTCGATGGGATCCTCGAGGCGCTGACGCCGGAGGAATGGACCAGCTTCATGGTCTACCACCCGTTCGCCGGACCGGTTCCCGCCGGTTTCTACGGCACGTTCCAGATCATGGATTACGGCGTGCACCCGTATGACATCGAGTACGGCCTGGGCAACAAGCTCGCGACCATCGATGAGGCGACAGCAGGTCTGATCCTGCCATTCGCGTTCATCTTCTGGATGTACACAGTCGACCAGAAGGTGGCCGCCGGGGTCGATGCTCAGTATGGGATTGAGGTCAAGGGTCCGTGGGGCGGCAAGTGGCGCGCGACGATCAAGGACGGCAAGTGGACCTCAGAGCCGGAGAAGGGAAACTTCGAGGGTTGTGACGCGCTGTTCACATTCGACTCTGCGGCGGACGCAGTCCTGACTTTCTTCGGCCGGTTCCCAGGTGGCTCGGCGACGGGTGACCCCGAGATCATCCATAAAGTTCGCCACCTCTTCTTCTCCTTCTGATCCAAACCATCCTCTGGGCGGCGGCTCTTGACGGGCCGCCGCCAAAACCGGCAAGCGGCCTGTACGAGGTTCGCGAGCTCGACTCGGCGTGGGCGAACATCGCGATGGAGGCAGAGTCTGGCCTGGTTCCCGGACGCCTGGCTCGCGGGTCTCGGTGCTTCGGGGCCTGGGTCGGACACGAGCTGGTGGGCTACGGCTGGCTGTCCACGAAGTCCGAGTGGATCGGCGAGATGGAGAGGGAGATCGGCCTCCCACCAGGAGAGGCATACATCTGGAACTGCGTGACCATCGCGCGACATCGCCGCAAGGGGGTCTTTCGATCGGTGGTCAACTCGATCGTCGGCCAGTCAACGAAGGAAGGCTTGACCAGGCTGTGGATCGCGTCGGTGGTCGGGATCGGCGGCAAGACGATCCAGCAAGCCGGCTTCGAGCCGGTGCTGCAGTTTGACTCCGGGAAGATGCTCGGGATGCACTGGCTCAGGGCGCGGCCGGCGCCCGGGGTCAATGCGGGCCTGCTGGGGTCTGCGCGTCAAGCCCTGGGCGTCAGAGGGCCAATAGCTGTGCGGCGATCGGTCACGCGGAAGCACTGACAGTACTGGGGACGTGACGTGAATTACGTGGCCGCCGCCGCCGCGATCTTCGTCTTCCTGGTCGCCGCGCTGCACATCTACATCCTGGTGCTCGAGATGTTCCTGTGGCAGACATCCCGCGGGCTCCGCAGCTTCGGCATGACGCAGGAGGTGGCGGACTCGTCCGCCAAGCTGGCTGCCAACCAGGGCCTGTACAACGGGTTCTTGGCCGCCGGACTTATCTGGGGCCTGTTCTTCTATGGCGTTGTCCAGGGGCGAGCGATCCTGACGTTCTTCCTCGCCTGCGTGATCGTGGCGGGCATCTACGGCGGCGCCACAGTAAATAGAAGGATCACGCTGATCCAATCAGTCCCGGCCGCAATCGGACTCGGCTTGGTCTGGCTGAGCTAGCGGACTACAGCGCGTCCATATAGATCCCGAGCAGCTCCGCGCTCGGATACTTGCCGCCCAGCTCGCTGGCCGCCCGCCGCAGCTCGGGCTCGCCGATTCCGTAATCCGCGATGTGCTGCGGCAAGCCGAGTGAGGTGATCAGGCGCCGGAGGTCTCCGGGAGCATCGCCGGATCCTGTCGCCTCGCCAAGCTTCGCCACCTTCTCAGGCATGCGCTCACCTAGGAAGCGAAGCACGTGGGGAAGGAGAAGGCACGAGGTCACCCCATGCGGAATCCCGTGACGCGCCCCGATCTGCTTGCCCATCACATGGCTTAGACCGCCCGCTGAGGGCCCGGGCAAAGTGAAGGTGAACCAGGCGGCGAGCTGGTTCTCGGTTCTCACATCGACATCGCTCGGCGCAGCCATCGCCCGTGGCAGCGACGCAAACAGGCGCCGTATCCCCTCGAGCGCCATCGTGTCCGAGAAGGGATGCTCGCCCTCGGCCAGGAACCCCTCGACGCCATGGTCCAGCGCTCGAATCCCGGTTGAAAGCCACAGCGCCATGGGCGTGGCCAGGGTCAGCTCGGAGTCATAGATAACGCTGTCCAGCAACAGCCGCACGTCGCGCATGCCCTCTTTGTCGCCGGCCTCATTGGTAAAGCCGGCGCCACCCGCGAGCTCTGCCACCGAGAGCGTCGTCGGGATTGCGATGTGGGGGAGACCGCGATATGCGAGGCCGCGCCGGTCCGCGAGCTTGACGGCCACGATCTTGCCGGCGTCGATGGCGCTGCCGCCACCGAAGCTCACGATGCCGTCGACTCCGGCCTCGGTCGCCTGCTCGAGGGCCGCGTCGATCTCACCATGTGGCGCGTGCTGGCTGATGACGACAGTGGCCGGCGCCTCCGCCTCGCCCAGGGCGCCCCGCACTCTGCCGATCAGGACACCCTCGTTGAGGAGTGAGCGATTTGTGAACAGCGCCACGCGGTTCATCTGCAAACGTT
>DATARC010000162.1:0-2844 GCA_036264335.1 Candidatus Dormiibacterota bacterium
CGACCAGGGCGCCGACATCGTCCTCTTCCCCGAGCTGGCGCTGACCGGATACCCGCCCGAGGACCTCGTCCTCAAGCCGGCCTTCGTGCGCGACAACCTCAAGCAGCTCGAAAGCGTGGTCGATGCGACCAAGGGCATCTCCGCCGTCGTCGGTTTTGTCGACGAGGACGGCGATCTCTTCAACGCCGCGGCCTTCATCCACGACGGCGAGCTCAAGGCCGTGTACCACAAGGTGTTCCTGCCCAACTACGGCGTGTTCGACGAGCAGCGGTATTTCACGCCTGGCCACGACTGCCCGATATTCGAGCTGGGCAACGTGCGCATGGGCGTGTCGGTGTGCGAGGACTGCTGGTACCCCGCCGGCCCCATGGCGTGGGAGGCGCATCATGGCGCCGAGCTGCTGCTGAACATCAACGGCTCGCCGTATCACGAGGCCAAACGGGTGATGCGCGAGGAGATGATCGGTGGCCGCGCCGCCGACTACGGCGCTTACATCGCGTGGGTCAACACCGTGGGCGGGCAGGACGAGCTCGTCTTCGATGGCAACAGCGCCATCTTCAGTCCGACCGGAGAGGTCATCGCGCGCGCGCCTTCATTCCAGGAGCACCTGCTGGTCTGCGACGTCAACCTTGGCGAGGTTCCGTTTCACAGGCCGCACGAGAGCATCCGCCGCGAGGCCGAGGGCGCCGAGAGGCTCGAGCTCATGGTCAAGGTGGTGGAGCTCCCGCGCCATGCGCTGCAGCAATCGAAGCCGCCCCTCGCAGTCGAGCAGGTCAAGCCGCTCGAGGGACCTGCGGAGGTCTATGCCGCAGTCGTCCTCGGTACGCACGACTACGTCGCCAAGCAGAACTTCAAGAAGGTCGTGATCGGCCTCTCCGGTGGCGTCGACTCGGCGCTGACCGCGGCCATCGCCTCCGATGCGCTCGGCCCCGAGAACGTGATCGGCGTGCGCATGCCATCGCGCTTCACCTCGCCCGAGAGCCTGGAGGACGCGGGTCTCGTCGCGGAAGCGCTCGGCATCCAGCTCCTCGACTTCCCCATCGAGCCCGCCCACAAGGCCTTCGAGGAGATCCTCGCCGGCGCCTTCAGTGGCAGCGTGCCTGGCGTGGCGGAGGAGAACATCCAGCCCCGAATCCGCAGCACCATCCTGCACGGGCTGTCGAACAAGTTCGGCTACATCGTGCTGACCACCGGCAACAAGTCGGAGCTGGCGACCGGCTACGGCACCCTGTACGGCGACATGGCAGGTGGCTTCGCGGTCCTCAAGGACATCACCAAGACCATGGTCTACGAGCTGTGCCGCTACCGGAACTCACTGGGTATCGCGATTCCGGAGCGCGTCATCACCAAGCCGCCGACCGCGGAGCTCAAGCCCGACCAGAAGGACTCGGACAGCCTGCCTCCCTACGACGAGCTCGACCCCATCCTCCGGGGCTACGTCGAGCAGGACCTCGGCCCGGAAGAGCTCGTCGCCGCCGGCAACCGGCCGGAGGTGGTGGCTCGAGTCATCCAGCTCGTCGACCGCAGCGAGTACAAGCGCCGGCAGTATCCGCCCGGGGTCAAGATCACGCCGCGCGCGTTTGGCCGCGACCGGCGCATGCCCATCGTCAACCGCTACGTCCCGAACGGCGCGCGCCCCACGCCTTGACGTGCCGCCCCGGCATAATCATTTCCGATATCTCGTATAGAAGGAATCTATATGGCTGACTCGTTTGACGTCGTGATCGTGGGTGGCGGGCCGGGCGGCTACGTCGCCGCTCTTCGGGCCGCCCAGCTTGGCGCCAGGACGGCGATCGTCGAGAAGGACCGTCTCGGCGGCACCTGCCTCGTGCGCGGCTGCATACCGACCAAGGCCCTGCTCCAGTCCTCCGAGCTGTACCACCTGGCGAAGGGCGGCGCGGAGTTCGGCCTCGTCACCGACTCGCTCACCTTCGACTGGTCAGTCGCACAGAAGAGGAAGACGGCGGTGGTCGACCAGCTCGTGAAGGGCGTGGAGGGCTTGCTGAAAGCCGGCGGTGTGACCACCTTCCGCGGCGCCGGCCGGCTCGGCGGCAAGAGCACCGTCAAGGTCGGCAACGACGTCATCAACGCGAAGGACATCGTGATCGCGACCGGGTCGGCCATCTCGCGCATCCCGCTCAAGGGCGCCGAGCTCACCATCGACTCCGACCAGATCCTCCAGCTGAAGGACGTGCCAAAGCGGCTGGCCGTCATCGGCGGAGGCGTGGTCGGCATGGAGTTCGCCGCGATGTTCGCCGCACTCGGCAGCAAGGTCACAGTGCTGGAGATGCTGCCGCAGGTCCTGCCGATGGTCGACGCCGACCTCGTCAGCGTTTACGCGAAACACCTGGCCGGGCTCGGCGGCGCCATCCACACCAGCAGCAAGGTCGCCGAGGTGGTCAAGGCCAAGGGCGGTTTGCAGGTCAAGTTCTCTGAAGGCGGCGAGGACGGCGTGGTCGACGCGGACCAGGTCCTGCTCGCGGTCGGCCGCTCTCCCTATACGGAGGGTCTCGGGGCAGAGGAGGCCGGTGTGAAGCTCGAGCGTGGCCGGGTCGTGATCGATGAGCACCTGCGCACCACCGCTCAGGGCGTGTGGGCGATCGGCGACGTCATCGGCGGGATCATGCTCGCGCACGTCGCATCCTACGAAGGCATCTGCGCGGTGGAGAACATCGCGGGCGGCGGCGACCGTGTCCCCGATTACCACGCGGCGCCGAACTGCATCTACACGGACCCCGAGATCGCGCATGTCGGGCTCGGCGAGAAGGAGGCCAGGGAGAAAGGCCTCGAGGTCAAGATCGGCAAGTTCCCGTTCGCGGCCTCGGGCCGCGCGCTGACGCTTGG